>DAIRFP010000387.1:0-3333 GCA_036794995.1 Thermodesulfobacteriota bacterium | reverse complement strand
CTGATGCAATCAGCCGCAGAGTAACTTTATCGAGCAGTGGAAATCTTACTCTGACGCCATTTAGAAGGAGGAAGTGCTCAAAAGCCCCCCCTTCTTTCCATTCCAGCTAGCGCGCGGCCTGCTTGAGGAGCGCCCGGACGGCTTTCACATCGAATTCGGAGGTCTTGGTCACCCTGACGTGCCGCACGTACTGGCCCTCGCCCCTGAGCAGCCCTTTCGGGTCTTTCAGCGAGGCGCCCCGGAAAAACCCGAACTGCACGTGGTCCGGCGCCGAGTAGACGTAGGAGACCGGGACCTTGCCCTTCAACCAGCATCCGTTGCCCCACTTCACCGACTCCTGGAGCTGGGGCGCCTCGCGCTTCACGAACTTGCGGAAGGCCCGGATGATGGGCCGATTCTTCGCCGCCTGGCCCGCAAGGTAAGCGTCGAACGTCGCGTAGTGTTTCATCTTCACGTTCGGTCAACTCCTTCGTGAAACTGGGTCGATTCATATTCCAGAAAAGTGGACGCGGCTCCATGTACACGAAATCGCAAGATCGGAAGATCGGGAGATCGGGAGATCGGGAGATCGGGAGATCGGGAGAGCGAAACAATCAGAGCCGGGTCTACATTTCCAGAAATCCGCCCTCGGCCCCATTTACTATGTGCACCCGAGTACGCAAGCTGCCTGAGTTCAACACAGTTGCTGTCCCCTAAGGTTGCCAATCATCATTTACCCTTTGGTAAACTTGTCGACAAAGTTGAAAAAGAACTCGAAGGTTCCCGGCAAGACCGGAACCAAAAGGGCAATCGTGCGGGACCACGCTGGGAATGGTAGCGTCATCGGGCTTCCTTCCTGTTTTGGTCTCTCGTCAGCACGACTTGCCTTAACGGCTGCTCCTCCAAGATTCGAAAATCTTCGGTGCAGCACAAAAACACTCAACAGATACGTCAGGATCAGATAGATACTGCCGACTGCTCCAACCACCAGGCTGACGGTCGGAGCGATGCCGCCCACGTACTTGCTTTGCTCGTCGATCAGTGCGGTGGCAGCGAATCCATACAACAATCGCGACTGAAATACCCAAGCAACCACAATCGCTGCGCTGACATACAGCAACACGTTTAGTTGCTCCATTTGATGCTTCACGGCATCCTGGCTTTTTGCGGGAGCAAGGGAAACACCGGCGCATACCACTACCAAAACGACCGATACGATCGCCAACCCATTAGTCAACTCCATCAACCTCCGGAGCCCTTGTGCCAGCTTGCCGATGGGAGCAATTACATTCTGCATCGACATCAAGGTGCCGCCAGTCCAGACAAAAGTAGTAAGCGCCGCAACGAAGAGAACGGTTACTGCGCCCACGACCCCTAAAGCGGCGCGCCGGAAAGCTGGTGGCTTGTTGGATGCTGTGCTCCGAACAACATAAAGACAGGCAACGCTACCGACGATCGCGACCAGCCAGAACAGATACACGCTAAACAACCACCAAAGACCGACGCCAACGACTGCCTGCAATTGCGGAATGGTCAGCTTGCGGGGAAATTCTGCGATTGCCTTCAACTCGACACTGTCTAGGTCAAACTTTCCCACTACAATTGCCAGCACCACCAACAAGGCGAATCCTGCCAAGATCGCCAGAGGCGGCACAAAGCAGCTCCGATAATTCCAGAGAGATGTCAGTACCGTACTTCGATTCACTTGTTCGTCTCCTCGCATCACAGCCTGCTATCGCCTAGCAACGCGGCGCCTCGGCTGATTCCGCCAAAGTCCTCTTGTGGGCTTCGGCCGGATTCGTAATCAGCTCCGCGGTTAGATGACTGAACTGTATCTTCACAGGAATGAATCTATGGCCAGGCGAAAACCAGAGCTTGTAGGATTTACCGTCCGACCGTGCGATTTTGACCGTGGGGATTTCTCCAAATCGCGTATTCACCCGGTCTTCCCCCTCCGGGCGCAATGGCCACTCACTGAGCTGGCCATATTCCAGCAACCGATAGACCTGCTTCTCGTCCAGGCCTCCGTTAAGTAAATCCGTCATCACCTTGAACTTAAGCGAAATTGGGTCCCATGTTGGCCAGACAAGCCCGGTAACTCGCGCTTGGCGACCATTCCCAATTGCTACCTCGGCTGTCCCAGCGCTCCAGTCGAAACGAGTGAAGGCGTCGCGGTCGGGATTCCTCTTGCTTGTGTGCTTGTGTTCCACCGCGTATATCTGCCCGTCGCGTATTGCCATAACGCTGCAGTCGTATAATTCGTCTTCCACAAGTAGAACTCTGCCTTTGGTCCGCATCGTGTACTTGAAGTAATCGCCGGTGCGCACCAGATCGAACACCGTCTCGACCGTCGCAACCAGATACTGGCGTCCGTAGAGCGTCGTGGTAAAAGGCTGTGGCAGTTCAACGGCTCCGATCTCGGTGCTAAAGAGCATCGACAGCAAGTAGAGAAAAAACTTCTGAGGAGCCATTCTTTCCCTTCCCGAAGGATCCTTAGGGAACAGACTGAACTGGTTCGGCTCGGAACGCTGCTATCCCTATCAAAAATATACCACTAAGCCCTCGGAACGCGTCTATTCAGTGACGTTATCTTGCCGGATCAGCGCATTGCGTTGGTCCGACCCGGGTTCCTGCTTAAATCGTGTTTGCATCTACTTGAGCTCCGCGGCTGCTTTCTCCAGATTCTTCCGGCGGGACTCCGTCAAATCGGCCCGCACGCGCTCTGCAATCAGCGGCGCCAATGTTCCGTCTCTTGTGGCATCGGCCTGATAATCCGCTTCGGCAGCGCGGAACTTGAGCCACGCCTCCTGGGCGGCGCGCAACTTCGCCTGGCCGCGCTGGTCGAGCTTGGCGCTGAGACTTCGGTATGCTGCGTTCATGCCTGCATCCGCGCGCTTAAGCCGGTCGCTCTGGCATTCGCGCATGGCCGCAGTGCTTTCAGCTTATCCGCACGCGGCGTTTTCCGCGGAGGTCTGGCAGAGCGCCTGCCCCGGCACTCCGAGCAGGCACCACAGCGCCACGATGAGTAGAGGCCTTATGCTGAAGGTCACACTCATTGCATCGCAACGTTGCGAGTAATCGCGGTCGGATTCACTTTTTCAACCTGCGAAGTCCACTGGCTCCTTTGATGACTTATTCGTTTCTCTGACCCATTAATGTTTCTTAAGGTTTATTGCGCGACTTGGACCCAATCAAAGGAAAGGGGCCAGGCTCGAATTACGTTATTCCGTTGGTCACGCCGCCAACTTGATCGGTTGCACCTTGAATTTGCGCTTCTTCGCCGCCTGCCAGAGATCGTGGGCAGCCTGCATCTGCAGCCAGGACTCGGCGGAACCACCGAGCGCCGCGGCCAGG
>DAIRFP010000010.1:0-47265 GCA_036794995.1 Thermodesulfobacteriota bacterium | reverse complement strand
TCCTCGCGGAGCTAAATAATCTTCGAGTAAGATTCTGCCGGGGTGAACCATCAAAAGTCTATTGTTCATTGTTGCTCTCCTAGTATCACTTTCGCCGTTCAAAACGTTCAAATAGTTCAAGTCGTTTCGGAGAGAATCAAAGAGCGGCTTTCCTGATTTCAAAATCTTCGAAGTTTTTGACTTGCATTGGTTTCCCTCCTAAACGATTTGAACGTTTTAAACGACTTGGACAATTTGAACCATTCTCACTCGATCCATCCTTGCAAAAACCATCTTCGCCGCACGCGATCGTAATAGACCCAGGCGATGGCGCCGCGGCGGGTTTCGGCGAAGTAGTAGTCGCGCTGGATCTCTCTGTTCCACCAACCGCCGGAAAAGACGTAAGGGCCGGAAAGTTTATCGACGCTGCCGTATTGGTGTCCCAGCATGAGCCAGCCATCCTCGTGGGTATGGCGCGGCCCGCCGGGCAAAGGCTGGGGCTTCGCCATGATGCGGCGCACCAACACTTTAGCCGTCGGAGAGTTCAAAACGTTCAAGTCGTTCAAATCGTTTCGCGGAAGCTTGACACGGCTGAGAGGCTCCCAGGTGAAACGGGCCTCAGGCAAATGCCCATTCGTTAATTTCGCTTGTACGACGGCATCGTTGCCGAATTCGGCGCGCAGCCGAGCCAGGGCGCGATTGGCGGCGTCGAGATCGCGCTTCGGCCCTTCGGACCCATTGAGTTCTTTACTGAAAAGGCGCAGCTGTTCGGCCGTGGCCGGGCAGGCTTCTGCCTCTAGCGCGATCTCTGCAACCCCGGCAACAAACTGCATGGATTCCAAACGCAGGCGAACCAGATCGAGTATTTGGCTGGCATCAAGGGTAGGGACCGCCGGGCGGATTGGCTCCTTCAGCCAATGGCTTCGATCGACGAGAAAGGAAAGCGACAACGCCGCCAGCGCCTGAGCGCGGGTGGCAAGCATCGCCAGCATCGGATGGAGCAATTGCTTGATGATAAAAACCAGACGCGTGGTATCGTTTTCCGGATCGTCGAGAATGCGCTGTTGCCGCACCGGCTCCTCGGGCTTGTACGGATCCAGCGGCGTCCAAAGCTCGCCGGCAGCCAGGCGGTGTAAACGATAAGCCTTCGGCCCGAAACGCTCGCGCAATCCCACCGGCGGCAATGACAGCAAGCCACCGACGGTTTTGATCCCGAGTTTAAAAAGCGTATCGCGAAAATCGAAATCGAGATCCAAACGATGCAACGGAACTTTTTCAGCGGTCTGCCGCTCTTCGGCGGGATTGTTGAAGACCGTTATTCCCTCTTTTACTTTGGCGACCGCATAAGTTCCGAAACGCGTGAAGCCGGCGACCACACTTACCTGAAATTTCTGCGCCGCGATATCCACGTGAAGCGCCCGCGCCCATTTTTCGGAAGAAGGATAAAGCAGCTTCAAACCCATGCCGTTGAGCCAGAAGACTCCGGGCTCTTCAGCGGCGGGCTCCACTTCGGGAGTGAAACCCATGAGTCGATGGGTCAGCTCTTTAACGGCCCGATGGATTTCATGGGGTGACACTTCGCCGGCATGAAGACTTGCCGCGAGAGAAAGCGCCGCCCCGTAACGCAGGCCCGGCAGCACGCCGTGTCGCCTGGCCTTTTCGTTGACCCAGAGAATCAATCCCTGGGGCTTGTCTTCGGAGACGACGGCTGCCGGATACCTAACCCAATCAGGGTGACGCCTGAGCAGCAGCTGCAACGGAAAGGCGGGCAAATCAACACAGGCCAGCGGGACCACGATAAAATTCCTCATGGGTCCAGGTGGGTCCCCGCCGTTTGTCTTTGAGGACACAGAGCCGGCAGAGAAAGCGACTGGAATCGCTCCGTTTCCGCTCGGCATGAACCCGCAACGAGACCAGGGATCCCAGCGAGAATGTCTTGCTCTCTTTTTCGGTCAGGCATATCAGCGCCGCGTGGTGGTGTTGGGCTAGCCCGGTCAAACGGCTCTGGAGCGGCATGGGAATATCGGCCGCTTCGAGATCGAGCACGATCAAGCCAAAACCGCCTGACCGCAACAGCTTTTCTGCCGCGCGGGGAATACTGGTCGGATGGAGCACACGGACAACGACCAGCGCGGCGAGATCAACTCCGCCTTGAGCCGCATCGGGGGGATAAAAAAAACTGTTCATCGCGGTCACCCAGCCCACCGGCTCTCCCCGCTCTTGCGCTTCGCGGACTAGCGCAAAAACCATGGTCAGTGAAACTGAAGCTCCCGAGCTCGAGATCTCCACCAGCCGCCCGGCGATCTCCGAAAGCATCCACCGGGAAGGCCGAGCACTATCGCGTCTGAGCTCTTGGGCGAAAGAGGGCATGGGCTCAACCAGTTCAAAGTTCCGGGTTCAAGGTTCAAAGTTTAAAGAGCTCGATGCGTTTCAGTAGGAATTGAATCACTTGAAGTCGTCGAACGGTTTGAGCTGTATTTCGGTCCTTTCATTCCGCTACGCTTCAGATAATTGATTAAGCTACCGATCATACTCGATAAGCGCTTGAACGAATTTAGTAGTTCTTCCGATTCCTTTGATGAGATATATCTTTGGTCAACTGCCGCATAGAGTTGTGCACGCACTTCACCGCAGGAACCTTTTGCGATATAAAGAAATTGAGAGAATTCTTGATTCCCACTTCGTTCGAATCCCTCAGCTATATTTGACATAACGGAAACCGCTGCATTTCGGATTTGGCCGCGGAGGCTAAAATCCTTCGAGAACTTTGGACCTGCAGTTAAACCGTAAATTTTCTGTGTTAAATGTCGTGCCTCTTTCCAAATCTCCAAATCCTCAAAATGTTTTACATGCATGTGGCCTCCAGACGAGACGTCAGTTCAAATTCACGTTTAAGGTTCAATGTGCATGTGCTGCCCTTTTATCTTTAACCTTGAACATTGAACTTGGAACCTTGAACTCTTCTAAAATTTCCTCATCAACCCTACGACCTTGCCCAGGACGCGGAACTCTCCCTGGGAGACCGTGATAGGGGCATATTTTTCATTCTCCGCCTTGAGGGTAACGGCGCCGTCCTTTTTATAGAAACGCTTTAACGTCGCTTCACCCTCGATCAGGGCGCAAACGATCTCGCCGTTCTCCGCCGTCCCCTGTTGTTTGACGATGACACGGTCGCCGTCCAGTATGCCGGCGCCGATCATGCTGTCCCCTTTGACCTGCAGAGCGAAAAGTTTTCCCGTCCCCATGTCACTGGGGACGGTCAAAAGCCCTTCGATATTTTCTTCGCTGAGAAACGGTTTGCCGGCAGGCACCCTGCCCACGACCGGGATATCGCGCACGGCCGTTAAAACCGGCTTGCCGAGTGTGGATAAAACGTCGAAAGCCCGCTTGCCAACTCTGCGGATGTAGCCCTTCTTTTCCAGCGCCTTGAGGTGATCGGAAACGCCATTAGTCGAAGCGATCTTAAACCGTCGGCCGATCTCAGGAATCGAGGGGGCATAGCCTTTCTCGCGAATCGTCTTCAGAAGAAAGTCGTAAATTTCTTTTTGCCTGGCTGTCAGGGCAGGAAGCATGAGACCACTATATACTGAAAATAGTTTCAGGTGTCAACAGCGCGGCGAAGCCGCGCTGATTCAACGTTCAAAGTTCAATGTTTAATAAGAGAACCAGTTCTAAGTTGTTGAGCTTCGAATTTGACCGCTATTTTCCAACACGGAAAAATTAACTAATGCTTGACTTATACAACGTTGAACTTGGAACCTTGAACTTTGAACGGTTTAATGCGCCAGCGCATTAAACCTTTTTTCGCTGGTGGGAAAGATAGTCGACCAGGAGGTATTCTCCCAACCGGTCTGGTCGCGTGTAAAAAGCGCGGCCGCGGTTGATGCGGGTGAGATCGTCGACAAAGCCGCGGAGTACAGGGCTATCGTCGAGCATGAAGGTATTGATGGTAATTCCTTTGCGGGTAATGCGCTCCGCCTCTTTCAAGGTTTCCTCGGCGGCACGCTGGCTGATCCCGCCAAAGCTCAGCGGCCACTCACAGTAAAGACGGCCCTGGCGGCAATAAGCTGTGGGTTGACCATCGGTGATGACGATCATCTGCTGATTGGGGCTCGGTCGGCGCTCCAGCATTTCGGCCGCCAGGTGTAATCCGTCCTGGAGATTGGTAAAGGGATCGCCCATGTTCCAGGTTGCCTGCGGCAGATCCTTGGCCTTTAGCTCCATCGCGCGAGTGAAAAACCCCACGATGCCGAAATAGTCCCGCGGGTGAAGCGAGCGGACCAGGCTCTCCATCGCCAAAGCGACTTTTTTTGCCGCTGCAAAACGCCCTTCCCAGCTCATGGACCAGCTCATGTCCAGGAGCAAAACGGTCGCCGCACGGGTGGTATGCTCGGAGTCATAAACCGCGAAGTCTCCGGGACGAATTCTCACCGGCACCCCCGCCCCATTGAGCAGCGCGTTCTTAAGCGTTTGCACCATGTTGAGGTGAAGGGCGTCACCTTGAACATAGGGCCGGGTATTCTCGATCTGTACTTCCTGGCTACCCCGATAACGAGCCGAATGTTTACCCATGCCGTCCCGCCGGAGCTGTTGGTAAATATCCCTCAGAGCCAGTTGTCCGACGCGCCGCACACCGCGGGGAGTCAGCTCGAAACGGTCTCCCTGCTCCATGACATAGCCGCCTTCTTCGAGCAAGGATTGCATCCGCATCACGCCCTCGAAGTCCTGCTTGGGATCGGCGCCAAGGAGTTTCTCCAACAGTTCTTTGTCGACGTCGCGGAGCTGCATGCTCGACAATTGGCCTTCCAGACGGCGCAGCTCTTCCATACGCTCCATGAGCTCCATGGATTGCTGGAATTGCATGGGTGTTTGGCCGCGAAAAAGACTGCCCTCACGGCGAAGCCAGTTTTCCAGCTTGCGGATCTGCTCCAGCTGCATGAGCAATTGTTGAAACTCTTTCTCGGCGGCGGAATTGGCGAAACGATAGGAGGTCAACTTTTCCACCGCCTCGCTCACTTTGCCGGGGAGGTCGTTGAGGAATTGTTTTTTCTCTTGAGTATCTTGGCCGGCTTGGTCCAGATCTTCTAAGGTTTGCCGCTCCTGATCGAGGATCGACTCCAGTTGCTCTTGCACTTCGTCCATGGCGGACTGGAGCCGGTACTCATCGTAGAGCTTGCGCATTTCTCGGGCCACTTGGGATAGTAAGTCATCGATGCCTTTGGTTTGTTGTTCTCCCCGCTTGATGCCCTTCTGCATCAGGCGGCGCATCGCCTGCTGGAGATCGCCGCTGTCGTTCATGTAGTCGTTGAGCTGATCGAACACCGTGTCGGAATCGAGAGCGTCTCGACGGGTGGCGTCCCAACGGCTGTATCGTATGTGCACCATAGAAATTACAATTCGAAGATTCGAACCGACGGTTCAGTCCGCGTTGCTATTTCCCGTAGGTGACTCTCCCGCCTTCCATCTCCTTATTCAATTTCTGGTGCAGGTGAAGCCCTTCGAGGACAAACTCGGTGGCCGATGCCACCAGGGACGGCGACTCCTGGATCCCCAGGGTGCGGATCGCTTCCTTCAACCCCGGGATTTCCTTGATGCCTTCCAGGTAATCCTGGGACGCCATCTGGTCCGACACTTCGACGCCCCAACCGGAATTGAAGTATTCAATTACTTTTTGCAATGAATTCAAGCTGAAATATTGGTCGAAGACTTTAACAATCGAACGATTCATGAGTTTTTCCACCAACTCGTCTTCTTTTTTGTCTTCGCCCACATACTCCATTTCGATTTTTCCGCTGGTGGAAGCCATCGTCGCGTGAAGATCGCTGACCCGCGGCACGATGTCCTGCTCTTTACATCGTAACGAGCGTTTTTCCGCGTTGCTGATCATGCTTTCAAAATTGTTGATCGTCACTCTAACGCTGACTCCCGAGGACTGATTGATCTCGTTGGACTTCCTCGCCTCGAAGGTCAAATTGCCGAGGATTTCCTTCATAAACCGCGGCACTTCCACCTTGCGGCTGCGTTGATCCACCGGCGCGGCTTCTTGTTCCATGATGACGATCTCGTCGTCGATGTTTTTTGGATAATGAGTGCGGATCTGGACGTCGAACCGATCCTTCAGCGGCGTGATGATCCGTCCCCGGCTGGTATAGTCTTCCGGGTTGGCGCTGGCGACGATAACGACATCCAAAGGCAAGCGAATCTTGTAACCCTTGATCTGGACATCCTTCTCTTCCATCAAGTTGAACAAACCCACTTGAACTTTTTCAGTCAGGTCGGGCAGCTCGTTGATAGCGAAAATGCCGCGGTTGGTGCGCGGGACCAAGCCGTAGTGAATCGTTTCTTCGTCGGCAAGATACCTGCCCTCGGCAACTTTGATGGGATCGATCTCACCGACGATATCGGCGATGGACACGTCCGGGGTGGCCAATTTTTCCCCGTACCGTTCGTCCCGGTCGATCCATTGCAGCGGCAGACCATCGCCCATTTCTTCCGCTTTCTTCCGGCAAGCGCGGCAAATGGGCTTGTACGGGTTGTCGTTGATTTCGCAGCCCTCGACGATGGGTATGCGTTCATCCAGGAGACTCATGAGACCGCGGATGACTCGCGATTTGCCCTGACCCCGCTCGCCCAGAAACACCATATGGTGGCCGGACAAAACCGCATTCTCGATCTCCGGAATGACCGTATCGTCATAGCCGACAATCCCAGGCAATATGCGCGTCCCGGATTCCAAATAACGGACCAAATTCTTACGCATCTCGTCGCGGACCGAAAGGACCCCGACACCACTTTTTCTCAGCTCCCCTAACGTTTTTGCCTCGTTCACTTGGACCTGGCCTCCTTGGTTAAGATTTTTGCCGCGCCGCTCCAGAGCGCGTAGTTTTCCCAGCGATGGGTTGATTTTGAAACATTGTAGACCCTTGGCTTTTTCGTTTCATGCGTACAGATGCTGAAAATAGGGTTTTAACCGATCGTAACTTTCGAGCAAGTGCTGCGGCATCACGCGGGTTTCCCCGATAACAGGCATGAAATTGTTATCGCCTTCCCAGCGCGGTACGACATGCCAATGCAGATGATGCTCGATGCCCGCGCCGGCACATTTGCCTAGATTCATACCCAGGTTTATGCCAGACGGATTATAGGATTTGCGAACGATATCGACTGCTGAACGTAAGGCCTCATTCAGGTCGCTGTACTCCTCTCCCGAAAGGTTGGAAAGATCCTTTTCGTGCCGCCGGGGAGCAAGAAGAAGATGGCCATTGTTATAAGGATATTTATTAAGCATTACCACAGAATGGCCGGTATGAGCTAGAACCAAAGCTTCGCGGGCGTCTTGTTCTCGGAACTTCTCACAAAAGATGCAGCCGGCCTCCCTGGACACTTGATCGATATAGGTCATTCTCCAGGGAGCCCAGAGCTGCTTCATTCCGAAGCCTCCTCGGTGCCCGGATCTTTGCCATCGACCCTCAGCCTCAGTTCTTTGCCTACCTTGAAAAACGGAACCCGTTTAGCCGCCACGGATACCAAGACCCCACTCTTCGGGTTGCGTCCCTGTCGTGCGCGCCGGTGTTTTACGACGAAACTCCCAAACCCGCGTATTTCGATCCGGTCGTTTTGTGCAAGGGCGTCGACCATAGAGTCGAAAATGGCGTTAATTATCACTTCCGAATCCCTTCGCGAAAGATGAGGAAATCTTTTGTTCACCTCGTCTATCAAATCCCTTTTCGTCATAACATCCCCCTCACGACACAAGAAAGAATCTGAATGTCTCGCAATCTGTCTACCTGCTATTGAAGCAGAGTGGGCGACCATTCGTAGCGGAGCCAACCCCGCTGCAAGGTTGGAAAACGTGTTCCGATAGCTGCGAAAAACAACTTCTCCCACCAACGTTCCTGCTCGGCGCTAGAATAGTAAACGGTCGGATTCTCCTCCAAACCGCCCCGCTTGGCGGCGAAATCGATAGCATCGTCCAACGTGCCGAACTGGTCCACCAGGCCCAGCTCCTTAGCCTGCGCGCCGGAATAAACCCGGCCGTCCGCAAGTTTCCTGACTTGTGCTTCGCTCATTCCTCTTCCCTTGGCCACGGCACTGATAAACTGGCTGTGCACGTTGTCGACCAGCGATTGAAGGATCTCCCGGCCTTCCGGGGAAAGGGGCTGAAACGGCGAGCCAATATCCTTGTTTACGCCGCTCTTTATATTGTAGCCCTTGACCCCGACTTTCTTCATCAGCTCCTCGACATTATTGAGTTGCATGATAACGCCGATGGAGCCCGTTAAGGTACCCGGATTAGCGACGATCTTTTCGCAGGCGGCGGCGATATAATAGCCTCCGGAAGTGGCCATGCCACCCATCGAAGCGATGATCGGCTTGCCTTTTTGGGTTTTTTGCAGCTCATCAAATATTTCCTGAGTTGGCGCTACCGCTCCCCCGGGAGAGTCGATGCGCACGACTATGGCTTTGATCCAAGGGGCTTCCTTGAAACGCTTCAGTTCGCTCAGTACGACGCGAGAATCGTCGATGGCGCCTTCAACCTGCAACACCCCCACTCCGTCACCTGAAAGAAAAGACAGAGCTTTAGAATCCCCGCCGGTTAGATAGGCGTAAAAGAATATCACAACAAAAACTACCAATATAAATCCGGAAAGAATTCCCAAACCCTTAAGTATAGGATGCGTTTTCGCCATCGGACTTGCCTTCAGTCAACCGGTTATGGGTTGCCTCCCTTGTTTTTACGCCCCGGCTGTCCGCTGTCTTCATCCCGATCCAACCGAAGCTCCTCATTGAGGATGGATTCGAAGGAGAACCTGGCTCCTTCCTTTTCTCGATTCAGGTAATTCTCCATCTCCCGGCGCTCCTCCGTCTTGCGCAGGGCGCGGACACTGAGGCCGATCTTGCGTTCGCTCACGTCCACGTTGATGACCTCCGCCTCCACCTCATCACCGACCTTGAAGAGACTCGATGGCTTATCCACCCTTTCGGTGCTCAGTTGAGACACGTGGATGAGTCCTTCGACTCCCTCATCCAAGCGCACGAAGACTCCAAAGTCGGGCACGCTGGTAACTTGCCCTTTGACTTTCGCGCCCGCCGGGAAACGTTCAGCGATGATTTTCCACGGGTCCGTTGCCAACTGTTTAATGCCGAGAGAAAAACGCTCGTTTTCGACGTTGACCCCAAGCACTTTGGCTTCTACCATGTCGCCCTTTTTATAAAGTTCGGAGGGATGTTTGAGTTTCTTTGTCCAGTGCAGATCGGAGATATGAACCAACCCATCGATGCCTTCTTCAATACCGACGAAGATACCGAAGTCGGTGAGGTTTCGGACCGGTCCTTTGATAACCGTTCCAACCGGGTATTTCTCCTTGGCAAGCTCCCAGGGGTTGGCCATGATCTGTTTGAGGCCCAGGGAAATACGGCGGTGGCCCGGGTCGACGTTGAGGACAACTACCTCCACGGTCTGCCCCACTTGCAGGACCTTGGAAGGATGGGCAATCTTTCTCGTCCAGGACATCTCCGAAATGTGAATGAGGCCTTCGATGCCGCTCTCCAACTCGACAAAAGCTCCGTAGTCCATCAGGCTGATGACTTTGCCTTGAACCCGGGAGCCCACGGCATACTTTTCGGCTACGGTATGCCACGGGTCGGGAGTCAATTGTTTCATTCCGAGCGAAATCCGTTCCTTCTCGGCGTCGAATTTCAAGACGACGACTTTTACTTTCTCGCCCACCTGGACGATCTCGGAGGGATGATTGATCCGGCCCCAGGACATATCACTGATATGAAGAATTCCATCGATGCCGCCCAGATCGACGAATGCGCCGTAGCCGGTGATATTCTTAACCGTGCCTTCCAGTATAACCCCCTCCTCGATAACCTTGAGGACCTCCTGCTTGAGCGAATCGCGTTCTTTTTCCAGTATAGCCCGGCGGGACACGACGACGTTACCCCGCGCACGATTGAACTTCAAAATCGCAAAACGATCTCTCGTGCCAATGAACTTGTCCAAATTGCGTGTGGGCCGAACATCGACGTGGGAACCCGGGAGAAATCCCGGCACCCCAACGTCCACTTTGAACCCGCCTTTGACCTTGCCGATGATATGACCCTCGACGCCCTTGCCCTCGTTAAAGGCCTTCTCGATCTCCTCCCAAATCTTCATGTTCTCCGCCCGCTGGCGGGAGAGCACAATGCCGCCGTTTTCGCCTTCGGAAGAATCGAAGAAAACGTCGACTTCATCACTGACTTTGACCTGGAGGTTACCCTGCCGATCGAGAAATTCCGGCAAGGGGATTTGCCCCTCCGATTTGTATCCGACGTCAATCAGGACATGGGTGGAGGTGATGCCAACGACAATGCCTTTGACGACTTCTCCGGGCTTGACTGTACGCAGGCTCTCCTCAAAAAGCGCTTCAAACTCGTTGGCGCCCCCGGGGGGTGCGCCTTTTCTTTCTTCTTCGTTTTGAGCCATGAAACCTAACTCCGATCTTGTTTAGTTTTCTAAAGCGTTCTTGCGAATTTCCTGCATGACTCTCTGCGCCAGTGCTTCAGCATCGAGCGAGGAGGAATCGATGGCAACAGCGTCATCCGCTTTACGCAGGGGAGCCAAATTACGCTCTCTGTCTCTTTGGTCTCTCTCCGCCATTTCGCGCAGCGTTTCAGCTAGATTCACTGGCTGGCCGGCCCGGCGCAACTCTTCGACACGCCGCCGCGCCCTCTCCTCGGCCGAAGCATCCAGGTAAATTTTTAGTTTCGCTTCGGGAAACACCACTGTGCCCACATCTCTGCCTTCTGCTACGACATTGCCGCGTTGACCCATGGCCCGCTGCAAAACCAGCATTCGCTGGCGCACCACCGGCAGAGCTGAAGCCTTGGACGCCATCTGGCTGACCTCCGGAGTACGAATCTTGTCTGACACGTCCTTGCCGTCCAGCAACACTTTCAGCATCCCGCCTGTTTCCAGGAGGTCGATTGCCGTTCTCTCGATCACCTCCTTGAGCATTTGACCGTCGTTAATATCGATACCTTCCCATAAAACCTTGAGCGCGAGAGCCCGATACATAGCTCCAGTATCCAGATAGATAAAGCCCAAATCTTTGGCTATCCGTTTCGCCAGTGTACTCTTGCCTGCCGCCGATGGGCCGTCAATGGCAATGATCACTCCGCTCACCGTCCCCCGCGCCTATATACTCTCTCGCTTCACTTAATGCTAATGCCAACACATCCGACCCAACAGCTCGAAGAACCCGGGGAAGGAAGTATCCACACAGCCGATATCGTCCAGCTTTACGCCACCGGCGGCGGACAACCCGGCGATGGCCAAGGACATGGCCACCCTGTGATCACCATAGGTCTTTACGCTTGCTCCCTCAAGGGGCTTGCCCCCGTCAATAATCATCCCATCCGGTTTCTCCTCGAGCCCGACACCGAGACCGCGCAAGCCTTCCGTCATAGTCGCGATACGATCGGACTCTTTATAGCGGAGCTCCTGAGCACCCGAGATCGTTGTCACTCCGGCAGCCAATGCCCCGGCCACGGCGAGGATTGGATACTCGTCAATGGTTCGCGCCACCATCTCCGGGCCAATGTCCACGCCTCGCAATGGACCTCCAGTGACTTTGATGTCAGCGACGGGTTCTCCTGTTTCGATGCGCGGGTTAAGTAGTTGGATCTTAGCACCCATGCGACGCAGGATTTCGATCACGCCGTCACGGGTCGGATTCACACCGATATCCCGGACGATGACTTCGGAACCTGGAATCGTCGCCCCCGCCACCAGGAAAAATGCCGCGGATGAAATATCGCCTGGTACACGGACTTCCCGTCCGGATAGCTTCTGCCCGCCCGCAACCGCCACCGATCGACCGTTGACTTTCACCTCGCCGCCAAATCCCCTGATCATGAGCTCCGTGTGGTCGCGTGAGTGTTGCGGTTCCTCGAGAGTTGTAACCCCCTCTGCCTGGAGGCCCGCTAGAAGAATCGCCGATTTCACCTGGGCACTGGCAACCGGTGTCCTGTAATCGATGCCTCTCAACCGGCCACCGTGGATTTCAAGCGGCGCCAAGCCCTTCCCGTCCCGACTGTCAATCTTAGCTCCCATCACGGTAAGCGGGTCGATCACGCGCTGCATGGGGCGCTGGCGCAACGAGGCGTCGCCGTCCAGCCGGCTTGCAAAGCGACGTCCCGCCACAACCCCTGAGAGAAGCCGCATGGCGGTTCCTGAGTTACCGCAATCAAGGGTCTCCACAGGCTGGGATAAACCGTCCCAACCGGCCCCTTCAATCCACAAGCAATTCGCTTCGGATCGGATCCGAACGCCCATGGCTTTGAAGGCCTGCACGGTTCGCAGGTTGTCCTCGCCGCCGGAAAGATTGACGATGCGGCTCTGCCCATGGGCGACGCTCGCAAAAATCACCGCGCGATGTCCGATGGACTTATCTCCCGGCACGGTCATCTCGCCGCGGAGGGGACTTTTGACTTGCTCGATTCGTTTCACGTCACAATACCCTTAGGCGATCTGCGCCCGGATTTCACTGGCGCGGGCAAACTCTCGTTCCAACAGGGCTCCTTTGCCATCTTCGATCCAGCACTGCAGTTGCTGCAGATTCTTGATGTACGCTCCCAGCGACTGGCCAACGGCGCTACGGTTCATTAGACAGATATCGCGCCACAACTCGGGCCGGCTCGAGGCGATTCTGGTAAAGTCCTTGAAACCGCCGGCGCAATAGGGCTTCAAATCAATGCCGCGCACGCGCGTCCGCGCCAAAGCGTTCACAAGAGCATAGACCAGCACGTGGGGCAAGTGGCTGATTACGCCCAAGACACGATCATGGGTTTCCGGGTCCATCAGCTCTACCTTAGCGCCGACTTTGCGCCACAGCAGTGCGACCTTCTTCAGCGCAGCGGCATCGGTTCGCTTCGTCGGCGTCAAGATACAACGATGATGCGCAAAAAGATTTGCCTTTGCTGCCCGGGCGCCCCACTCTTCGCCCCCGGCAATGGGGTGGCCCGCCACGAACGGAGTAGTGGCGGGTAGCAGTCTTTCCATTTCCCGGACAATTTTCCCCTTGACGCTGCCGACATCACTAATAATGCAGCCCGGCGGAAGCGCCGGCAAAAATGCTTTTGTCGAAGAGACAGTGGTTTGAACCGGTGTAGCCATCATCAACAGATCCGTGTCGTCCGGAATATCCGTCGCTTGGCTCACATATCGATCGATGATACCGCGCCGCTGGGCGAACCTGAGGTTACTTTGTCCGCGTCCGACACCGATGACCTCTTCGACCAAGCCTCGCCTGCGGGCATCCAGCGCCAGGGAGCCACCGATCAGCCCCACGCCGACCACCACCATCCGCCGAAAAATCACAGCCACTCGACCTCCCTGCTCAACAAAAGGCGCGCCCCCAGGTTGAAGCGTTCGATGCTAGCGCATCGGCTTTGGACCTCGCTCCTGCTAGTTTGATTTTTCAAGATATCTGCCTCTTGATCGCGCACTTTCCAGCCTAGAACGCTTTCGTGATTTTCCTCAAAGCCTCGATGAATTTTCGGTTCTCGTCCATAGTGCCGACGGTGACGCGCACATACTCCGGAAGCTCATAGACCGCCATGGGCCGGACGATCACTGCTTGAGCGAGCAACTGCTGAAACACTTGGTTGCCGTTTCCCACCCGCAGGAGAATAAAATTCGCCTGGCTCGGGACGTGCTCTAAACCGAGCTGGGCGATTTCCTTGGTCAGGTATGCCATGCCTTGACGATTCACTTCCAGGCTTTTCCGAATATGCTCTTTGTCTTCCAAAGCCGCCAACGCCGCCCACTGCGCTGCGGCATTGACGTTGAACGGTTGGCGGACCTGATGCAAAAGCCCGGTGATTTCTTTGGGCGCTATCCCATAGCCGATCCTGAGGCCGGCCAGACCATAGAGCTTGGAAAAGGTCCGGAGCGACAACAGCGCCTTGTCCTGACCGTGATACTTTACTGAATCAGGATAATCCGCATCCTCCACATATTCGAAGTACGCTTCATCGACGATGACCAACACGTCGGCGGGCACCTGGCGGAGAAAGCGTTCCCACGGGCCGCGAGAATATATTGTTCCCGTCGGATTATTGGGGTTAGCCAGAAAAACTATCCGCGTCCTTGGACTAATGGCCTCCGCCAAAGCCGGAAGGTCATGGGCAAAATTCCGCAGCGGCGCCACTCTGGCGATGCCCCCCGCTGCCTGCACAACCAATCGATAAACCACGAAGGCCTGGTGCGCCATCACCGCTTCGTCGCCGGGACGCATGAACGTTCTAACCGCCAACTCGATCAGCTCGTTGGATCCGTTGCCGAATATCAGTTGATCGGGGTCGATCCCTAACCGCTGCGCCAAAGCCGATTTCAAATAGAAACAATCGCCATCGGGATAGAAATTCAGTTGGTCGAGTTTATTTCGAATCGCCTCGATCGCCTTGGGCGATGGGCCCAAGGGATTTTCATTGGAGGCAAGCTTGATGGAATTGGCAATGCCATATTCGCGCTCCACCTCTTCGATGGGCTTGCCCGGTAGGTAGGCCACCAGGGTACGAATGTAATCGGGAACGTGACTCAGGATGCTCATAGACCTCTTGGATAGGAGCCTAGGACTTTCAAAAAAATGCAGTTTTTTTCCAGGTTGTTGATCGCTTTCTTGCTGGAAGCCTCGTCCTTGTGTCCCTTGAAGTCGATAAAAAATAGATACTCCCAGGGTTTGTTTTTGATCGGTCGCGATTCGATCTTGGTCAAGTTGATCCGGCTGTGCGCAAAGGGTTGCAGCATGCGGTGCAGTATTCCGGGCTGATCCTTCACCGAGAAAACCAGCGACGTTTTGTCCTTGCCGCTGGGTCGCGATTCCGACTTGCCGATCACCAGAAACCGCGTAATGTTATTGCTTTCATCTTCGATGTTCGCCGCTAACAATTGCAGGCCGTAGACCTCCCTGGCGAGGCTGCTAGAAATCGCCGCCAGGCTGGCGTCCGCCGCCGCCATCATTGCGGCGTGGGCGGTGCTGGCCACTTCCTCGAGTTGGACATGAGGGAAATGCTCGGTAAGCCAACGGCGGCATTGAGCCAGGGGTTGCGGGTGGGAGACAATCTTCCGGATATCCTCCGGACGGCCGCTGCGGGACAAAAGATTCTCGTGGATATCGAGGAAAATCTCCGCGCAGATTCGCAAATCCAATTGCACCAACAAGTCGAGAGTGTGAGCAATAACCCCTTCCGTAGAGTTTTCTATCGGCACGACACCGAAAGCGACCCTTCCCTGGGTGACTTCCTGAAAGACCTCGCTGATCGTAGTCGTGGGCAGCAGGGTCGCAGAGGAACCAAACTTGTCTCTGGCTGCCAAGTGCGTGAAGGTGGCCTCCGCGCCAAAATATGCAACTCTGAGCGGCGCTTCGAGGGACCTACAGGCGGAAACGACTTCCCTGAAGATAGAGTGAATAGAGTATTCGGAGAGGGGTCCCCGACTTAGCTGCGAAAGCCGCTGCAGAATTTCCTGCTCACGGCTGGGAACGTAGACATCTTCGTTGTTCCGCTTTTTACTCTGACCGATCCTCCGCGCAAGCGAAGCTCGATCGTTTAGAAGAGCAACAACTTTTTCATCAATCTGATCGATCTTTTTTCTGAGAGCATCGACCGACTCTTTACGGCTCAATGACACCTCGCCCTGGCGCCCAGGCTCATTCCTTGGCGCATCGCGTAACGTATCTTAATTCCTACAGAATTGCAAATATTGCCCTGTAGTACTCTTGACCTGACAACGCGCTCCCGGTTATCTGAAGGCATGGTACAAGAAATCGCCATAGGGGCCGGCGAAAATTCGAAAAAATTGGAGAACTTTCTCAAGAAACGGTTTCCCATGGGTTACGTCAGGAAGCTCTTTCGTAAAAACGGCGTGCGGCTTAACGGACGACGTGGCAAGCCGGATGACCTCGTCAGCTCCGGCGATCATCTTGAACTCTACATCCCATTCGACCGGAACGTGGAATCGCGAAGCCGACCCGTCGCGACGCAAAACGACCTGGAAATTATTTTTGAGGACGATGCGCTCATCGTCGTTAACAAGCCCGCGGGCATTGCCGTTCACGAGGGCAAAGGCATCCTCAAGCGGCAGTCCGTCTTGGGGATATTGGAAGTTAAGTATCGCTCTCAGGGAGTGACTCCCAGGCTGGTTCACCGCCTGGATAAAGATACGTCGGGCGTGCTGCTGGCAGCCAAAAACGCCCTGACCGCGGGTAAGCTCGAAGAAGTCTTCGCAAACGACCAGGTGAAAAAAGAGTACGTATGTCTGTTGGTAGGACGCCTGCAGCAGAATGAAGGAGTCATCGATTTTCCCCTCCCGGGCAGGGAGGGCAAACCTGTGCGCGCGCTAACACGCTTCACGGTCACCCAAAAATTCTCGGAAGCGACGCTCGTTCGCGTCCTCATCGCAACCGGCCGGATGCATCAAATCCGTCTGCATTTCGCCCGATATGGTTACCCGGTTGTGCTGGACGATCAGCACGGTGATTTTTCGTTCAACAAACAATTTCGTAAAGCATCCGGCCTCCGCCGCCAATTTCTCCATGCATCGACGGTTACCGTAGAATACCGCGGCAAGAGACGCACCTGGAAAGCCTCCCTGCCGGCGGACCTAAGTAGGACGCTTGAACTTCTCGCTGCCGATTGCGAGCGATCCTGAAAACGGCTTGCGGCGGGTCCGGTGGACAAAGCTAGGCACCGGTTGAACGCATCCTCCATCCATTTGTAAAATTGAGAGCGTTCTGAAATAGAATCATCGGTTGGATAAATTTACGCGCCGGTCAAACGCATCCCTCCATCCACTGGCAGGATGGCGGCGGTCACCATCGATCCTGCATCGGAGGCCAGGTACAGAGCAGCCCAAGCGATATCCTCCGGCTCACCGATTCGCCCGATGGGCACCCGTTTCTGGTATCTCTCGAGCCGCTCTGGTGTCGAGGTATCGACCATCGGGGTTCTCGTGGGTCCCGGACAAATACAGTTGACTCGAATCTTGTCAGCGGCATAGTCCATGGCCATGGCTTCGGTTAGAGTGATCATTCCGCCCTTTGAAGCGCAATAAGCCGCGCGACCGGCCTGGCCAGCCATGCCCGAACGAGCCCCTATGTTGATGATCACGCCACCGCCGCGCTTCATCAGCTCCGGGATCGCCAGCCGCGAGACCACAAAAACACCCTTGAGGTTCACGTCGATGGTCCGATCCCATTGCGCTTCGGTAATCTCGGTAATGCTCCCGTTAGTTCGCACCCCCGCACTGTTGACGACGATATCCAACCCGCCGAAGCGCTTGATGCCTTCATCCATAATCGATTTCATTGCCACGGAATTGCTGACATCACCGGTGCGAAAAAAGGCTCTTCCTTGGGCTTTTTCGATCATCGCCGCGGTGTCCCGTCCTTTGCTTTCGGTGGTTGAAGTGCCGATGACGGCAGCACCTTCGCGAGCAAAGAGTACTGCAATCGCCTGTCCCAAACCAGAACCGAAACCGGTCACGAACGCCACTTTCCCCGTCAACTTCATCTTGTTATACCTCCTTCGTTCAACGCCACTCTCCCTGGTGTCGACTTCGTGTTGACTGAAGCAACACCGGTTGTTAACTTTACAGAACAATTTCCAAAGGAATACAAGTCAATGTCGCAAAATGATGATCAAAGAGTACCCGTGACCGTGCTTACCGGCTTTTTGGGCGCGGGTAAGACCACGCTCTTGAACCGGATACTGACCGCCGATCACGGTCATCGCGTGGCGGTGATCGTCAACGAGTTCGGCGAAGTCGGCATTGACCATCATTTATTGATCTCCTCCGATCAGGAGATCGTCGAGATGAGCAACGGTTGCATTTGTTGCACCGTGCGCGGTGATCTGCTGCGCGGCCTCTTTCAGCTCCTGGAACACAAATCCAAGTTCGATACCCTCATGATCGAAACTACAGGCCTGGCCGATCCCGCACCGGTGGTGCAAACTTTTTTCATCGACGAGCGGATCCGGAGCGAATTCCAGCTCAACGGCGTGGTTACGGTGGTGGACTCCAAGCACGTCTGGCAACAGATCGATCATTCGACGGAAGCGCGGGAGCAGATTGCTTTTGCCGATATGGTGCTGCTGAACAAGATGGATCTGATCAATCCTGAAGATCTACCTGAGCTTGAGTACAAAATCCGAAATTTAAACGGCGCCGCGCGGATTTGTCAGACCCGGAATTCCGACGTGGATATTGGCGCCGTGTTGGAGCTCCGTAGCCTATCCCTGGAAATCAAAGCGCAAGATCACGACCCCAATCACCGCCATACCGAAGACATCTCGACGGTCTCCATCGTTTTGCCGGGGGACCTCGACGGTCTTAAACTAAGTCAATGGTTTCGCGAGCTAATCGCCGAGTCGGGTGCCAATATCATGCGCATGAAGGGTATTCTGAATTTGCGCCATGATCCTGACCAATTTGTCTTTCAGGGGGTGCATCTTCTGTTCGAGGGGCGCCCGGGGCGCCCCTGGGCGCCCGCGGAAGAGCGGGTCAACCGGCTCGTTTTCATCGGTAGAGACTTGGATGGCGGCAAGATTACTGAGGGATTCAAAAATTGTATCTCCACCGGTGCCATCCCTGAATCCGCCGCAGAGGTCGATCCTTTCGGCCGCAAACAGGATGTTTCGTCCTTCACCTTGGATCAAATACGTTACTGGGTTCAAACCATTCTGACTTTTCCCCCGGATGCGCCCATCGTCATCAAGGAAGTCCCCTGCGTCAAAGCCGGCTGTCCACCCGTAGAAACCGCCATCATGGTATTCCTGCCCGCAGAACCGCCTCGAGTCTTCAAGATCTTAGCCCGGATCAACGAGGTGACCTTCGATCACGTCTATAACTTGATCGAAAATCCGCTGCCGTGCTGCTAACTCCAACCGATGCCGCCGCGACGCGGACTGCGGAGAATACAGAAAAAGCGAGCCTTCCGTGATCCCTTCTTAGTCATTCAGAAATTCCTTGGTTAACTGTCTGATCTTGGCCCGCTCGGCTTCAGGGTGAAACCAGCGAACTTCCGGATCGCTGCGAAACCAGCTGAGTTGTCGTTTGGCAAGTCTGCGCGTATCTCGTTTCATCACGGACACTGCTTCCTGCAAAGCCATCCGCCCATCGAGAAAGCATCCGACATGCTTATAGCCAACACTTTGCAGCGGCTTTAGCGCGAAACTATAGCCGTTGTCCAAAAGGCCCTTCACCTCGTCGATCAAGCCGGTTTCGATCATGCGATCGCAACGTTGATCGATCCGATCATAGAGTGCGTCACGTTCGCGGCATAGTCCGATCTTCAGTGTCTCAAACGGTCTTTCACTAAACGCGTGATCCCGCTGCCACGCGCTCATTGGCCTGCCCGTCAGGTGGTAAACCTCCAGCGCGCGAACGATTCGTTGCCGATCATGGGGATGAATCCAGGATGTTGCCGCTGGATCGAACCCTTGCAGCTGCTCGTAAAGACCGCCGAGACCCTGCTCCTGAGCGGCGGCGTTAAGGGCCGTTCTAATGGCAGGATCCTGCGCCGGGCCGATAAACAATCCCCGGGTGAGCGCCTTGATGTAAAGTCCCGTGCCACCGCAGACAAGAACCTGGCGGCCTCTCTTGTCAATGTCGTTGACGCTTGCCGTCGCCAGCCGACGAAACATCGCAACGTTAAACTCCTCGTCTGGATCCACAACGTCGATGACATGATGCCGAACTAACTTCCGCTGCGTCTTAGACGGTTTGGCGGTGCCAATGTCCATTTGGCGATAGACCTGCTGCGAGTCCGCGTTGATGATCTCGCCAGCCAACTCCGCCGCAAGCTCCAACACCACGTCGCTCTTACCCACAGCCGTCGGACCAAGGACGATGACGAGTTTCGGCTTCATTGAAACTGGCGACCAGGTTTCTTCAGTTCAAAGTTCAAAGTTCAAAGTTGCGTGCGCGATCTTGTCGGCATCAACCTTGAACATTGAACCTGGAACTGCGTAGGCTACACTACGCGTTTAAACATTTTCGCCAACGCATCGCCGCTAAACTCGATTAAGACGGGCCGGCCGTGGGGACATTGGGTGGCAAATTCAATCTGATCCAGTTCCCTGAGCAGCGCCCGCATTTCAGTCATTTCCAGTTGACGATTTGCACGTATGACGCTATGGCACGCGATGGTGGCCAGCCGTTCTTCCAGGTGCTGGCGCAATTTCTCGGACTTTTCTACCTCTGCTAACTCCGCAACCATCTGTTGCACCATCGGACGGTAATCCCCTTCGGCCAGAAGCGCGGGGACGGCAGTAATAGCATAGCAGTCCGGACCAAAGGCCTCCAGAACAAACCCAAAACGCGCCAATGCCGCGAGCTTGTGCTCCAAGAGCATCGATTCCCCGGCGGTCGCTTCGATAGTCTGGGGAATCAGCAACCTCTGCCGCTGCACCTCGCCGGAGCTCAGTTGTTCCCGCAGTTTCTCAAAGACCACGCGCTCGTGAGCGGCATGCTGATCGACCAGCGCTAACCCTCGCGGGGAGGAGCATACCAAGTAGCAGCCAAGAACCTGGCCTAAGATATCCATGGAAGCGAAAAATCCCTCGCGGATTGTTGCTGTATGAGTCGGGGCCATCGGAAATACGTTTCTCCTTGGATCAGGCCCGTCCGGCTTGATTCCCCGGGGCGCGTAGGGCAGCTGCGCTTCCATCACGCCGCCGAACGACGAAGGGTCCAACGCGACGGCTCTCGGCGCTGGCCCCTTGGCCTCCTGCCTCAAGGCTTGCCGAACCGCCTCGGCGACCGCTTCATGGACCTCCGACTGCCGGCGGAAGCGGACTTCGTACTTCGCGGGATGCACGTTCACATCCACTTCGGCCCACGGGATGTCGACAAACAAAATGACCGCCGGATACTGCCCTTTCATCAGCAAAGTCTCATAACCCTGCAGCACCGCGTGGGTCACCACTTTGTCGCGGACAAAACGACGATTAACGTAGGTCATCAGATATCGGGAGTTGGGGAATGACGTCGGCGCCGCGCTCAGGTAGCCATGCGCTTTTATTTGTCCCCGGACCCATGAGAAAGGGATCAAACCCTTGGCGATCTCGCGTCCCAGAACCTGGTGCAGCCGATCTCTGCCCGCGCTCACAGCTGCGTAGTTCGCAATGTTCCGGCCGTCATGGCCGAGACGAAAATGAACCTCCGGAAAGGCTAAAGCCATGCGATTCACCGCATCGCAAACATGGCTCAACTCGGTGGCAAATGATTTGAGAAACTTCCGGCGGGCCGGGGTGTTGAAAAAAATGTCTCTGATCTCAACCGTGGTTCCCGCCGGCGCGCCTGCAACCACGGGCGCGGCCTTTTTGCCTCCTTCGACCCGGATCCGGTAACCGGTTGCCGCCGTGGTTGGGCGAGAGACAATCTCCATCCTTGACACGGATGCGATACTCGGCAACGCCTCGCCTCTAAACCCCAAAGTAGCGACGCGAAAAATATCCTCTTCGGTCGTGAGTTTGCTCGTTGCATGTCGTTCCACCGCCAGGGCCAGATCCTCGGGCTCCATGCCTTCACCGTTGTCGGTTACGCGAATAAGCGACGTGCCACTTTTTTCAATAGCGACCGAAATTTCAGCGGCACCCGCATCCAGGGAGTTTTCTATCAGCTCCTTGACCACCGACGCCGGACGCTCGACAACTTCGCCGGCCGCGATGCGGCTTGCCATTTCATCCGAGAGAATATGAACCTTCATTGTTGGGATGACTCCCTGCTTGCAACCATAGCCTAGGCCAAATCACCGGGTCAACTAAGACAGCGCCATTGACAGCACCCAAAGTCCGCAGATAACGTGAACTGCAGCCGACTCCCGGTGACCGCGATGATTCTAAGCCAAGGAGGTTTGTATGAAGCTTCGTGGGTGGTTCTTCATGTTTTCACTTCCTTTTCTAGCGCCCAGCCTTTACGCGGCGCAGGACAGCGGCTCTGTAGAGACGAAGATTAAAACCCTTATGTTGGATCCGTACTCGCAATCGCCGATTGTCGTGTTGGAAACCGTCCCGGACAAAAAACTCCTCCCGATCTGGATCGACGTCCCCGAGGCCAGAGCCATCGCCCTCGAACTCGAAAAGGTCGCAACCCCGCGGCCTCTCACCCACGATCTAATCCGCAACATTATTCAAGGACTGGGAGCGACATTACAACGCGTGACTATTACCGACCTCCGTAGCAATACCTACTTCGCCGTGCTTTTCCTGGGAATCAAAGGCCAGGAGCTACAAATCGATGCGCGGCCGAGCGACGCCATCGCCGTCGCGCTAAGAATGAAAGCGCCGATCTATGCTTCGACCCAGGTGTTAGCGAAAGCCAAGTCGTTGCCGTCGCTCAGCAACGAGACTAAAGAGTTTCAGAAAAAGTTGGGCGTTCAAGCCCAGGATTTAACCGTAGAAGTCGCGGCTCTTCTGGACCTCTCAGTCCAACGCGGCGTTCTAATTACGGAGGTGGCTCAGGGCAGCGTTGCGATGCTTGCGGGTATTCAACGCGGCGACGTCATCACGAAAGCGAACGACCAAGCGATTCAGTCCGCCCATGACCTGGAGGCCTTTCTTCAGTCCAAAAAACCTCAGACTCGGATCAAATTGGAAGTCATAAAAAAGGGTAAGCCGACCCTTATCGAGATTGACTTGCTCTCCTAGGGCTGCCGACATCGGTCTACTCAAGCTATGGCCGCCGCGCTCGATGGTGTGAACGGATCTCCACCGTTACCGCCGAAAGCTCTGACTATGGCGTCAATCTCCAAACCGTCCAGAACCTCTTTTTCGAGCAAGTTTTCCGCAATTTTATGCAGCAGACCAAGATTAGTTTTTAACAGGTCCTTGGCCCGATGGTAGCTCTCCTGGATAATGCGCCTGACCTCAGCGTCGATTTCAATGCCCGTGCTCTGGGAATAGTCGACCTTCTGCGTAAAATCTCTTCCTAGAAAAATCTCTTCCTCTTTCTTGCCGAAAGTCATGGGTCCTAGCTTTTCGCTCATTCCCCACTCGCAGACCATCCGGCGCGCCAGATCCGTCGCCTTTTCGATATCATTCCCCGCGCCCGTCGTCGTGTGCTCGAGCACAAGCTCTTCCGCTACGCGCCCGCCGAACAGAATGACCAAATTATTGAGCAGATATTCCCTGGGGTAGGTATGCCTCTCGTCCATCGGGAGTTGCTGCGTCAGACCCAAAGCCATGCCGCGTGGAATGATCGTCACTTTGTGGATCGGGTCGGCACCCGGGAGTAACTTCGCCACCAAGGCATGCCCGGCTTCATGATAGGCCGTGTTGCGCTTTTCTTCATCGCTGATGATCATGCTGCGCCGCTCCGCACCCATCATGACCTTGTCCTTGGCCAACTCCAGGTCGAGCATGTCGACTTTTTCCTTGTCATTCCGAGCTGCCAACAAAGCCGCTTCGTTTACGAGATTCTCCAAGTCTGCGCCGGTAAACCCGGGCGTGGATCGCGCCAGCACGCTGACGTCCACGTCCGTCGACATCGGCACCTTCCGGGTGTGCACCTGTAAGATACCTTCTCGCCCTCTGATGTCCGGTCGTGGCACTACAACGTGCCGATCGAACCGCCCTGGACGGAGCAACGCGGGATCCAAGACGTCAGGGCGGTTGGTGGCAGCGATGAGAATGACTCCCTCGTTGGACTCGAATCCATCCATCTCAACCAACAGCTGGTTCAGGGTCTGTTCACGCTCGTCATGGCCGCCACCGAGGCCGGCTCCGCGGTGACGTCCAACCGCGTCGATTTCGTCGATAAAAATGATGCAAGGCGCCTTCTTTTTGCCTTGGACGAAAAGGTCACGGACTCGGGAAGCTCCGACGCCGACGAACATTTCTACGAAATCGGAACCGCTGATACTGAAGAACGGGACCCCGGCTTCGCCCGCGATGGCACGAGCCAACAGGGTCTTGCCGGTTCCCGGGGCCCCCACGAGCAAACACCCTTTGGGAATTCGGCCGCCAAGTTTCGTGAATTTTTTCGGATCTTTTAGGAATGCGATGATCTCTTGCAGCTCATCTTTGGCCTCATCCACGCCGGCGACGTCGCTAAAGGTTACGCGGTGTTGATTCTCCGTAAGCAGTTTTGCGCGGCTCTTGCCAAAGGACATCGCCTTGCCGCCGCCCACCTGCATCTGGCGCATGAAAAATATCCACACCCCAATCAGAAGCAGCATGGGAAACCAGTTAAGCAGTAGCACCAAGTACCACGGCGACTCGTCAGCGGGTTTCGCGGCGATTTTCACCTGTTTATTCCGCAATGACTTCACCAGCGCCGGATCATCCGGCGCAAAGGTTCTGAACGGTTCAGCGTTCTGGTATTTGCCCTGAATATGATGTCCTTGGATCACGACCTCTCGAACGTCGCCGCGCTCCACGCCCGCCATAAATTCGCTGAAGATAATTTCCGGTTCGCGCCGGTAGGGTTTGCTAAAAACGCTGAAAATCCCAAACAAAACGAGCGCCAAGACCAACCAAAGTGCAATATGTTTTGCTGACGGACTCAAGAAATTCCTCCGCCCATGAAAAACCCCTCGCACATCGCCGGTGTTGATTCTAGCTCTTGGGGTACAGCAGCGCAACGGAAGGCAGCTTTTTGTTGCCCCCCAAATAGGCTGCAGCCCAACGCCATGAGTGTGCGCTGGCTGAAAGCAAGGCAGAATCGCAGGCCGTTCTGGACCAGGTAGGCCGGTTCACCCGCGTAGATAAAAAAGGGGCAAGCCGACCGTGATCACGATCGACTTGCCCTCATAGCTGTACGCAAACGCGCCGGAGATTGTTACTTCTTTCCGTTAGTACCGAAAAGCTCCGCGCCCCATTTCTTCGCCGTGGCATCCAACACTTCTTTGCTCGATTCCGCCACTGGCGGGAAATCTTTCATCCACTCATAGGGCCGCGTGGCGTCAATAATGGCGCGGGAGTTGAAGCCTTTTTTGGTCGGATGAATAACGGGATCAAGGGGTCCGCTCCAACAACGGCGAAGGATATCGATATCCTCAGCCGGTTCGCAACGAGTACCCATGGCCCAAATAACGTCGTCGGTGTTCGAGGGGTCAATGTCGTCATCGACGACAACCACGAAACGTCCGAGATAGGCGCCTGCGTGGCATTGCGATGCAATAACCGCGGCCTGCTTGGCATGGCCCGGATATCTTTGCTTGATCGAAACCACCATCATCAACCGGCTGCCACCCGACACGGTAAGCCAAACGCCTTTGACATCCGGCACACCGGCCTTCTCCATCTCGTCCCAAATCAGCGCGGAACGGAGGTAAGAGCGGTACCAACCAAGTTCTGAAGGAGGACGGCCAGGAGGGGAACCGAGGATGATCGGATCGTTTCGGTGGTAAAGCCGCTTCACTTCCACCCAGGGTTCCGACCGTTCCGCGCTAGCGTAATAACCCGTCCATTCACCGAATGGGCCTTCGACTTTTGGATTATCGAAATGTACATCGCCCTCAATGACGATCTCGGCGTTTGCAGGAATCGGTAATCCGGAGTATTCGCCTTCGATCATTTCGAACGGTTCGCCACGAATACCGCCAATAAATTCATATTCGGGAACGCCGTAAGGAACTTCGATGCTACCGGCCAAGAAGGTTAGCGGATCATGGCCGAACGACATAGCCATCTTAAAGGGCTTACCGCTGGCGGCGTATTTGTCGCGTTGCATGCGGCCGTGCTTGCCAGGTGAAATGTAGAATCCCAGCTTATTCTTGTCATGAATCATGACCCGGTACGTGCCGTAATTCACCCACCCTTCGTCCGGGTCGCGCGTGATATCTACGCTCCCGGTGCCGATGTAGCGTCCACCATCCTTGTCGTGCCAAAACGGCGTTGGGAACTTAAACATATCGATGTCGCCGTCTTTGTAAACGTTGTCGAATAGCGGGCTGTCCTTAAGAAATTTCGCTGGGATTGGTTTGATATTCTTGTAGTTGTCTTTCCAGATTTTGACAAAGTCCATTTTGGTCTCGCCTGCCGGAAGCCCGAGGGTCAGCGCCAGCCGTTTCCTCGATGCTAGGGAATTGGACAACACCCGGTAGCCCGTTGGATAACCCTTAATATCTTCAAACAAAACGGCGGGACCATCTTCTTTGTGGGCCACCAACTCGGTGACGGCGCCAATTTCTAGATTCCAGTCACAGCCTTTGAGGGTTTTTAACTCCCCCATTTCATCGGTGATTTCGATCCAATCTCTAAGATCCTGATATTCCATTTTTCCCTCCTGAATTTGACCACGAACTTACAAAAGGGCAGCTTTTGTAGAATCGCTTGTGACTTTAACGAAATTCCACCGATGGGTCAAGGCATCAGATGCTTAGAAATGCCAGAATTTTCAATTGAAAATGCCACTAGGTCATGCTACCCATTGAGTGTGCCGGGCAAGTTGAAGAGCCTCGACGAATTGCAGACCGTCGTTGCCGACGCAAAGGCCAACGGCAAACTTGTGGTATTTACCAACGGCTGTTTCGATCTGCTTCATCGCGGCCACGTCCACCTGCTGCGACAAGCGAAGGCGCTCGGCGATTTACTAATCGTCGGCATTAACAGTGACGCATCGGTGAAGGCACTCAAAGGATCGAGCCGGCCGATATTGCCCGAGACTGACCGTATCGAGTTGATCGCCGCTATGGAGATGGTAGATTACATCGTCTTGTTCGCGGAGCTGGACCCGCACCATGTCATTGCGGCCCTGCGGCCCAACATACTGGTTAAGGGCGGCGATTGGAGCCCGGATCGGATCATTGGCGCTGATGTTGTCCACGCCGAGGGCGGAAGAGTCGCGGTAATTCCTTACGTGAAGGGGTTTTCAACAACAGAAATTATCGACAAGATAAGGAGCTAGAGAATATGGCAAGGATGTGTTCAATTTGCGGTAAACGTCGATCCGTGGGTCATAACGTCAGTCATGCCAACAACAAGAGCAAGCGGAGCTGGCGCCCCAACCTGCAGCGCGTTCGAACCAAGGTTGAAGGGCAGGTAAAGCGCGCCCTAGTTTGCACCGATTGTATCCATTCCGGCCGGGTCCAGAAAGTAGCCTAAAGCTTACTGCAATTCACTCTTGCCCGTTTGATCTCGGTCCACACTGGCCCCGGTTCGACCGCGCCCGCGCACCGCTCGATAAACACCTTTTACTTTTGAGATATTCTGCAGCACCTGCTGGAGGTGTTTGGAGTTTTTGATCATGACATCGAAGGTGTTAACCGCCTTTTCGCCCGAGAAAGTCCTAACCTGAGCCCGCGCGATATTCGCCTCGGCGCTGGTAATCGCGGAGCTGATGGCTGCCAGAAGTCCGGGCTGATCCACGCATGTCACCTCAATCTTAACCGCTCGTGGCGCTTGGCCGCCCTCTTCCCAGCTGACTTCGATCTTGCGGTGAGGGTCGCTTTCCAGCACCGTGGGGCAAGCCGCAGTATGCACCGTGACGCCACGACCCCGGGTGATAAAACCAACGATATGTTCTCCTGGTAACGGATGGCAGCACAAGGCGAACCTTACCAATACATCCTCCACCCCCTTTACCCGAATGCCCAATCCTTGACTCTGTCCTGAAGCCAGCCGGAACAGACGTTCCAGGGAACCTTCCTTCTTCTTGTTCCCGCCGTCGAGCTTGTCGGAGGAAACCAATTTCGCCAGGACATGGCGCGGCGTAATCCTGCCATAACCCAGGGCCGCCAGCAGCGCCTCCTCGTCCTTGAGGCCCAGCTCCTTGGTCAAGGCTTCGATCCTCCCTTCTTTGCGCAAAGTCGGGTAATCGAGTTGATAGCGATGGAGATCACTATCGAGGATCTCACGGCCAAGGGCGAGGCTCTTTTCCCGTTGCTGGGATTTCAACCAGTCTCTGATTTTCGATCTGGCTCGGGGCGTCTTCACTAGCTTCAGCCAATCCCGGGCGGGCACCTGTTGCGGCGTCGTAATGATTTCGACGGTATCGCCGCTCCGCAGGAGATATTTCAAAGCCACCAGCTGTCCGTTCACCCGGGCGCCGGAACAATGATGGCCGATATCTGAATGGATGCGATAGGCGAAATCGATCACCGTCGAGCCTTTGGGAAAATTCAGCAGGTCGCCATTGGGCGTAAAGACATAAAGTTCGCCCGTAAAAAGGTCGTCCTTCAGACTGTGTAAGAATTCCTGTGGATCTTGCAGGTTTTGTTGCCACTCCAACAATTGCCTGAGCCACGCGAAGCGCTGGTTATGGCTAACGTGAAAATCGGCACCTTCCTTGTAACGCCAATGAGCCGCAATCCCTTCCTCGGCGACGCGATGCATCTCATGGGTGCGGATCTGAATCTCGATGCGCTCACCGTAGGGCCCAATGACACTGGTATGCAGCGACTGGTACATGTTGGGCTTAGGCAACGCGATGTAATCTTTGAACCGCCCGGGTACCGGGCGCCATTGGGAATGGATCACGCCCAGAGTTTCGTAACACTCCCTCGCCGTATCCACCAAAATTCGAAACGCCACCAAATCATAGATCTGATCGTAGAGGAGGTGCTGGCTCTCCATCTTCTGATAGATGCTGAAAAAATGTTTGGGGCGGCCGGAAACCTCCGCGTCGATGCCTTCCGTATCGAGTTTTCTGCTGATCACTGAAATCACTTCTTCAATATATTTTTCGCGATCGCTCTTTTTCTTGGCGACGTTACGCTTCAGCTGGTAATAGATCTCGGGGTGGAGAAATTTAAGCGCGTGGTCCTCGAGCTCGGTCTTGATCCAAGCGATGCCCAGACGATGGGCCATGGGCGCATAAATATCCAGCGTTTCTTGAGCCGTCAAAATCTGTTTTTCGAGGGGCAGATGATCGAGGGTGCGCATGTTATGAACGCGGTCGGCAAGCTTGATGAGGATCACGCGTACGTCTTTGCCCATCGCCAACAGCATCTTGCGAAAGTTTTCCGCCTGTTTTTCTTCGCGGCTGCTAAAATTGGTCCGACTGAGCTTGGTCACGCCGTCGACCAAGGCGGTGATTTCTCGGCCAAAGATACTTTTCAACTCTTCCAAGGTCGTCAGGGTATCTTCCACCGTGTCATGGAGGAGACCGCTGATAACGCTGGGCACGTCAAGCTTCAGGTCGGCAATCACATCCGCCACAGCCATTGGGTGAATCAAATACGGCTCGCCCGATAAACGCTTCTGCCCTTGATGCACGCGGGCAGAAAAATCGTAGGCCTTGCGCACGAGGTCGACATCCGCGGCGGGATAATAAGACTGGACTTTTTCAACCAGCTCGCTAATTTTGATCTCTTTGCCCATGGCCTTGCCGACCGTCCCGCTGACGCAGCGGTTCGATCGGCAATTTCCTTACTCGAAAGGTTCTGGCCCGCTCGGCTTTGACGATGGACTCTAGGAGTGCCAGCGATTCCTCGACCTCACGATTAATCACATAGTAATCATACTTGATTAAATCCCTGATTTCACCCCGCGCGTTAACCAATCGTCGCCGGATGGTTTCTTTGCCGTCCGTCCCTCGCCAGGCCAGTCGCCGCTTCAACTCACGCCATGAAGGCGGCAGGAGAAAAATCGACACGGCCTGAGGATAGCTTCGTTTGATCTTTCTCGCACCTTGGATGTCGATGTCCAGGAGGATGTCTCGCCCTGAGCGGATAGATCGGTACAAGGGTGACCGCGGCGTCCCGTAAAGAAAGTCATGGACATGGGCCCATTCGGCAAATTCACCTTTGGCTTTCATGGCCGCGAATTTGGCGGGCTTGACGAAATGGTAATCGCGTCCGTCGATCTCTCCTGCGCGACGCGGCCGCGTGGTATAGGAAATCGACAGGCTGACTTCGGGATAAATCGCCCGGAGCCCCTTAATCAGGGTGGTCTTACCCGTGCCCGAAGGAGCTGAAAGAATGAAAATAATCCCCTGTCGCCTGGTGAGGTCAGTCATCATTCAATATTCTGAGTTTGCTCGCGGATCTTTTCGACCCGTTCCTTCCCTTCGAGAACCAGTTGAACAACCGCAAGCTGGGGGACCTTGGAACTGATCGTATTCAGTTCCCGCTGAACTTCCTGGAGCATGAAGTCGACCTTTTTTCCAACCGGATCTTGTTCGCTAAGCACCCGGGCGAGAGCTCCCACATGGCTCTTCAGCCGAACCACTTCTTCGTTGATATCCCCCTTGAGAACATAATTCCCGGAATCGGAGCCGTCGCGGTCCAGCTTTGATGAAGCCTCGCGATCCTTCATGGTCATCCCGGCTTTTTGCAGACGAACGCCAATCTCTCCCGCGCGGGCTTCGAGCATAGCCGAGATTCGCTTTAGGTGACTGATCTGCGACTGCATGTCCGACTTCAATTGCCGCCCTTCCCGCGCTCGCGCGCGTTCGAGCCTTCCCAAAGCGACGGCTAGCGCTTTGAAAAGGCCTTGGCGCTCCGCACCCGCATCGACCTCGACCTCGCGAAAATGAAAGAGCTCCGTAACGCTGGAAAGCAGCGATACGCTCAACTCCCCACTCAATTTGTGCTTCTTCTTGGCCTGTCCAAAGAACGCCAAATATTGCGCGAGCAGCTCCTCGTCCAACTCGAGCTTGCGACCTTGGGTTTTTCCTGGGGCACGATTGATGAAAACATCCAGCCTGCCCCTGGCGATCTTCTCCCGGATCACTTTGCGAATATCCTCTTCAAAGGACAAATACTCCCGCGGCACTCTTAGCTGGAGGTCCAAATGCCGATGATTCAAGCTCCGCACCTGAACGCTAACTGTTGTTCCGCGAATCTGGCTGGAGGCTTCGCCGTAGCCGGTCATGCTTTTCATGGTTGTTTATCCCTGGACGATTTGTTTCAGCCTCTCCAACGACACCGCCACCGTACCCACTTCATCACCCACTAAACCGGCTGCCTGATTGGCCATGCCCGCCGCATCCTCGAAACTCGAACCGCAGGCGAGCGCCAACGCGCAAACCGCCACCACCGTATCCCCCGCTCCGGTAACGTCAAAAATATCTCTCGCTACCGTGGGGAAATGCCTGACGACCCGCCGCCGGCGGAAAAGACTCATCCCATCCGGGCCGCGGGTGATCAGGACCGCATCGGCCTGCCACATTCGCAGGAGCTTCTCACCGGCCGCGCGGAGACTTTTGTCATCGCGGATCGGGATCCCCGAAGCTTCGCTCGCCTCATCCTTGTTCGGTGTGATCAAGGTCGGCAGCCGATAGCGGCTGTAGTTTTCCCTTTTCGGGTCGACGACGCAGAGGATCTTGTGCTTTTTGATCAACTGAGTAATCCCGCTCAGCAGGCTTGGCTGCACGACGCCTTTGCCGTAGTCCGATATGACGATGCCGTCACACTCCGGGGCTCTGGCGAGCACAAACTGACGCAGCCGGTCCAGCGTTACTGTGCCGATGGAGTCTTGATTCTCCATGTCCAAACGAACAATCTGTTGATGCCGCGGCGTTGCAATGATCCGGCTCTTTTGAATCGTTTGAGTGTGTTGGTCGGCAAAAATACCCGCCGTCGAAGCTCCGATCCGGCGGAGTTCGCGCACGATTGTCTTTCCCGCCGCGTCCCGTCCAATAATGCCACAGGCGGTCACGCGAGCACCCAAGGAGCGAATGTTATGGATGACGTTGGCCGCGCCGCCGAGACCGGAACTCTCCGAGGTAACCCGCAGGATCGGCACGGGAGCCTCCGGCGAAATTCGTTCCACATCCCCTAGAATAAAGCGGTCCAGCATGAGATCCCCGACAACCAGAAGATTTGCCCGGTTGAATCTGTCCAAAAGATCCAATAGCGACTTCATGCTAACGTCGAGCCTCGCTGTTACTCACAAAGAAGACCGTAGTAATAAGTTTCGTTGCTTCGCGCCATTTGCTCCATGGTGAAACTTTCTTTCAACCGCTCTGCCCCTTTTTGGCCCATTGTTTTCATCAAGGCTCGGTCGGCTGCGAGTTTTGCAATCGCGTTGGCAAGTCCTTCGACGTCTCGAGGTGCCACCAGAAGGCCGGTTTCCGCATCGATCACGAGCTCAGCAAGCCCTCCGACTCGGCTAGCAATCACGGCTTTTCCTGCTGCCATAGCTTCGAGAACGGACACTCCTAGACCTTCAAACAGAGAGGGCTGGACAACGATATCGACAGCGCTTAAAAAGGCCGGGATATCGGACACAAAACCCAGGAACTGCACGTCCTCTTTCACGCCCAACCGGGTTGCAAGCGCTTCGAGAGAATTTCTCAGCGACCCTTCCCCGGCAAGGTGGTATTGAATCTGGCAACCTTGGCCTTTGAGTCGCTCCGCCGCTTCCAATAAGAAACAATGGCCTTTTCTTTCTTCTAAAACTGCCGCCATGCCAACCACAACGCGCTTGGGGTGTAAGGGACGGGTACTTGCGGCAAATTCAAACGGTCGCGGGTCAACGCCGTCGTGAATCAAACGAATTCTTTCAGGCTCTACCCCTGCTTGAAGCAACAGCTGCAAAATTTTTCGCGATATCGCAACCACTCCCTCGACCTTTCGATTGTAGAGACACCGGGTGTACCAATTGTTGTCCTCCGGATAATCCATGCGCCGGGTCACCACGTATTTTGGCCTTGAGGCGCCATGGGAAAGCCAGAATGAAAGCGCGTGAGCTCGCTTGGTATGGAAATGAACAATATCGTAATTCTCGTCGCGTATGAGCCGCCTGAGCCGGGGTATGGCCCTCAAATCCAAGTCATTGCGTACGACCAAAGGGATCGTGCGCACGCTCAGCGCTTGACTCCGCTGGAAAAGCCGACTGTCGGGGTACGTGAGGAGGTCATTGTGATGACCTCGTTCCACAAGGTAGGACAAAAGACCAAGAACCTGAGCCTCGCCACCCCCCCAATGCCTCTCAGGATCAATATGTAAGATCTTGAGTAGGCGGCTATGACCGCTTACGGTCACCGTCGTCTTTCCCCTTTGCCTCTAGTTCCCAGAGCTTAGCATACTTGAGGAATACATAAACTGCCGCTGTCAGTGCAACATAGAAACCAGCAAAGCCTTCCAGGAAGCCCCGATTCAAAATGTAGGAGCGAAAAAAGCGGAACGCCGGACGGAGTAAAGCGTCTGTCAGTCGCCAACGCTTCTGCTCGTGGAACAGCTCTCCAGACGATATCGACGTGAAACGGTTGATCCTTTGAATGTGATCTTCGATATCTCGATAAGAAAAATGAAACAGCGGGTGCCGGAGGCGGCGAACCTTGCCGTTGACCAAAATCTTTTCGTGGGGATCTGTCCCGCCCCAAGTCGCCCGATCACGGCGGAACAATCGAACGTCATAATCCGGATACCAACCCCCTCGCCACCACCAGCGACCCAAATAAAACACTAAACGCGGTACGGCAAAACCTGCGACCGCACTCTTGTAAGACAACAAGCTTTGCTTGATTTCATCCCTAAGATCGGGAGAAACTCGTTCATCGGAATCCACCAGGAATACCCAATCCTTGGTCGCCAGCGAGTGAGCGAAAGCTTTTTGATCACGGTAGCCGGCCCAATTTCGTTGGACTACTCGTTCCGTGTAGGCGCGACAAATCTCTACGGTTCGATCCGTGCTGAAGGAATCCACCACAACGATTTCATCACACCAGCGCAGGCTATCGAGACAGGCACCAATATTCTGTTCTTCGTTGAAACAGACGACGATGGCGGACACCGTAGGCAGCGCACTCGGTTGATCTTGCTGAACACTCATGATTCCCATAGATCGGAGTTGCGATCGAAAATCAAACTAGTGCGGGCGACTTTGCCGGGCGAAAGGCTGTCAGTCCTTGCGATTAAGAAATGGTCCGTGAAAAAGCTCGAAGACTTTTACCCTGTTCCCGAAGGGTTGACTAAAGCCGCCGCGCAAGCATTGCGATCGTAAAAATACCGACCCTCGGCGGCAAAAGCTAGCCGGCTCATCAGAGCGCGCCGTTCCGTCCCCAGGAAACTTGGTAAAGCCGATACTTCAAAAAAAACGGCCGTAAAGCCGTTGCCGCACGAATCGCCTGGCGGGCCTCGTCCCGTTGTCCCCTATTCCAGCGTTTTTTGGCCAGTCGGTAATAACGGTAAGCCATGCGCTTTGCGACTCGACGGACGCCGAGCTGTCGCTGCGCCGCAGGAAATTGGTCGAGCAATTTTTGTATCACTCGAATATTTTCGGTCAAACGCAGCTCCTCGTTTTTGCCAATATTGCCGTCGTGAAATCGATACCAAAAAACCACGCGGTCGAGGTAGGCTACCGGATAGTTCATCAACAAACGGAAAGATAAATCCAAGTCCATGCAAATACGCAATGACTCGTCGTGCCCACCGACGGCATCGTAGGCTTTTTTAGAGATCAAAGAGGCCTGGAGACGGACGATGCTTTTTTCAAACAGATCGACCAGTCGAACCCCCTGATTGGCCAAACGACGTGATTTTGCCACCGGAATGATGGTTCCTGGCTTCCGTTCCGCGCCGTCTAGGTAAGCGCCATTAGCGAAGACCATACCGCACTGGGGATGTTCGTTCGCATAGGCGTACAAGGTTTCCAAATGATCAGGCTCCATTAAATCGTCAGAATCCTGAAACGCAATCCATGGCGCTCGTGCGTGACGCACTCCGAGATTGCGCGCCGCCGACGGACCGCGATTTTCATGATAGTGGTAACGGATCCGAGATCCATAGGATGCCAAAAGAGTTTGCGTCTGGTCCGTTGAACCATCGTCTACCACGATCAGCTCGTATTCCCGAAAACGCTGTCGGAGCACGCTGTCGATAGTCTCCTGCAAAAAGTTGGCTCTATTGTAGGTAGCGATCACGACCGAGATTTTTGGATTGTCCGGCATGGGCCCGTCGCCTTAATCCTCACTGGAAACGCTGAACTTAGGGCGGCGGATTTTGCCGACGAGATAACCCCAGCACTTCATGATTCGTCCTTCCGTCTTATACGCCTTCTGTGATTTTCCCAACAAGCGGTAGAGACCATATCGCAGACAGTTCGCCAATAAATCAGGAATGACCCTAAACAGAATCGAATCCTGTCGGTAAAGGCTTCGGCTCAAACCTTTGCGGTACTCAACCATCCGGTTGTATGCCGGCCCATAACGCCCGGGATCAAGCTCGTGGAAAACAATCGCATGCGGCGTATAGCCAATTTTGAAACCCGCTTTGCGGATACGTATCGAATACTCAGTGTCCTCGCTGAACCCCGCGGCGCCCGGCCCGAGCCATGGGTGGAAGAAGCCCACTTGCTCAAAGACTTCCCGTTTGAAAGACATATTGGTTCCCGTAAGACCACGGATTTCGCAGCTCCGGTCCCCGTAGTCAATGATTGGGATGTTATACTCGCGTAGCTTATTGGGATCAGCCGGTTTCCCATTAAGATCGACCCCGGGCAGAACACGTCCCTGTACGGCATCGAAAGAGTTTACGCTGTAGGACTCCACATGTTTGATCAACCACAGGGGATGAACGACCACATCGTCATCGACAATGAGTAGGATTTTGCCTCGTGCGAGACTGAGGCCTCGGTTCAGCGCATTGGACTTACCTTGCCGGTCCTCCCGAATAACGGTCAGAGAAAACTTGGTACATTCGCTTGTTGACGGGGCCAGAACGCTTGCCGTGTCGTCCGTGGAACCGTTATCGACAATCAACAGCTCCGCCGTGATAGAATCGGCGCAGACTAAAGCATCGAAACTCGCCATCAAACGTTTCACACTCGAAGCGCGATTAAAGGTTGGCACGATCACGCTAATGTCGAACGTGTTGATACTACATCCTTCCCAATCAACGCTCATCGCCAAAACCGGGGCTCTTAGTCAACCGACTGCCTATGTATAGTTTTACTTAACGCCTGGTAAGAGCGCAAATCTCAAAACCAAGCATTGCTTGTGGACGCCGATAAAAAAGTGGACCGGAGGTATTCCCAGCTATAACGGAGACTCAGCTTGCGAAGGAGCATGGCTTTCTTATACGCCTCGCGCGCCTTGGCTACGTCACCGAGGCCCTCATAGTACAGTCCCAGGCGAAAATATTTGCGCCCGAGTTTTTTATTGAAAACATTTTTCCCGATCCGGCGGTATACTTCAGGGTAACACTCGCGAATGTCTTCTAGTTCCGTCACGCCAAACTGATAGTGAGGATTCACGGCCGTATTATTGAGGGGATGGATGCGTTTTCTCACTCCAACATAATTGACAAACCGTATAGGGAAAACCGCTCCTAAACGATAAAACCAGTGCAAATCGCAATTGAGCTGAATCTTGCTATCATATCCGCCCACACGTTCGACTGCGGTCTTTCTCACGATCGAAGAAGGACCCGTCATGATATTCTCGTTGAAAATCTGTTGCACCGACAAGCGGCCGGCTGACAGTGTCTGGGCGAAAGCCTCGGGCACAATCAATCCCGCGCTTTTCTCTCCATCCTCTATGGATTCGCTAAAATATTCGGTATTATCGAAAGCTCCTCCGGCCTCTCGGTCATGTTCCAACGCGTGAACGAGGAGTTCTACGTGTTTCTCTTGATAGATGTCATCGCTATTCCACGTGCCGAGATATTCCCCTTTACCGGTCGTCATCAATTCATTGGCTGTTTCCAAGAAGTAGGGGCGAGTTTGAATGCAGAGATTGACCCGCCGGTCACCCATGAAGCGCTGCGTGACGACCCTGACGTCGTCGCTTCCGTCGGTTAGAACCAAAACCTCCAAATCGCGATACGATTGATGGAGTATGGATTCCAAAGAGCATGTCAAGAACCTCGCGTAAGGGGCGTGGGCGAAAAGAATTATTGTGACTAGGGAGTTGCCCATGACTCTAACGTGAATAATAAAAACCTACTGGCGGCTGCGGCTACGGATTTTGCCCAGGGTTTCGAATCGAGACCTTACATAGGTTTTCATGGCACGGGGAAGGAGTTTTCTCGAAAGCACTTTGCCAAGCTTGATCATATCGAGCCGCATTTTTGATACGGTCCACTCGGTGAAATCCCTATCCAAAAATGCCAACTGCAAGAGCTTCTCCTCTAGCACTCGACTCGTCCTGCCAAGCCTTAACTCTCTTACGGCGGGATTTTCGAGGAGGGGCAGAACCCGCCCCGATTGCCGGGCCGCCAGGGCAGTCGACGACATATGGGATCCATCGTGGGGACCGAAATAATTTCTGTCCCCGAGTTGGCCCGGATGCCACACGTGGTAGGTCCACTCGCTGTCATGCCAAACCTCTTTCTTCCCGGCGTTTACGAGCCGCCACGTCATCTCATAGGGCCCACAGATATAACCGAGATAATCCACATGCTCATCTGCGCCCCCGCTGGCCACAAGGTCCTGCCACAGCGCGCTCATGCAAGCCCCGTAATTCCGGGTATGAATGATATCCTCTTCGTCCCATAGACCCGCTGGTTTACCGTCGATGACATTGTTTTTTCCGGTGGTGGTAATTTCCTCAAGCGAAGGATAGTTAAAAGGATAGTACTTTGGGTCCCGATTTCTCACCTGATCCATATGCAAAACTATATTGCGATCGTTATCAAAAGAATCGATGATCGAGTCGACAAAGTTCTTGCCGACAATACCGTCACTGTCACAAAAAGTAACGATTTTACCGGTACTGGCGATGATACCTATATTATACATTAAATGTTTGTGGTAGTAGAGGTTTCGCGGCATGTCTAAAACGATCCACTTATCAACGGGAGAAGGCGCGCCGGCGAGTTGACTCTTGCGGATGGCCGCTTCGATCTCTTTCGCTCGTCTCTCATAGTATTCGACCCACAAGATCTCGAACTTACTCCGATCCACCCCTTGAGCGGACAAGTAATCGAATATGTGGAAACTTTCTCGACAGGACCAGTCTAGGAGCACGATGCTGAGCTCCGGCGCCGTCACTCTATTGGACTGAAACAGAATCTCCATAGACTAACCCGAGGACTGCTAATCTCAGGAGGCGTAGCGCCGTTCGAGCTTATGGGAGGCCATTTCGCCAATATGCGCGGATGTCTTCGGCCCGAACTTCCTGGATATCATGGTTAAATAATTCGGATTCTTGAAATAGGCCTGAAAAGCGTCATCGCGGAACCGCAAAACTTCTGCCGCAGAAAGGTACTGGGTAGGCAGCGGAAGCGTATCCACGGCATGCTGCGAATAGCCATTCCAAGTTTCAGGCAAAGGCCAATCTTTCCTGAGAGCATCGTTATAGAGTTGGGAGCCTGGATAGGCCATGGCGACGTAAAAATTTGCAAACTCGCAGTTGAGATCCACGGCAAGATCGAGCGTCGCCTGCATAGACGAAAGGTCATCCTTAGGCAGCCCAAAAATAAAATTGCCAATCACGTTGATGCCGGCAGCCCTGACTTCGCCGATGGTTTTTACGATATCGCTCTGGTCAAAGCCTTTGTCGACGTCGTCACGGACATGCTCGCTGGCGGCTTCGATACCGAAGGCGAGCCAGCGAACCCCTGCCCGCGTGAGCTTTTCCACCATTCCTTCCTTTACGGTGTCGACTCTGGCATAGGCCCAGATGTTGAGATCATAGCGGCGCTCGATGATGCGATCACAGATATCAATCACGTGCTTCGGATTAAGCACGAACAATTCATCGGCGATCTTGATATTTCGAACGCCATAGTGAAGCACCAGCTTGTCGATTTCAGCGACGATGGTTTGCGGCTTCCACATCCGGTAGCTATTGGTGGCGGCCTTGAGTCCCATCAACGACTCTCCGGTTTTAAACGGTGACTGAATACAGCAGAAGCTACAGCGGAACGGGCAACCCAGGGTCGTATAGAAGGACGCGTAGGGTTGGCGCACCAAGTCACCAAAGCAATGCCAATTATGGGCCCGATACTTCTGCATGGGTAAGAGATCCCAGGCTAACCCTGGCATTTCCCGGTCCAGGTCTTTAACCAGGGGCGCAGGTCCGGAGTGGGCAATTTTGTCGCCGCTGCGGTACACGAGCCCACCCACTTTGCCAAGATCCGGATCTTTATTTTTGAGTGACTGGAGGAGTTGAAGAAGTGTATAAGGACCTTCCCCATCACAGGTAAAATCTACGCTCTCTTCATCGAGCGTACGCTCCGGTAACGCCGCCACATGGCCACCGACTAAAATGGTCTTTAGATTCGGCTCTCTCTCCTTCAGCATCGCGCACAGCTTTCCTGCTGCCGGCATGTTCTGTGTCGATGCGGAGGGTTGGTGGCCGTAAACGATCACCGCCGTCAGGGTTGGGTCCATGTCAATGATGCGCCCGGCTGTTTCGGCAAAAGTTAATTCCTCCCCTTCGGCGTCCACGATTTCCACTGCGAAGCCGCGGGTCCGGATGAACGTGGCGATCAAAGCTGCCCAGATCGGCGGCTCCATCGCTGCCAAGTCAGACGCCAGGGATTGAAAGACCTGGGTCCGATTTCCCGGATTGACCAAAACTAAGTCCAGTTTACGTCTTGCCATATTTCTATCCTGACTTTGGTAAAAGTGTGCGGACAATCATCAGCGCGGTCGTTAGGTAATCGCGTTCAACAGAGCACAAAGGGAGAGAATCTTATCCCGCTCCAAGCCGGGATAGTTGCCAATATAAAAACCGTAAAAATGGACATGGTCGACGTTGGGAAATTGACTAAGATCCGGTTTGCCGAGCAACCGCTTCAAATACGGTTGTCGCAGCTGATTCCCGCCTCCGGAAGCACCCCGGCGATATTCCACCCCGTGCTTGCGCAGAGCGTCCATGACTTTGTTGCCAAGGACGGGATCGGGATTTTTAAGGACTAAAGTGAAGGCATAGTTGCAACTCCCGGCGGTGCTGAAGTCGGTTTGATACTTCGTCGGATCGAGATTTTCGAGAAAGGTCTCAAAGTGGGTCGAACGGCGCAGGTTATTGTCGTCCAATCTCTTGAGCTGCGACCGCCCCATCAGTGCGTTAATCTCGGTGCTCCGAACATTGTAGGCGGGAAGAACAAAAATGAAGTCAGGATTTAGATCCGGGTATTGTTCGGCATAGCTCTGTTTCAGCTCGTCAGAGTTTGCCTCTCGTACCATGCCATGGGAACGAAGCATCCGAACGGTTTCGTAGAGTTTGGGGTCATTGGTCGAAATCACGCCCCCTTCGATCGTTGTCATGTGGTGGGCGTAGTAGAACGAAAAGTTGGACATGAGCCCGAGGGTTCCGAGCTTCCGTCCGTCGAAAGTCGCTCCATGGGACTCGCAAACGTCTTCAATGAGCGGAATCCCGCGCACTTTGAGCTCGTCCAATAAGTACTGGCTCAAGCCATTGAACCCAAGCACGTGAGTCAAGAAAACAGCCTTCGTGCGAGATGTGATCTTGCGAATGACTTGCTCGTTATCCATTCCGAGACTACGCCGATCGATATCGACAAAGACCGGTTCAAAACCACAGTGGATGACCGAGGCGATGTCGGACACCCAGGTCAACGTCGGTACGATAATTTCCCCTAAGCCGTAATGCTCTCGCAAAGCCGAAATCGTCAACAGGTTGGCGGAGGAACCCGAGTTTACGAACACGCTATATCTGACCCCGAGCCAGGCGGACCATTCTTTTTCAAATCCTTGCACTTGGCTCGATTGCGTCAGAATGGGGTCATCCTGTCGCAGGAAATCGGCGACGCCAGCAAGATCCGCCCGAGAAATATTATTCTCCATCAGCGGCCAATCAAACTTACGAAGGTGAGTCATGATTCAGTTTAAAAAGGCCCGCGGAACTCTATCTCCTGAAGCTCTTTCCGCTCTTCCGGTAACCAGTGATGGCGGCCTCCTTTGACAAGATCAAAAACCTCCGATGCAATGGTGCGGGCATTAGGATAATAGAGATCCTCCAGCAACGGGGTTGGCGGACAAGTGGCGGGGGCGTAACCCATGCGATGGACGACCACTTCTCTTTCCCCCTGTAAGCGTTCAATCACTTGGGTCACAATCTCGGCGCCAGCACCACAGGCAGTCCAGCCGTTATCGACAACGCACAGGCGCCCGGTCTTGCGGACCGACTTTACGACCGTCTCAATGTCCAGAGGGCTCAGCCAAATTGGGTCAATCACTTCTGCATGGACATCGACGGACTCAAGATAGCGCCGCGCTCTTAGGCATTCTAAAAGCATATAGGAAATGCCGACCAATGTGACGTCTTGCCCTACTTCCAAGACTCGCGCTTTTCCCGGCGAAAGGCAGTACCGTGGCTCGGGCACGGTTCCCTTTTGGAAGTGAAGGATTCTATGTTCCACATAGATGACCGGATCGTTATCCCGAATCGCCTGGATCAAACAACCTTTGGCGTCGTAGGGATTAGTCGGTGCAACCACCTTGAGTCCGGGAACATGCATAAAAAAGGAATGCAGCCCCTGAGAATGCTGCGCCCCCTGGCCCCAACTCTTGCCAATCATACACCGAACCACCATCGGCACCTGAACCTGGCCACCGTACATGTACCGGCTTTTGGCCGCGACATTGACAAGCTGGTTCATCGCCAGCATCAGAAAATCCATCCGAATATGGATATGGATGGGACGCAAACCAGCCAGTGCCATGCCGATGGCGGCACCGGTCATGGCTTCTTCGGACAGCGGGGTGCCAAACACTCGCTCCTGGCCGTATTTTTCCGCTAACCCCCGGGTGGTTCCTTGAATCGCCTTTGGATCGTCAACGTCCAAGCCGAAAACAATCACGGACGAATCCCCGGCCATTTCCTGATCCGTGGCTTCACGGATCGCGTCCACGTAGGATAAGATTCGCTCCATCTTCAGTCTCCGGTCACGTCGGTCAGCAACTCTCGAACATCCGGAAACGGGTCTGCCTCAGCGCTGGCAATCGCTTCCCGGATCTCTGCCTCCGCTTCGGATTCTATGTGTTCACGACTTTGCGGCGGGATCAAAGCCGCCAGCCGCTGGAGCGGGTCTCCTTCCATCCAAGGCCGGGCTTCCTCGCGGCTGCGATAACCCAAATGGAAGTCCTCAGCCGGACCCACGTGCTCCTTCCACCGATAGGTCAAGCACTCGAAAAAAAACGGACCCGACTGTCCTCCCCGTAACGACCGGACAACACTTTTCGTACGCTCATTAATCTTGAATATGTCATTATCGCCGATCTGCTCGGCTGGTATCCCGTACGCGCTGACCCGCGCGCACAAGTTTGCGTCTTTGTGTCGGCGCAGGAGATGGGTGTGAATGGCATACAAATTATTCTCGCAGACAAAAATAATCGGCAGCTGCTTCAGTGCGGCAAAATTGAGGCTTTCGTAAAAGACTCCTTCGTCCGTGGCCCCGTCTCCAAAGAAACTGACGACGATGGAGTCTCTTCGTTGAAGCCTCAAAGCGTACGCATAACCGACGGCGTTCGGAATCGTCGTTCCCACCACGGCGGAGGCGCCCATGACACCGTGGGCCGCATCGACCAGATGCATGGACCCGCCCTTACCCTTGGCGCAGCCTGTAGCCTTGCCGTAGAGCTCGGCGAGCATTTTCTTTAAATCGCCCCCCTTTGCCAGGTAATAGGCATGGCTTCTATAGGTGCCGAACACCACATCGTCCGGCCGCAAAGCCTCGCAAACTCCGACGGAGACGGCCTCCTGACCAATTGAAAGGTGCACCGGACTCTTGATCTTGTCGCTGGGATAGATCCGCGCGATCTCCTCCTCCACCCTTCGAATTCTGTATAGCGATCGGTAAAACCGCTCGTATGTATCTTCAGACATCATCTTGGGTGGTATCGAGGAACCAGCGATAGGTTTCTTCCAACCCTCTCTGAAGGGAAACTTTCGGCCGCCACCCCATCGCCATGAGTTCACTGGAATCAAGCGCCTTTAAGGGCATACCATCCGGTTTTGTCGGATCGAATCGTAACTGGCCATTGTAGCCAACCACTTTTCGAATCAGCTCGGCAATATGCTTAATCGATATCTCCGACCCGTTCCCCAAGTTAACGGGAGTCGGATCGCTATAACTTTGCATCAAAAAGAGGGCAGCGTCGGCAACATCGTCCACAAAGATAAATTCCCGCCGAGGCGAACCTGATCCCCAAACTTCGACTGTTTGCGCTCCATCAATTTTTGCCTGATGCATCTTGCGAATTAGAGCGGCGACCACATGGGAATCTTCCAAGCCGAAATCATCGCCGGGCCCAAAGACATCACCTGGGATTACGCTAATCATCGCCGCACCATGTTGCTGTTGGTACGCCTGACATAGCTTGATGCCGGCAATTTTTGCCATCGCGTAGGCTTCGCTCGTAGACTCCAATGGCCCCGTCATCAGGGATCTGACTTGCATGGGTTGCGGACAGGATCGCGGATAACTGCAGGAGCTTGCCACGTATAAGAGTTTTCGCGCGCCATGCCGTTGGGCGCTCCGAATGATCTGGCATTGAATTAGAAGATTATTGAGCATGAGGTCGGCGGGATATTTTTGATTGGCTCCAATTCCTCCGGACTTCCCAGCCGCTAAAAAAACATAGTCCGGCCTCACGGCTTCGAAATAAGCATTTACGCTCGCGCCATCGGTTAGATCCGGCTCTATTGACGATGTATCCACAACATTGGAATAGCCAGCCGAATCCAATCGACGCAACAAGGCTTTTCCGACAATCGTCTCATTGCCGGCAACGTAAATACGATCCGTTTGATTCACTGTCTAACTGATGGCCTTGCTCGAGAGTTCCCGAAAGACCACGTCAGGTTGAAAAATTCGGGCTTTCTCCTCTCTAGAATAATCCCGTTCCGGATCAAAAAAGATGATCTGGCTACCTGACGACTCGAACTTAAAAGGAACATAAATCAATTTGTTGAGTCGCCGCTTGACAATTGCTTGTTTGGCAAGCGGCACGAAAAACAGTATGAACCCGCCCCCACCGGCACCCAATAGTTTTCCGCCCACCGCCCCAGCCGACAGTGCTTCCGCGTAGATCTCTTCAATATCCGAATTCGAAACTTTAGAGCTGAGACCCCGCTTCACCTGCCAGGCGTTATGAAGCAGCTCGCCAAAGAAAGAGACTTTGCTCTTGCCGCAAAGAACCGACACGCCTTGGTTCGTCAGATCACCAATGCTTCGCAGCTGCCTTTCTCTATCGTCCAGACCATTAACGTAGCTTTCGGCAACATCCGAGGCTGTTCTCCTGATCCCGGTATAAAACAGCATCAAGTGACGATTGAGCTCATTCAGTCGTGCAGCTGTTGCCGTCACCGGTTTGACCGTGATTTCACCGCTAGTATGGAAGATAATATGATTAAAGCCGCCATGGGCCGCCAGTACTTGATCCTGGGATCCAACGGTTTCCTTGAGAATCTCTTGCTCGATAACGATGCTTTCTCCGGCAAGCTGCACCTTGGCCGGCATCTGTCCCTTGAGGGCATACAGAGCATGCAAGAGTCCCACGGTGAAAGAAGAACTAGTGCCCATCCCGCTCCGGGCCGGAAGATCGCCGTCGTGGTGAATTTCCACACCGCGATCGATCTTACAGTAGCGCAATATCTCACGAACCGCCGGGTGAGCGATTTCTTCCACGCTGTGGCAATTCTCGATTTTCGAGTAAACGACGCGAATCTTGTGCTCAAAAAAGGGCGGCAGATAACGGCAGCTAAGATAACAATACTTGTCAATTGTCGTTGCCAGCACCGCTCCACCATAGGTGCGATACCATGCAGGGTAGTCGGTTCCCCCGCCGAAAAAAGAAACACGAAAAGGCGTCCGGCTAATGATCATGGGTTCGCTCTCCGCTCATTGGCATCAAGCAAGCTCTGAATGGTTTGAGCCGCGGCCGACAAATCGTCGGCTACGTAGTCTGGATTGACCGTCGGGTCACCAACCAAGTCAGCGCCATAACCCGTGCGCACCAGAAAAGTAGTCGCTCTAACTCGCTTCCCCATTTCGATATCGGCAGGCTTGTCACCAATCACAAAGCTTGCTTGGAGATCAAAATCGAGGTCACTGGCCGCTCGCTCGGCGAGCCCGGGCTTCGGCTTGCGGCATGAGCAGTCGTCCTCTGGAGTGTGTGGACAATAATAAATTCCCTCCAAATGGATCCCCTCGGCTTGCAGTAGCTCGCGCAGCCGTCGATGAATTAGATCGAGACGGGCCTCGTCAATGAACCTGCGACCTACGGCGGACTGATTGGTGATCATCACTAACCCAAGGTTCATTTCGAGCATTAGACGCAGCCCTCTAACGGATCCCGGAAGCAATTCGATCTGGCGCGGGTCGGAAAGGTAATGACGCTCGACAATGATCGTCCCGTCCCGATCCAGTACTACAAATTGTCGTTTCATTCCGGCACACCGGTGCCGAAAAAGAATTGTGCGCTGGCGTAGGATTCGGGAGTTCCTATATCCACAAACCGCTCCGTATTGCGAAACCCGTAGAGGCCGCGACCGATCCATGAGGGGAAGATCTCTCTTTCGAGAGAAACGGGTCGCCCAACCGGAACTTCGGTCAGCATACGACGCGTCAACAGGTAAATGCCCGCATTGATCCAGCCCGGTTCCCTCCCATCGCCCTTTTCCTCAAAATCGGTCACCGCCCCGTCGTCATTTACTTGCACTCGACCGAAGCGCCGGGTCTCGGAGACCTCGGTGAGAAGCAAGGTAGCGTTGGCGCGGCGTCGATTATGCCAGACACAAAACGCTTGAAAGTTTGCCTCGCAATAGGAGTCGCCGTTCATCACCAGCACAGAATCTGACTTGAGCAGCGGCAGTGCTAGTCTTAAGGCGCCCGCGGTGCCGAGGGGCCTGGGCTCCCGGGAGTAAGTCAGGCGAACAGCGCCATAGGATTCGCCGAATAGTCTGTTTATCTGTTCGCCCAAGTATCCTGTGCACAGCACGATTTCTTTGATGCCCGCGGCGACCAGCTGATCGAACAGGTAGGTGAGAAACGGCTTGCCGTGAATGTCGGCAAGGACCTTGGGCCGATCCGCCACGACGGAACGCAAACGGCTTCCCATCCCGCCGGCCAGTATAGCTGCCGTCACAGCCGTCAGCTCGCTTACAGCGCCCATCGTTTCCCATCCCACCCGTGGACATTCTTCGCAGCACTCCGACCCCAGCCTTCAAACATTCTTAAACCTAGCTCGTCCCATCATCCGATATGCTTTTAGCAACTCACGAATCCCCTCGTCCAGGGAGTGCCGGGCTTCGAATCCGGCCTCTCGCAATCGCTGATTCGATACGATGTAGTTACGCTTGTCCGGATCTGAACCTACTTGGCCGAAGTGAATGTAAAAATTGGGTACGACTGTTTTGATCTTGAATGCCAATTCTTCCTTGGAGAGATTAGCGGCATCCAGACCGGCATTGTACGGTCGTCCGGCCATGGCCCTGGAGTTCTCGATGCAATGGACAAAACAATCGGCGACATCCCGGATGTGGATATAGTTCCGCTTAAAATCTTTCTCAAAGATAGCGATGTAGCCATCCGTAGCGGCCGCATAGACGAAGTGGTTCACCAACAAATCAAGACGCATTCGAGGAGAGACTCCGAAGACGGTCGCCAACCTTAGAGTAACAACGTTAGGCGTCTGCAATAGCTCTGCCTCAGCCTGGGTTTTTGTCCTGCCGTAAAGAGAAATCGGTTCTAGCGGGGTATCTTCCGTGCAAAAGAGATTACCGGACTGCGTGCCGTAACCGCTGTTGGTTGTCGGGTAGACGACCAGCTGGTGCCTGCTGCGCAATCGGTTGAGCAATCCAATCGCTTCCAAATTGACCGACCGCGACAGCAACGGATCTCGATCGCAGGCCGGAGCTCCCACAATCGCGGCCAAGGGAATCAGCACATCGGCTTGCTTCACCAGGCGACCCATCAGCCCTTCATCCCGCACGTCGCCGGGCACGAAGTCGAAATCCGGATTGGCACAGAGATGAAGCAGGCTGCGTTGCTGATACATCATATTATCCACGGTCGTTACTCGGCATCCGGCGGCGAGTAGACGCTCGCACAAAACCGAACCCAGGTAGCCGGCACCGCCAGTAACCAGGACATGAAGATTCATAGGTTCACTTGCGGAAATTTTAGGGGCTGCCTTATGATTAGAAATTGCGCGTCTTATAGCATCTTTTCATCGAATCGACTACTGCAAAACTGCCAATAATCACCTTTGCACCGGCTCATTGTGGGCAGCGAGATGCCCCTTCTCTGCCAAATAAGTCTCCAACGCCTTATGCCAGGGACGGAGACATGCTCTCAGATCAGCATCGAGTTTCGTGCTTTCCAAGCTCGAATCTTGCGGCCTCCGCGCCTTCATCGGGTAGCTTGCAGAAGTTATGGCCTCCACACTGTTAGCCAGACCGACGATCTCGAGAGCCCTGCGGGCAAATTCGTACCA
>DAIRFP010000386.1:0-3342 GCA_036794995.1 Thermodesulfobacteriota bacterium | reverse complement strand
ACTTCTTTCGACATCAGCTCTAGCGTTCTGCGCACGTCGGGCATCGGGAGGCCGCCGAAGTTGACCATGCAGATGATGTGGGTGACGCCGATGTTTTCGTAGTCCTTTAGAATGGCGACAGCATTCTCAGGAGTTCCGAAGATGGCGAGTTTTTCTTTCTTTATGTTGTCCAAATCAGGAACCTTAGCTCCCGGGCGCCGAGACGTTTTTAGATAGTCGACGACACGCTCAAAGTGCGGACGGGCTAACTTAACCGCGTCTTCTTCGCTCCGCTGCAACAAAACGTGGAGCGCAACGATGATATCCGGATCTTCCTTATGGCCCGCGCGAAAATACGATTCCTTGAAGAGGTCATTTTTTTCCTTGACCGCGAGTATATTGTCTGACCGCACAAAGGGAATCCCCATCGTGGAGAATCCCAGTTCTCCCGCCCTGGTCAAAGTCTCGTCGCTGGACGCGGCGATCCAAGTCGGCGGCATCGGCTTCTGCACCGGTTTCATCCATAAGGAGAAGTTCTCGATCTGGTAAAATTTTCCCTTGTGCGAAAACTCCTCCTGCCGCCATGCCTTGAGGATAACGTCAAATGCCTCCCAGTACCTTTCTCTCGCTTCCTCCATGGACATCCCAAAGGTCTTGTATTCGAGCGGGGAAAAGCCGCTACCGATAGCGAAATTTAGCCGCCCGCCGCACAAGTTGTCGGCCAAAGCATATTCCTCAGCCACAATGAGCGGATGGTGAAACGGAAGGACGCTCACCGCTGGTCCCAAACGAATTTTCTTGGTTCGCTGTCCCAGGGCTGCAATGACCATTGGCGGGGAGACACACGTGCCATACCAGTAAAAGTGATGCTCGCCGAGCCAGAAGGAATCGAATCCCAGTTCTTCCGCCCACTCGGCCATGGTGAGAACTTCTTCGTAATACTTCTGGTTCGAACGACCGATCTCGGGAGGATTATCGCCGAATACGAAAATGCCAAATTTCATAGAATCTTCACTCCATAAGAACCAGAGTTACGCCCAAACCTTTTCATCTTCACCCTTACCGCTCACGTGAAAAGCGAGTAGTAAGGGAGGGTCCTACTTCCGGCCGTAGAGCTTGTTTAAGAAACCGCTTTTCCTGAGCTCGTCAACAAAGCGGAGCTCCACCAAGTCTTCCGCTTTCGCCTTGCTCGCCCGCGGATCGGTGAGGGCTTGAACCTCCAGGGTCATCTTTAATCCGTCGATCGTGGGATAGGTGTCCTCGACGAGCAGCTCGGAGTTGGCCGCGTGGGCCCCTTCCAAAACATCGCGGGGCAGGCCGCGAGTGTACTTTTGCATGACGCGGATCGATTCTTCCTTGTTGGTTTTGAAGAAGTGGATCGCTTCCGCCATGGACCAGACCACCCGGCGCACCTCATCGGGGTTCTCGCGGATTTTCTTCCGCGTCGTGACGCTGCAGTTAAACTGAAAGGGGACGTTGAGCTTGGCCATATCGATGATTACTTTCAGCCCCATTTTTTCGCCCTGAATTCTTTCGCCGTCGGTTACCACAGTGAAATCAGTCTGGCCCTGGGTGACCGCGGCGAGCCGCGCCGGGGCGCCGCCAACCGTGATCGCCTTGATGTCTTTGTAAGTGATGCCGACTTTCGTCAGCGCAAGCCGCATGGCGAAATCCGCCGAGGTGCCCGGAATATGCACCGCGGCGGAGCGTCCCTTCAAGCCTTCCGGCGACTTGATGTTCGCGTTGCCGATAATAAAGTAAGGCAGTGTATTCATCTGGCTCTGGATGATGGCGACATCGCCGCCCGCTAGTTTGGCATTGATGACGGCGGTTCCCACCGCGCCGGTATACCCCAAGTCTCCGGCGATCAGACTTTGAATGCCGCGCACGCTGCCGTTGATAAAGATCGTGTCCAGGTCCAGGCCGTGTTTCTTAAAGATGCCCACTTCTTTGGCCAGCCAGTAGATCACGGACGAATTCGTCGAATCCGAGATATAGGCGATGTAGCTTGTTGCGCGGACGGTAACGGGAAATACAGTCAAAGCAAGGGCGGCTGCCAAAGCAGCCGAAAGCTGTCGGGGCATCATGGCGAGGACCTCCTTGGTTTATCGTGACCTTTGCGGCCCAGGCGTATGATTAGCGTATCCGGTGCCTCTCGACAAGACGCCGGTGAGGATTATCCGAGGCGCATCATTTCAGGCTTTCCCATTGTCGCGCCGTGAGGATGAGGCCGGCGGCCGAGATCATCGCCGCCGTAATATACATCCAGGCAAACCCCCCGAGATCGACAACGAAGCCGTTGAGCAGAGCCCCCGCTCCATTGCTGAGAGGAAAAGCGGCGGAGAAGCTTGCCAGCGCGCGCGCACGACGTTCGGGAGGAGCGTTCTCGATGGCGAGCGCAAGAATGCGCGCGCCGCCGATAGCCGAGCCGATGAAATAAAGCGCGCCAGCGACCATGGTTCCCGCGAGGTTACTGACAAAGAGCATCAGGATTAGGGCGAAGCACTCGAGGGTAAAAGCGGCGATCAGAGACCGACCGCAGCCGATCTTGTCCGAGACGCGGCCGAGCAAGGGCCGCGCCAGCATACTGGTGCAGCCGATGACGACATAATACCAACCAAAGTTGGCGATGCCGATTTCCTGCGCGTAGAGCACAATAAAGCTGGTAAAACAGGCAAGCGACAAATGCAGCATGAAGAGCAGTGCCGCGGGCAATACGACGCTGCGGTCGAAGACGCTGATGATCTCACGCCACCAGGGTTCCGTGAAATCGGCATGGGTCGTGCGCGTGCCGGGAGCTATCTGCCGCGACAAAAGATAGGCGACACCGGCACCGGCGAGGACGAGGACCATAGCGGCGAGAAACGCGCCGTAAAATCCTCCGAAACGGGCCTCGATGATCCACAACGCTACGGCGGGAAAAACGACGGTTGCGGCCGCCTGGGCGGCGCCGAAATAGCCGGAAGCCTCAGCGCGCCGAGCAGCGGGAGCGCTGATGGCGAGAATTGTATAGGCGCCGGTATTCATTCCGGACCAGCCGATGCCGCGGAGCCCGTTGGCAATCATGGTCGCGCCCACGAACGGCACAAAGCACAGCGATAAGCTTGCGGACTGGGCGAGCAATCCGAGGATCATAACGCCCGTAACACTCCAGCGATCTGCCCAATAACCGAGAATTGGGCGGGAGACGACACTGGTTACGCCGAAGCAGGCGATGACGAGGCCGACGATGAACGGCGAACCGCCCATATATGTAATGTAGAGAGGGAAAGTAGGTTGCAGCACGGCGTGCTGCGCGTAGCCGAGAAACTCCGCCAAACAAAGCAACGCAAACGTGCGGGTCCAGATGGATTCGGGTTTGTC
>DAIRFP010000133.1:12530-13846 GCA_036794995.1 Thermodesulfobacteriota bacterium | reverse complement strand
CACACATGATCCGAGCACTTCGGCAAAATATCGCAGGGCTGTTCTACGGTTGGCGGATGGTCGCCGCCGGTTGCGCCATGCGCATGTTGGGGGGCGGATTTCATCTTTACGGCTTCACGATTTTCTTCTTGCCGATAACCCGGGAACTGGGACTCAGTCGGGCCGCTACATCGCTCGTCTTCTCCCTGGCCCGGGCTGAAGGCGCCATTGAAGGGCCGCTGGCGGGCTATCTGATCGATCGCTTTGGACCACGGCCGATGATGTTGGCCGGCGTGATCTTATCAGGCCTCGGCTATATGCTGCTGGCTGGAGTCCACACTTATTACGGACTTCTCGTGGTTTATCTTGGCGTCATCTCGCTCTCGTTTTCCGCCGGCTTCATGCATTCCCCCATGGTGCTTGCCAATAGCTGGTTCATTCGCCGGAGGGCGCTGGCGATGACACTGATCAGCAGCGCCATCAGCGTCGGCGGCTTGGTCATTACGCCGTTGTTGGCTTTCAGTGTCCAAACCTGGGGTTGGCGCCAGGGCGCTTTCATGGCCGGCCTCGGATTGATCTTAATTGGCGTGCCGGTGGCGCTTTCAGTGAAACGCTCGCCCGAAAGCATGGGTCTGCTTCCAGACGGCATGCCGCATCCGGCCAACGCCTCAGCGACGGCTTCCAGTAAGGGGCATGTCGAGGCAAGCGATCCGAGTTTTACCCTACGGCAAGCCATGCGCACCACTACGTTCTGGATGATCATCCTGGCCACTACGACCCGTGTGGCGGTGTACAATTCGATTACCGTCCACTTCGTTCCCATCATGGTTTGGAAGGGCGTCTCCGAACAGCGCGCCGCGGCCATGTTGGCCACCGTGGCACTGATGAGTTTGCCCTCCCACTTGCTGGTGGGCTGGATCGCCGACTTCGTGAGCAAACCACGGCTCATGGGCGCCTGCATGCTAATCGGGGCTGGATCGATTTTTTTGCTTGCTTACGGTGAAGGAGAAGGGGCGCTTTGGGCATTCACGTTACTGTTTCCCTTCATGGAAGCGATCTTTCCGGTGGGCTGGGCGACTGTGGGCGACTTTTTCGGCCGCAAATCCTTCGCCACGATTCGGGGCACGATGAGTTTCTTCTACCTCTGGGGACCCGCGTTGGGACCGGTCGTCACCGGCGCGATCTACGACCGCTACTACAGTTACGACCCGATGATGTCCAGTTTTATCGCTCTGGCGCTGATTGCCAGCTGCCTTTACGCGTTGCTCGCAAAACCACTCCCGCCCCCGGATGATCGACGGTCTTGATTTCTTCGGCTCCGGGATTTTGTTACCATG
>DAIRFP010000133.1:0-12430 GCA_036794995.1 Thermodesulfobacteriota bacterium | reverse complement strand
CACGCCTTTGGCTTTCTCTCCTGGTTGTTTCCGTCTCTGCCTCACGAAAAGTTTCCGTTTCTGCATGGCGTCTTGCGAAAATTCGGCCATTGGGCCGAATATTTCATTCTGGCGGTTTTGCTGATGCGCGCCTTGCAGAACAACAACGGTGAAAAAAATAGCTGGCGCCATGGGTTGCAAACCGCCGTATTGGTTTTCCTTTACGCCCTCAGCGACGAATGGCACCAGAGTTTCGTTCCGAGTCGTACGGCCAGCTTCGGCGACGTCATGATCGACGTGCTCGGAGGAATCTGTGGAATTTTTTGGCTGCTTTGGTATCACCGAGGCATCCGCACCACACTGATCTCGCGGCTCGGATCTCATAAGAGTCTGAAGCAATGACGACGAGATCGCTAAAAAAACTTGACAAGATCAGCCCGAACCGCCACCATAACGAGAATTTTTCAGCCGGCAATTTGGGCCATGGAAAAAATCAGGCATCTACCGCTCGCCGCATGGAAACCGCTCTTCGACTGCTTGTTTCTCTGTTTTCTGCTTTCCGCTTGCTCCACATCGAATGAACTGAAAGCCGGTCCGGCGCGGCCGTTCATGCCCGCAGATATGCAGAACCTCGGTCAGAATTCGGCGCGTTCGGTTTCGTCGGTGGAAGCCCTGAGCCGGGGCATCGCAGCGGTCACCCCGCCGGGAGCGGCGCTGCAAGACGTCTATTATGAATTCGACAGTATCAATCTCCGCAACGACGCCGAAGCGACCTTGAAACAAAACGCCGACTGGATGAAAGCAAACCCCAGCGCCAGGGTTGAAGTTGAGGGCCATTGCGACGATATCGGATCAGACGAATACAATCTGGCATTGGGCGCAAAGCGGGCCCAGATAGCCAAAGACTTTCTTGTGAGCGAAGGAGTCGCGACGGACCGATTGGTGACGATCAGTTATGGCAAGGAAGCGCCGGCTTGTTTCGACCGCAGCGATGAATGCCGCGTCAAAAATCGCCGCGCCCGCTTTGTTGTGTTTGTCGACCTGCCGACCTCCTGACCCAGCATCCGCTAGCACAAGGGCGTTCAATGTTCCAGGTTCAAAGTTCAAAGAGAAACACACTCTCGTCCATGTTGAACATTGAACCTTGAACTTTTAGTCAAGGTAGAGGCTCATTGCCCGCGACCGGCCGGTCGCCCCTACTCGTACCCGATGGCTGCGACGATGGGCGTGGCGGCGGCTTGCCGCGCCGGCCCGTATCCCGAAATCACGCAGAGGATCACGGAACCGACGAGGGACAGCAGCGCCACGTCGTAGGGATAGTAAAACTGAAACGTCCAACCGGTCAGCACTTTGGTGTTGTAGACCACATGGTGGTACGCCATGACGGTTCCGGCGAATAGACCCACAATGCCTCCGAGAATGCCCATCCAGCCGGCTTCCAGCGCGACGATCCTGCGCAATTGGGACTGGGTGGCGCCCATGGCGCGCAGCACGCCGATCTCCCGCGTCCGATCCAGAATCGAGGCCAAGAGCGTGTTGATCACGCTAAAAATCGCCACCACCACGGCGACGATTTCCACAGCGTAGTTTACAATGAAGGATTGTTCCATGATGGCGACCACCGCGGTTCTGAGCTCCCTATGGGTGCTGATGAAAAGCTGGTACCGCTCGCCGTACTGCTCCTTGATGCTTTGTATCACTGCCTGCTCGTCGGCGCCTAGCTCCAGCCATAGATCGAAAGCGTCAACCAGCTCATCCTGCCAGTAGCGCTTGTACAGAGCCCGGTCGATCAGCACACTGCCGGAGTCCGAAGAGTAGTCGACATAAACGCCGAGGACTTTGAAAGCAGTTCGGCCGGACGGCGTGGCGAGCTCGATGGTATCGCCGGCGCCCTTGCCAAATCTGCTCTGGAAGCTTTCGCTGATGATGACTCCCTTGCCTTCACCCATGGCGCGCAGCGCCTGGGCCCCATCTCCGCGCGCCATGGGCAGAGTGCGAACCTTTGCGGATTCGGTAGCGGCAAAAGACTCGATCAAAATCGGCTTGCCCTGGTAGGTTGACCGGATCAAACGATAGAGATCGACGACCTTCACGCCGGGCACGTGCTTGATACCGGATAAAACGTCCTCTTTGAGCGGCACGTTTTTCGGCCCGGCGGTTCTCGCTCCCGAGCTCACGATCAAGTCCGCCGTTACCATCTGATCGATCCACGCCAGCAGAGAGCCGCGCACGCTATTGACGAACGCCGCTATGGTGAAGATCGCCGCCAAGCTGATCACCAGGGTGGCGACCGTAATACCGGAGCGCACCGGATTTCGCCGCAAACTGTCGCCGGCAAGCCGGGCTTCCACCCAGGAAACACCGGGCAGCCGCAGCGCCCATCGCCAAAACCATGTGAGGCTGTAATTGACGATCAGGGGGCAGAGAAACGCGAGGGCAAGCAAGAAGACCAACATGCCGATAATACCGACGCTGAACTTTTGCACGGGCTCGGGAAGCGGGACCGGCAGAAGAATAAGCAGCGGAGCAGCACCGAGACACAATAGACCCAGACGCGTCGCCCAGGAGTCTTTGCCGCGAAACACCGGATTCCAGGCGGTTTGGCGGGCATTCTCCAGAGGACTCACCCGAATCGCTTCCACGGCGGGATGGAGCGCGGCAAGCACCGCCACAGCCACGCCGCTGGCAAGAGCAAGACCAAGCTCTCGCAGCGTGAAAATCCCGGGCGCAACGTCGACCAGCGAAAATAAATTTCCCACCGTCTGCCCCACCGCCACCAGCGCGGCCTGCGCCAACAGCCATCCAAAGCCGCTGCCGATCAAGGAGCCCAATAACGCAAGCACCAGCGCTTCGACGATAATCAACCGCAACAATTGCCCGCGTTTCATTCCCAGGCATCGCAAGGTGCCGATTTCCCGCCTTCTCTGGATGACGGAGACAGACACCGTGTTGTAGATCAGGAAAAATCCGACAAACAGCGCAATCAGACTGACAAAGAATAGACCGATACGAAACGAGCTAAGCAGAAGCTCGATTTGTTCTCCCCTTTTTCTCGGTCTTTCCACTTCCGCCGATCCCTGGAGCCGTTGCACCAACCGTTCTCTGACCGCCTCGACTGTTGTCCCTTCCTCCACCGTAAGATCGACGATGTCGAGCTTGCCTTCTTTGCCCAGCGCCTGCTGCGCCACCGGCAAGTCCATCAGCGCCAGGTTTCCGCCAAATACCTTGGCCATACCCTCTTCCCTGAGCAGCGCCCGCACGGTGTAGTCTTGCCGGCCACGACTGGTGGTCAGGGTGATTTTCGTTCCCACCGGCAGATTGAGCCGGCGAGAAAAAGATTCCGTAAGAGCGATGGAGTCGGGCCGGGCGATAAAATCCAGCGCTTGATCCAAACTGGATTCCGCGCCGACGAAATGATGATCGCGAATCGTGGAATCCGTGAGTAGATCCACGCCGTAGACAAACAAGCGCTCTTTTTCAGCGCCCCGTATCGGCAGGAAGCCCTCCACCGCCGCGGCCACGTCTTGGACTCCCGGCGTATCGCGTATGGCTGGGAACAACGACTCAGTGATGCCGCTCTCGCCGTTGGACACCTGCAAAACGGCCTTGCCCGCGATCTGTTCGATGGTCGATTGAAAAGAGCCCGTCAGCGCTCGGTTGACCATAGCGATGGCAACAATCACGCCTACGCCGAGGATTATGCCCAGGAATGTAAGTAAGGTTCTCAGACCATGGCGCTGCACATGACGCCAGGAGAGGGTGTAAAGCAAACGCAGCATCAGGCGCTTTCCTTCTCGACTTTGCCGTCACGAAAGAAAATCGTCCGGTTGCCATAGCCGGCGGCTTCCTGGCTATGGGTCACCATGACAATGGTGCAGCCGTTGTCACGATTGATCTGACGCAACAGTGACAAAATAGATTCCCCGGTCTTCGAGTCCAGGTTGCCGGTCGGCTCGTCGGCCAAAAGGATCGGCGGATCGAAAGCCAGCGCCCGCGCAACCGCGATGCGCTGGATCTCGCCGCCCGACATTTCCTCGGGGAGATGATCTTTGCGATGCTCGAGCTCGACCTTACCGAGGAGGACCATGGCTCTTTGCTCCGCCTCCGCATTGGATCGTCCATCCAAGACAAACGGCAAGGTCACATTTTCCAACGCGGTCAACGTGGGCAGCAGATTGAAAAACTGAAAGATGAAACCGATTTTGGTACGCCTGAAAAGGGTGACTTGATCGTCGGCCATCTGGCCCACCAGGCGTTGATCGACGAGCAGCTCGCCGCTACTGGGCCGATCCAGCCCACCGATCAGATGGAGCAAGGTGCTCTTGCCGGAGCCGCTCGGTCCCATGATGACGGCGAACTCGCCTCTGGCGATGTCCAGCGAGACACCATCCAGGGCGGTGATCTCGTGCTTCCCTTGCTGGTAGACTTTGCGAACGTCGATGCAGCGGATCATGCGGTAGGATGCTCAGGAGACGCGAGAGAGAACCGGGATGTTCAACGTCGGGGATGCTTCGCCTTCTAGGTGGCTGGCCGTGAGTTCGTGCAAATTCTCCTTCACCGCCACGACAAAAGACTCGACATCGATGCCAAGATATACCGGGCCATAGGGCTCGAGCTTCTCCAGACCGGAATGCCAGAGTTTGATCGCCCCCGCCGGGACTTTCTGCTCCCATTTGAAATAACCTGCGGCGATCTGAATGATGCCCTGATAAAATTTGCGCTCCTCGCCATGCTCCTCCAACCAGATTTCCTCCAGGGTCTCATGACACTCGAAGAAAAGTCCCTGGTTGAACTCGTCGATGCCTTTGAGAAAACGCGGATCGTCTTGGGCTTCCATCGACTTAGCTGTCCTTGTACTATGAATTGAATAGTCGAAGCGATGAAACAGACTAACGCGAAAAGCGAGTTCACGCTAGAGATCGAATCCCTGGCCTACGGTCCCTACGGCATCGGCCGCGTCGATCATCAGGTCGTCATGATTCCCGCCACGGTCCCCGGGGACAGAGTCAGCGCCCGCGTCACCGAAGCCAAAGGAAATTATGCTCTTGGCGAAATGGTTCGTCTGTTGGAACCTTCTCCCCTGCGCCAAACCCCGCCTTGTTCCTATGTCAACGAGTGCGGCGGCTGCCCGTGGCAGCAAGTTCAATACCAAGCGCAACTCAAGGCCAAACAACAAAGCGTCGCCGACGCCTTGCGGCGGATCGGCAAGTTGGACGGCTTCGAGCTCCGGCCGATCATCCCCTCGCGCGGTGAGTATCACTATCGCCGCCGGATTCGGTTGCAGTGCAACCAATTAAAGAGACTCGGCTTTTTTCGGCCGGGGTCTCACCAACTCGTCGAGATAGACACCTGCCTCATCGCCGATGAAGCACTGAACCCGGTCATAGAATCGCTGCGGCGGTGGATCGGGGTGCTCGTATCGGATCTCGAGTACGTGGAAATCGTCAAGGGAGACCTGCCCAATGAAATCGTAGTCGTGGGTAAGAGCCGCCAGGAATTTATTCCGCGGGATGTTTCGGCCTGCGAAGGTCTGCTTGAACCAACCCTGGGCATCAGCGGCCTGGTGCTTTGTGGTCGCAACTGGCGCCGCGCCTGGGGACAAACGATGATCTCGGTTCTCACCGAGGAGAGCCTTTGCTTGAAAATCGACGCCGAGGTTTTTACTCAGATCAACGCCGACGGAAACCGGCGAATAGTCAGCGAGCTCCTCGCCGCCGGAGAGTTTGCCAACAACGATCGTGTCCTCGAGCTCTACTCCGGTGCAGGAAACTTTGCTCTTTCAACGGCTAAGCGGGTGTTCAAAGTCGTTGCGGTTGAGGGCCATTCCGCGTCTATCGCCAGCGGCAAGCGCAGCGCGCAATTCAACGGCATCACCAATATTCGCTGGGTCTGCGCTCCCGTGCCGGCGGCGCTGGAGCGGCTTGCCAAGCAGCGGGAGAGCTTTTCGCGGATCATTCTCGATCCGCCCCGCGCCGGGGCTAAAGGGATCGATCGCAGTCTCGCTTCCTTCGGGGCGGAGAAAATCCTCTACGTCTCGTGCAATCCGGCCACCCTGGCGCGTGATCTTGCCGCCCTGGCGCGCCACGGTTACAAGCTCACCTTGGTTCAACCCATCGATCTGTTTCCTCACACCTTTCACGTGGAAACTTTGGCCGTGATGGTCCGCTAGTGTGGTGTGCCTCAGACGTTCATTTTAAAACTTCAAACGATGGGAGCGACCGAACTCATACTCAAATCCCCCTTGGTCCCCCTTTTTCAAAGGGGGAATTTTCTCCGTAGAACTTTAACCCCTCTTTGGAAAAGAGGGGAAGGGGAGATTTTTAGGTCGAATGAGCTTTAAATCACGTGGCCAATTTCTGGGCCGCGACACCAGTACTAGGCGCAAGCAGCTATCCTTATTGAAGCCCAAAAAGCCGCTTGGCATTGAGAGAATAGATCTTTTCTTTGTCCGCTTGCGGGATGTCCAGCTCTTTCATCTCCTTCAACGTCATCGGATAAAACTGATCGTCACGTCCCTCCCTGCCATGGGGATAGTCTGCGCCGAACAGAATCTGATCCGCGCCAACGGTATCGTAGACTAGCTTGATGAAGGCCGCGCGAATCGGCCCCGCGGTATCGTAATAGATTTTCTTGAAGTAACTTTCCGGCTCTTCTTTGCACAGCGGATCGCCCTCGCGCCAATTGAGCCGGTCCAGATAGAGCAGGATCATGCCGCCAAGATGGGAAGCGATCATCTTCAACTTAGGGTAACGGTCGAAAATGCCTGCATAGACGATGCGCGAAATCGCCAAAGTGCTGTCTGTCGGCCAGAGGATTTTTTGGTGCAGCGAATACTTGTCCCAGTTGGATTGGCACGGCGCATTGGACGGATGGACAAACAACGGCTTGTCGCCCGCGGCAAGGGCGTCCCAAAAGGGCGTGAACTCGGGCTCGTCGATATATCTACCCGCGACATTGGTCGGCATCATCACGCCGTGCATCTTTAGATCCTTGTAGCACCGCTCCAGCTCCCGCACGCAATCGTCCATATCGACCATCGGCAGCCGGGCAAACGCCATAAACCGCCGCGGGTGCCTGGCGTGCGCATCGGCGAATGAGTCATTCAGAATTCGGCACAACTCCAGAACACGCGCTCGGTCCCCGGATTTTTCGATTCTCCCTCCGGTATTCGAAAGCACGCCGATGTCAATGCCGTACTTGTCCATAACGTCGAGGTACTCGCGGTGATCGAAACCATGAAAGCCGGCGCCCCGCACATCATTCTGCGCGTCCGGGACCAGCGCCAGATATTTGGCGGGAAATGCATGGAAGTGCGTGTCGATAATCATCGCGTCTCCTTCCGATACGGCCTTAAAGTTGTCACTTGTAGCGCCGCGCCATCTCGTCGAAAAACTTTTCCGCCTCGAGCTCCTGGAGAAAACTGAGATCGACAAATTGCTCGGGCTTGGCGCTCTTCGCCTGGGGTATCTGAGGCGCCGACATATCGATCAGATTCTGGATACCCTTCATGGTCGGATAGGGCTTCTTAGGAGTTCGTTTCAGATAATGCTGGTAGGAATAGTCGAGCACTTCCTGATCGTCGTTACGCATATAACGGGCAAGACTTTTAAGGGTCGGGCCCTTGTTGGCGAAGACGTAATAGATCCCTTCGATATAGGCCTTGAGCGCCGACTTGACGACTCCGCGATTGGCTTTTATGTAGCTCCGGGAAGTCGCCAAGCCGCTGCCTTGAACTTCAAAACCGATGTCCGCCATTTGAATAATTTCCACAAAGCCGGCTTTCACAGCTTGCGGCACCTCCGAGGGGTTGAAGAAAGTCGCGTCGATTCTTCCCGCGCTCATCGCCGCCAGGCGGTCCGGCCCGGTGCCCGTGGGCACGAAAAACACGTCTTTGTTGGGCTCGAAGTTGTAGCGCTTGAAAAGAATCAGCGCCGCGTTGTGGGTCGCCGATCCAAAGCCGCTGATGCCGAAGCGCTTGCCCTTGAGTTGCTCCATCTGGGTAGCGGTTCCCGGACGCGCGAACACGCTCTGATCGTAGGAGTTTTCCACCGAGCCCACCAGCACGATGTCATGGCCTTGCAAATTCGCGATGATGACGTTGCCGATGGTGACGAGGGGCGGATCTCCCCCCGTAAGTGCCTGAATCGCCACCTGCCCCCCGCGCAAAAATATCAATTCGACATCCAGCCCGTATTTGCGGAAAAGGCCCTCATCTTTGGCCAGCCAGAGCTGGGCCTGGCGCGAGCTGATGGACGGATAGCCGATGCGGATTTTCTGCACCGGTTGAGCGCCGGCGCCGGCCAGAACAATTAGCTGCAGGATGACGCCGATAAATGCAATGCGATGGAGGCTCATGACACGGTTCGCTCTCCATACAATAACGATGATCCGGGGTCAAGCCGCGAACTACTGATATTGACAGGTCCGTTGGCCCCGTGTTTACTTGCCGGGAAGGTTTCACGATGACATTCAAGTCGCTGCTTTTGTTGGCGACGAAAGCAATACCGAGCCAGGTTTTCGATTTCAGTTTCGTCAATAAGGCGGTACGGCAATAACGGCACTGAATCACGTATCGATGGAGCGAACGTAATCTGATTTTTTCTTTCCTCGCCCTCCGTTGGAGGGAGAGGATACAAGGTGAGGGTGGTTCAATCATTCATTACCCTCACCCCTGCCCTCTCCCATCGGAATGGGCGAGGGAGTGAAATTTAAACGGAGAAGCTAAACAAATGAATGAGGCCGGTGCTCCAGCTGGACAAGTGGAAGCGACAAAGCAGGTTCCCGTTCTCATCGCCGGTGCCGGGCCGGTGGGCCTGGCGCTGGCCATGGAATTGGCTTACCGCGGCATCCGCTGCCTGGTGGTCGAGCAAACCGACGGCAAGGTCGAGTTCCCGACGACGAACCTCGCCAACACGCGCACCTGCGAACACCTCCGCCGCTGGGGCATCGCCGATCGCATGCGCTTCGAGTCGGGGTACCCCACGGACTATCCGCGAAATTACCTTTTCGTCACGCGCATGGACGGCTACGAGATCGCGCGCTTCGATCATCCGGCCAATGGCGACCCGGCTTCGCGGTCTCCTTATAGCCCGGAAGGCCGGCTCTGGATCTCCAAGCCTTACTTCGATCCAGTACTGCATCAACACGTCGCGACGTTGCCGACCGTCGAAATACGTTATCTGACCGCTCTTGAATCGTTCCAGCAAGACAACGAAAAGGTCTCCGCCAAAATCATCGATGTCGGGAGCGGCCAGGACCAAACCGTCGAGGCAAGCTATCTGGTCGGCTGTGATGGCGGCCGGAGCAATATCCGCCGCGCGCTCGGCATCCAGTATCAAGGCGTCTTTTCACAGGGCATGAACGTCGCCCTGCTGTTTCGTTCGCCGATACTGACTGCCGGCAAACATGGCCCGGCCGTGCAGTATCAAATTATCAACTCCCGGATCAACGGCGCCATCGCGGCCGTGGATGGAAAGGAGCTGTGGCGCTTGAACGTCCGCGGCGTGACCCAGGAACAGCTCGATTCATTGGACGCCGCCGAGAAACTCCGCTTCGCCCTCGGTGAAAATATTCCGTTCGAGCTGCTCGCCGTGCGGCCCTGGACCGGTCATTGCGTCGTCGCCGACAGGTATCAAGACGGACGGGTTTTTCTCGCCGGCGATGCCGCCCATCTCAACTGGCCCGCGGGCGGCTTTGGCATGAACACCGGCATCGGCGACGCGGTGGACGTCGGCTGGAAGCTCGCGGCCGTGCTTCAGGGCTGGGGCGGCGCTGATTTGCTCGCCAGCTACACGGCGGAGCGCAAACCCATCGCCATGATCAACGTCAACGAAGCTGCGGAAATGCGCGCCAGCTTCGACAACCAAACTCCATTCTCGCCCAAAATCGGCGAAGACAGCGACGAAGGAAGAGCGCTCCGCGAGAAAGCGCGGGCGGCGATCATGCGCACCCGCGCCAAGGAATTTCAGCACGACTCCGCCGGCATCGAGTTGGGTTATCGCTACGAGAGCTCGCCCATCTGCGTTGCCGACGGCACGCCACCGCCGGCACTGGACCACGGGCTTTATGTGCCTTCGACATGGCCCGGAACCCGCGCGCCCCATGTTTGGCTGAGAGACGGGCGCTCGACCCTTGACCTGTTCGGCCGTGGCTTCACCTTGCTGGATCTGTCCGGGCGTAGCGACGACGCCAAGGCGTTCGCTGAAGCCGCGAACAAAGTGAATTTGCCCCTCGAGATTGTTGTGTTAGATGAGCCCAGGATGCGCGAGGTTTACGAACGCGCTTTCGTGCTCGTCCGTCCGGACGGGCACGTCGCTTGGCGCGGCGACACGATGCCGATTAACGCCGCAGCGGTGGTCGACCAGGTGCGCGGTGTAACTTCTTAGGAGGCAACACAATGCTCACGATGATGATTGCGTCGGTTACATGTCTCGTGCTGTTCTTAAGCGCCAACATCAGTTCCGCCCAACTCAAAAAAGTCCGCCTCGCCATCCCCACCGTCGACATTGTCACCCTGCCCTTGAAGATGGCGCAGGCCAAAGGGTTTTATCAAAAGGAGGGACTGGAAGTAGAAATCATTTTAATTGCCGGCGCCCTCGGTGTCCGCGCGGTGGTGGGAAACTCCGTCGAGTTTTCCACTGCCTCCGGATCGATCTTGGCGGCTGCCGCACGAGGCGTTCCGGTGAAGCTGGTATCGGTGATTACGGCAAAACCGACTTTCGATCTGATCTCCGACCCGAAGATTCAGAACTTCCAGCAGCTCAAAGGCAAATTCGTCGGCATCTCGACTCGCGGCGGGACTTTTGAACATATCACCCGCTTGATTCTGGAGCGGAATCAACTCCATCCCGACAAAGATGTAACGATCCTTGCCCTGGGCAGACAAGACGATCTCCACCTGGCGCTCAAGACCGGTAGAATTGCCGCGGCGATCTACAGTCCGCCCAGGAGCCTCATGCTTTATCGCGACGGTTTTCACAAACTCGCTGTTTCCGGCGATTACTTGCCGCACTATCCGATCGGCGGGTTGGGAGTAACCGACGAATTGATCAAGAAACGTCCAGCCGACATACAAGCTTTCGTCAAAGCCACTCTCGCAGGGATGGCTTATTACCGGCGAAATCGCGGTGAATCGATCCAATTCATCGTCAAAGAGTTGAAGATGCCCGACGAATCCCTTGCCGCACAAATGTTCGATTGGCACCAGACGGTGCTCGCAGACGACGGTCGCCCGAGCCCAACCTGGGTTAACGCGGTGCTCGACTTCACGCGAAAAAGTTTAGAAATAAGCGCGCCGATCCCGGCGGAGCAAGTTTTCGACTTTAGCTTTGTTGACAAAGCCAACCGGTGATCGTTGACTGACTGATGACCGGTGACCGACGACTGAAATCATTCCCGCTAAGGAGCATGATATGAAGAACGGTTTCAAAGCGATGGATTCGGACATGCACGTCATGGAGCCCTGCGATCTGTGGCAGAAATATATCGACCAGAAGTTCGCCGATCGGGCGCCCATCGGTCTCAACCGCCACAAGCGTGATCTGGGCGTTCAGGTCGACGGCAAGGTGATGCCGCGTCCGACACCCAAACCCAATCCTGCCCTTGGCCCGATTCGTGAGAGAATTCTCAACGAACGGTATCCCGAGGAGGAAGCGCGCGATTTTGACAATGTCGCCCAGCTTCGCGCCATGGACAAAGAAGGACTCGACGTGGCGATTCTCTACCCCAGCCGCGGCCTTTTCGTGCTCGCCGTCGATGGTCTCGATCCTGAATTGGCCGCCGCCATCGCCAAAGCTTACAACGACTGGATGGCGGATTTCTGCAAAATTGCCCCGGAGCGAATGTACGGCGCCGCCATCGTTGCGCCCCACGACGTTTCCTCGGCCGTCGAAGAAACCCGGCGCATCGTCAGGGAACTCGGCTTTAGAAGCATTCTTATGCGGCCCAATCATGTGAACGGACGCATGTGGAGCGATCCGTATTACGATCCGCTGTGGGAAGAGTGTCAAAAGTTAGGAATCCCGGTGGGCTTTCACGAAGCCGGCCGGGTTTATCTGCCGCAGCCGGCCCTGTCACAGTTCATCCCGAGCTTTACGATGTTCAACACGTTATCGTTTCCGATGGCCAATATGTTTGCGTGCTCGGACATGATTTACGGCGGTGTGATGGAGCGCTTCCCCAAATTGAAAGTCGCTTTTCTGGAAGGCAACTGCTCGTGGATCCCGTGGCTTTTATGGCGCATGGGCGAATACGCGGAACTTACAGGCATCGCCGAACACCCGGAAATGAAACTCCAACCCCTCGAATATTTCCAGCGTCAATGTTGGGGCGCGGTGGAATGCGATGAAATCGTCGCCAAAAACCTTCCCGACTTCGGTCTGGAAGACAACATCGTTTTTTCAACCGACTATCCGCACCTGGACGTCAAGTATCCCCACGCGGTGGAAAGTTT
>DAIRFP010000132.1:0-13861 GCA_036794995.1 Thermodesulfobacteriota bacterium | reverse complement strand
AAGGAGGATGCGAAATTGCGGCTGGACTTCTTGAGCGACATCACGGCCGTGGACTATTGGCAGAAGAAAGAGCCGCGCTTCGAGGTGGTTTATCAGGTTGCCGCCTTGAAGGGAGGGTGGAGGCTTCGGGTGAGAGTTCCCGTGCCCGAAAACGACGCTGCGGTGGAGTCGCTGACGCCGCTCTGGAAGGGGGCGAATTTTCTCGAACGGGAAGTTTGGGACCTGTTTGGCATCCGCTTTATCGACCACCCGGATTTGCGGCGGGTTTTGCTCTATGAAGAGTTTCAAGGCCATCCCTTGCGCAAGGATTATCCGGTAAATCTCTGGCAGCCGCTTGTTCCGGAGCGCAAGGTGGAAGGCACCTTCGTCGATGAACACTCCCAAACCAAGTTGCTGCGGCTAAAACAAACGCTAGGTAATAAGAACTGATCGCGTTCGAGTGAAACGATGACGGTTGAGTCGCAAGAGCTGCCTCTCGAAATCATGGAATTGCAGATGGGTCCGTCCCATCCGGCAACCCACGGCACCATCAAGTTCAATTTAAAGCTCGAAGGCGAAAAGGTGTTGGAATGCGATGTCGAGGTCGGTTTTCTCCATCGCGGGTTCGACAAGAGTTGCGAGCAGGTCACTTGGACGCAGGTGATTCCCTACACGGACCGGCTTAACTATGCTTCTTCACTGATCAACAACGTCGGCTATGCGCTGGCGGTGGAAAAACTGATCGGTGTCGAAACCCCTCCCCGCTGTCAGTTTATCCGGGTCATTGTCAGCGAGCTGGCGCGGATCTTCGATCATCTTACCTGCTGCGGCATGGCGGCTTCGGAACTGGGCGCGATCACCGTCGGCTTTTATATGATCGAGGCGCGGGAGCTTATCACTAGGATCATCGAGAACCTCACCGGCGCGCGCTTGACCGTGACGTACGTTCGGATCGGCGGCGTCAAGCATGATCTGTTTCATGACTTTGCCGAGCAGGTAAGCCGGAGCTTCAAGATCATTCGCAAGTTGCTTGACGACTGCGACCGTTTGCTCTCGCGCAACCGGATTTTTATCGACCGGATGTCGAACGTGGGGACCATCTCCCAAGAAACCGCCGTATCTTACTGTCTTACTGGGCCGATCCTGCGCTCCACCGGCATCAACTACGACATCCGCAAGGCTTATCCCTATCTGGTTTACGATCAAATGGACTTCGAAGTTCCGTTGGGCAAGAAGGGCGACAACTACGATCGCTTCGTCTGCCGGATCCAGGAGATCGAGCAGAGTATGAAAATCGTCGAGCAGGCGTTGCAGCAGCTCCCGGTGGGGCCGGTCTGGATCGACGATCCCCGTTTCGTGCTGCCGGAAAAGGAAAAAGTCTACAATAGCATCGAAGGCTTGATGCATCATTTCAAGATCATCATGGAGGGCATCCAGGTGCCGGCCGGCGAGACTTATCTCGCCGTGGAAGGGGGCAACGGAGAGCTGGGCTTTTATATTGTGAGCGAAGGCGGCGGGCGGCCCTATCGCATCCGAGTGCGACCGCCTTGTTTCATTGCCATGGGCGCCTTCCACGAGATGATCAGAGGTTACATGATCGCCGATATCATCCCGACTTTCGGCATGATCAACATGATCGGCGGCGAGTGCGACCGCTGAGCAAACGATGAGCACCGAGGCATTGGAGTTTCACGAGATGATCAAAGGTTACATGGTCGCGGATATTATGCTGACTGGGATGATCAACATGATCGGCGGCGAGTGCGACCGTTAAAGCAAGAAGATCGAAGATTGAGGATGGAAGATTGACAACGGAACGGCGAGTACGCGGCAACGCCAGCGCACGCGATCCTCGATTCTCCATCCTCGATCATCGACCCCTAGGACTATGGCTTTAGAGTTTTCACCGGAGGCGTACAAGAAATTCGAAGAGACGGTCAATCGCTACCCCAAGCGAGAGGCGGCGATGCTGCCGGTGCTTTACCTGGCCCAGCAGGAGTTTGGCTATCTGGGGCAAGAGGCGATCGAGTACGTTGCCCGGCTGATGGGCCAACCGCCGGCGCGGGTTTACGGTGTGGTGAGTTTCTACACCATGCTCTACACGAAACCCATCGGGCGGTATCACGTCCAGGTCTGCCGCACTTTGCCCTGCGCGCTGCGTGGCGCAGAGAAGCTGACGAGCTTGCTGAAAAAAACGCTGGGGGTCGAAGTCGGACAAACCACAGCGGATGGGAGATTCACCTTGTCTGAAGTCGAATGCCTGGCTTCCTGCGGTACGGCGCCGATGATGCAAATTAACGACGCCTATTACGAGAACCTGACGGACCGGAAGGTGACCGAGATACTCGCGGCATTAAAATAGGCGATTCCCTGCCCAATATGGAGAAAGTTCTATTACGCAATATCGACGTTCCCGATTCGCATACCCTGGCGGTTTATACATCGCGTAACGGTTATCGAGCTTGGGAAGAGGTCGTTAGAAACCTCAAGCCGGAGCAGCTCATCGAACAGGTGAAAGCCTCGGGGCTGAGAGGGCGTGGCGGCGCCGGCTTTCCCACCGGGATGAAGTGGAGCTTCGTTCCGAAGGACAGTCCAAAACCAAAATATCTCGTTTGCAACGCCGATGAGAGCGAACCGGGGACGTTCAAGGATCGATTGCTCATCGAGAAAGATCCCCATGCGATCATCGAGGGAACCCTGATGGCGGCCTATGCGATCCAATCCCATACCGCCTTCATCTACATCCGAGGTGAGCTCGTCTTCGGCACCCAGGTCTTGGAGCAGGCCGTGGCTGAAGCGGCCCGGGCCGGCTACATCGGCAAGAATATCTTCGGCTCCGGATATGATTTGGACCTGATCGTTCACCGGGGAGCGGGGGCTTATATTTGCGGTGAAGAAACCGCGCTGCTGTCGTCACTGGAAGGCGGCAGAGGGTGGCCGAAGGTCAAACCACCGTTTCCGGCGACCCACGGTCTTTTCGGCTGTCCAACGGTGGTTAACAACGTCGAAACCCTGGCGGTGCTTCCCTGGATCATCGAACACGGCGCGGCGGCGTATGCGGCCATGGGAACGGAAAAGAGTAAGGGCACCAAGCTGTTTAGCGTGAGCGGTCACATCAGCAAACCCGGCGTCTATGAATTGGAAATGGGTTATCCGTTGGTGAAGTTTCTTCAGGAAGATTGCGGCGGCGTGCCCCACGGCCGGAAACTCAAGGGTGTCATTCCGGGCGGCGCGTCGATGCCGGTGTTGCGCCCGGAGGAGCTCGAGAAAGTAAATCTCGATTACGAGTCGGTGCAAGCAGCCGGCAGCTTGCTCGGCTCCGGCGGCGTTATCGTGATGGACGATACTACCTGCATGGTCCGGGCGGCGTCGAATATCGCACGCTTTTTCGCCCATGAATCCTGCGGGCAATGTAGCCCGTGCCGCGAAGGCTGTCACTGGATGGAAAAGATTTTTCACCGCATCGAGCAAGGCCATGGAGACAAGAACGATCTCGATCTGATTCTCAACGTGAGCAACAACATCATGGGCAACACGATCTGTCCCTTTGGTGACGCGGCGGCCATGCCGGCGGCGGCGTTCATCAAAAAGTATCGTGAAGAGTTTGAGGAGCACATCGCGCAAAAGCGCTGCACGGTTAGAATGGAGTAATGTCCGATATAACGAGTTAGGAATATTTATCCCGCCAGGCATGTCCTGAGCTAAGTCGAAGGGACGCCAAGTACGCAAAGTGACGGGGCTGCCCCGTCATCCCGAGCAGAGGCGAGGGATCTGAGAAAGATTTCTCCCTTCGGTCGAAATGACAACCTTTTGCGTCTTTGCGCGAGTTACAGATGTTTCCGATTGAATCGTTTCGCATGGGCTCACAATTGTCCAACATATTGGGTTAGTTTTTATGGACCCGGTTAAGATCACCATCGACGGCAAAGAGGTTGTCACCACCAAGGGCAAGAACCTCATTCAGGTGGCCGCGGATGTCGGCATTGCCATCCCGCACTATTGCTATCACGCGAAGCTTTCCATTGCCGGCAACTGCCGCATGTGTCTCGTCGAGATCGAGAAGATGCCCAAGCTCCAGATCGCTTGCAATACCCAGGCGACGGAGGGGATGTCGGTTTTGACCCAAAGTCCGAGAGTGCTCTCGATTCGGAAGGCGGTGATGGAGTTTCTCCTGGTCAACCACCCGCTGGATTGCCCCATTTGTGACCAAGCGGGGGAATGCTGGCTGCAAGACTACTACATGCAGCACGACCGGCAGGCGAGCCGCTTCGAGGAAGGAAAAGAGCACGACCGCAAGCGGGAAATTTTCGGCCCTAACATTGTTTTCGACGGCGAGCGTTGCATTAAATGCACCCGCTGTGTGCGCTTTCTGCAGGAGATTACCCAGACCAACGAACTGGCGGTGGTCAATCGAGGCGATCATTCGACGATCGCGTTGTTTTCCGACCGGGTTCTCGACAACCCGCTGGCCGCTAATGTGGTTGACATCTGCCCGGTGGGCGCGCTGACGGACCGTGATTTCCGCTTCAAAGTCCGGGTCTGGTACTTGCAAAAGACACCCTCCATCTGCCCCGGCTGCAGCACCGGCTGCAATATCAGCGCGGAAACCTATCAGAACCGGATCTCGCGCTTTAAGCCGCGCATCAACGAAGACGTAAACAGCCACTGGCTCTGCGACGAGGGGCGATATTGTTTTCATGATTTGACCGGCGGGGAACGATTGATCACCCCCATGATCCGCCAGGAAGGCGGCCTGGTACCGACGACTTGGGAGAAAGCGCTTCAGGCGGTGCTGCAGGGTTTGCGCTCGGCGCAGCCCCTGGCGGGAGTGCTCTCGGGAAGAAGCACCAACGAAGAGGCTTTTCTGTTTGCCAAGCTGATGCAACGGATCTCGCCGGACGGCGCTCTCGAAGTTTTCTATCAGGAGCGCGAGCTCACGGAAGTGCAAAAGATTTTGATGAGTCCGGATCGTTCGCCTAACTTTCGCGGCGCGAGAGAAATGGGCGTGAGCTCTAACGGCGGCTTCGATGGGCTGATGCGGCAAATAACCGAAGGCCATTTCGCCGGTGCTTACGTCGTCGGCGAGGATTTGCTGGGCATGGGCCATGACCACGCTAGGACGCTTCAGGCGCTGCAGAAGCTTTCCTTCCTGGTGGTCCAGGACATTCGCATGACCGAGACGGCGCAGCTGGCTCATGTGGTCCTGCCATCGACCCATTTCGGGGAAAAAGAAGGCACCTACACCAATCGCAAAGGACGGGTGCAGAAACTCAATGCCGCGACCATTGCACCGGAGGGCGCCATGCAGGATTGCGAAATCCTGCTTCAACTGCTGGAGGCGTCGGGGGAAAAGTTTTCCTACCTAACGCCGTCTAAAGTATTCGAGGCCCTGGCACAGGAAGTGCCCGCTTACCGCGGGCTCAACTACACTGTGATTGGCGCACAGGGGGCACAGTTGGGTGGTGGTGCGGGACCCTCATGATTATTGACATCGGGATTATCGCGGCGAAAGCTTTTCTCGTCCTTTTCATGGTGTTGAATCTTGCCGGTATTCTCGGCTGGATTGAACGCAAAGGCAGTGCGCTCATTCAGGACCGCGTCGGCGCCAACCGAGCGTCTATTCTAGGTTTCGCCGGTCTCGGTTTGGTCAACACCCTGATCGCCGATCCGCTCAAGTTTCTGACCAAAGAGGACTTTGTCCCGCCCCAGGGAGACAAATTCCTTCACACCCTGGCGCCCTGCATGGCGTTGTTTACCGCGCTAGTCACTTTTGCCGTCATTCCCTTCGGCGACGTCTTGGTGCTGGGTGAACGGGTGATCAATCTCCAGGTCGCCAGCCTGAACGTCGGTATCCTGTATGTTTTTGCCATGGGCTCGTTGGGCGTTTACGGCATTGTCATCGGTGCCTGGGCTTCCAATAATAAATTCTCCTTATTGGGCGGAGTCCGGGGCTCGGCCCAGATGATCTCCTATGAAGTCGCCATGGGCCTTTCCGTCATTGGCATTCTCATGGTATTCGGCACCCTGGAATTGCAGGAGATCGCGCGGGGCCAGGGAGCCCTGATCCGAGACCTGCTTCCCGAGTCGGCCAGCTTTTTGAGGTCTACCGTTGGGTGGCTGCCGGCGTGGGGCGTTTTTCTGCAGCCGCTGGCTTTTCTACTTTTTTTCGTCGCCGCCGTTGCGGAGACCAAACGGATACCGTTCGACCTGCCGGAAGGAGAATCGGAGCTAGTTGCCGGTTATCACGTGGAATACTCCGGCGGTAAGTTTTTGATGTTTTTTGCCGGCGAGTTCGCCGAGATTGTCACCGTTGCGGCCCTTGTCACGACACTTTTCTTCGGCGGGTGGCAGGTGCCCTATCTGATGCGCGACGGCTTTCATTTGCCCTGGGGAGAAACCGTTTTGCTCCCGCAGCTGGCGGTGACCGCCTTGCAGGTGGGAGCGTTTACTCTGAAGGTACTGTTTTTCTGTTGGTTGCAAATTTTGCTGCGGTGGAGCGTGCCGAGATTTCGCTACGACCAGGTCATGCGATTGGGTTGGAAAATGCTCCTTCCGCTCGCTCTATTGAATGTCATCGTCACCGCGATTGTGATCGTCGCCGTGCAATAGCCTTTTACATAGCATGGACCTTTCAGTCATACTTTTTTTTGTGCTTGCCGGGCTGCTGGTGATGTCTTCGTTGATGGTGGTTTTTCTGCGCAATGTCGTTCATTGTGCGATGGCCCTGGTGGCGGCGCTTTTCTTGATCGCGATTTTCTTTCTCATGTTGCATGCGCCCATGGTGGGGGTGCTGCAAGTGCTGGTCTACGCCGGCGCGATCATGGTGCTGTTTCTTTTCGTGATCATGTTCTTGAATCCCAACACGCCCGAACCCCGGCGCAAACTATGGTGGGGATTCGGTTCCCTGGCGGCGCTGTTGTTCGCGGGGAGTTTGGCCGCGTTGATGACCAACGGCGAATCCGCGGACCCCATGGCGGTGGCCGAGGTATTCGGCAGCCCCGAGATGTTGGCCAAGAGCCTGTTCACCGACTTTGTCTTGCCCTTTGAGATCGCCTCCGTGTTGCTGCTGGTGGCCATCATCGGCGCGGTCGTTCTGGCCAAACGGGAGCCTTAGCCGCCAATGGTGCCGCTGGATTACTATTTGGTTCTCAGCGCGATGATTTTCGCCATCGGCGCGATCGGCGTCCTGGTGCGGCGAAATTTGATCGTCGTCTTGATGTCCGTGGAACTGATGCTGAACGCCGTGAACCTGACTTTTATCGCGTTCTCGCGCTACCTGGGTTCGATGCAAGGGCAGGTCGTCGTTGTCTTTGTCATGGCGGTGGCGGCTGCGGAAGCGGTGATCGGCCTTGCTATCATCATTTCGGTGTTTCGTCACCGCCGGAGTCTGGACCCCCAGGAGATGCAGCTGCTGAAATGGTAACCCCGACTCAAGCCGTCACCGCCGTTGATTTCCTGCGCTGGATGCCGCTGATCCCTTTGCTGGCGAGTCTGATCAATATTTTTTTGGGCTCGCGGCTGGGAAAAAGGACCGCGGGCGGGCTGGCCTGCGCTGCCGTCCTGGCTTCCTTCGCCATCGCCGTGTATGTCTTTTGGCTGCTCCCCGCCACGGGAGTGTTTCAGGATACCGTCTACACTTGGTTCGAGTCGGGCTCTTTTCGAATCAAGCTCTCTTTTCAGGTCGATGCCTTGTCCGCGGTGATGCTCCTGGTTGTCACCGGCATCGGTTTCCTGATCCATATCTATTCCCTCGGCTACATGGCCCACGATGAAGGGATCATTCGCTTTTTCGTTTACTTGAACTTGTTTATCTTCTTCATGCTTTTGCTGGTGATGGGCGACAATCTGCTCGTGCTCTTCGTTGGCTGGGAAGGCGTGGGTCTCTGTTCCTATCTGCTCATCGGTTTCTGGTACCACGATCACAATAACACCATCGCCGGGAATAAGGCGTTCATCGTCAACCGCATCGGCGATTTCGGTTTTTTGCTCGGGATTCTGCTGCTGGTTACCGAGCTGGCGCGCCAAGGCGTCTGGACCCTGGATTTCATGGAGCTGCAGCAACATGTTAACCTGCTAAGTCCGGAAAAAATTGCCCTGATCACCTTGCTGCTATTTGTCGGTGCCACCGGGAAGTCGGCACAGATTCCGCTATTTGTCTGGCTGCCGGATGCCATGGCCGGACCGACGCCGGTCAGCGCGCTCATCCATGCCGCGACTATGGTGACTGCCGGCGCTTATATGACCGCGCGGCTCCACTTCCTCTTCAGTTTGGCTCCGGAGATTTTGTCGTTGATCGCTATAATCGGCGCAGCAACGGCTTTTTTCGCCGCCACGGTGGCGCTGACGCAAAACGATATCAAGCGGGTCCTGGCCTATTCCACGGTGAGCCAGCTGGGTTACATGTTTCTCGCTTTGGGAATCGGCGCCTACAGCGCGGCGATTTTTCATCTCTTTACCCATGCTTTTTTCAAGGCCTGTCTCTTCCTCGGATCCGGCAGCGTGATTCACGCCCTGGACGGCGAACAGGATATGCGCAAGATGGGCGGCCTAAGATCCCGTCTTCCGATTACTTATTCAACCTATCTCATCGCGACCCTGGCCATCGCGGGAGTGCCTTTTACCGCCGGCTTTTTCTCGAAGGATCTCATCCTGTGGCAAACTTATAGCAGCCCTCACGGATCGACGGGACTTTGGCTTATCGCCTGGGTAACCGCAGGCCTGACCGCTTTGTATATGTTCCGCCAGGTGTTCATGGTCTTTCATGGAAACTCGCGCGTGGATGAGCACGTTAAGGCCCATATTCATGAGTCGCCGCCGGTCATGACGATTCCGCTGGTGATCCTCGCGCTCGGATCCATCTTTGCGGGCTGGTTGGGAGCGCCGGAGTATTTATGGGGCAGCCGATGGGATCAATGGCTCGGACCGATCTTCGGTGGCGCCCATGAGGGGGCTCATGGCTCTCTCGCCGAGGAAATCAATTTGACTTTGATGACTCTTGGCATCAGCGGACTGGGATTTGTGCTTGCCTATGTGGCCTACGCTCGGCCAAGCCAACTGCGCGATCGACTCGCTGCCCTGGCCGGCGGCGCTCCCTATCGACTCCTGCTCCACAAATATTACATCGATGAGCTGTATGATTTTGTCGTCGTGCGGCCGTTCACCTACTTTTCTCGTTGGCTCGCCCAGGTTTTCGATCCGGGGGTCATCGATGGCTTGGTCAATGCGGTGGCTCGAGGAGCCAAGGGATTCAGCCTGGTCTGGCGCGAGGTTCAAACCGGCAATGTCCAGCACTATCTTGTTGGTTTTCTGGTGGGCACTCTCGCGTTGCTAACCTATTTCCTCGGTCAACAATAAATCATGCCTGTATTCGTCCTAGGAGATTTGAGTCTGCTGCTCGCTATCCCGGTCATCGGGGCGGTGACGCTATTGCTGATCCCCCGGCAGAGCACCAAGACGCTGTTCGCTTGCGCCTTGGTTTTCACCACCCTCGCATTTCTCTTGTCGCTCAAGATTCTAAATCGTTTTGACGGTGCGCAAGGGGAGATGCAATTGCTCGAGCGCGTGCCATGGATGCGCCTCTACGGCATAGAATACCTCGTCGGTATCGACGGCATCAGTCTCTTCCTGGTTCTGCTGACGACCTTTTTCATGCCCCTCGCGATCCTGGCGTCCTGGTCCGTTAAGGACAAGATCAAGGAATATCTCTTTTTCATGCTGATCTTGGAAACCGGCATGCTGGGGGCTTTCCTCGCGCTGGATCTTTTCCTTTTCTATGTATTTTGGGAAGTGATGTTGGTTCCCATGTATTTTCTCATCGGCGTGTGGGGTGGAACGCGCCGGATCTATGCCGCAGTTAAGTTTGTGCTCTATACCATGGCCGGGAGCCTGCTCATGTTGGTTGCGATCATTTACCTTGCCACCCGCCATGCGCAGTTGACCCAAGTTCTGACTTTCGATTTGCTCGAGCTTTATAAGTTGCATTTGCCATTTGACGAACAGGCCTGGCTTTTCCTGGCATTCGCGCTTTCCTTCGCGATCAAAGTGCCGCTCTTTCCGTTCCATACATGGCTCCCGGATGCTCACGTTGAGGCGCCCACCGCCGGTTCGGTGATCCTCGCGGCGATTCTGCTCAAACTCGGCACTTATGGCTTTGTGCGCTTCGCGATTCCCTTGTTCCCGGAAGCCGCTCTGGCGGCGGCGCCCATCATTATCGCGCTGGCGGTGGTGGGGATTATCTATGGCGCTCTGGTTGCCATGATGCAGGCCGACCTTAAAAAACTGGTTGCCTATTCATCCGTCAGTCATCTTGGTTTGGTTATGCTGGGGCTCTTTGTTTTCAATCTGCACGGAGTTCAAGGCGGCATCTACCAAATGCTGAACCATGGGCTCTCCACCGGCGCGCTCTTTCTCCTGGTGGGGATGATTTACGACCGCCGCCATACCCGCATGATCGAAGATTTCGGCGGCCTGTGGAAGCAAGTGCCGATTTTTTCGGCACTCTTGCTCGTGGTGACTTTCTCCTCCATCGGATTGCCGGGACTCAACGGCTTTGTCGGGGAGTTTCTGATTATGCTGGGAGCCTTCGCTGTGACCCCGGGTTGGACGGCTGCGGCGGCCACAGGCCTTATCCTGGGCGCGGTCTATATGCTCTGGATGTTTAGGCGCGTGATTTTCGGCCCCCTGACGAATCCCGAAAACCAGAAACTCCAGGACCTCAATGGCCGCGAGCTGCTGATCCTCGCGCCGGTGGTGGCATTGATTGTCTTCATGGGAGTCTACCCGCAGCCCTTCTTGAGCCGGATGAAGCCGTCCATCGACTTGACCCTGAAGAGAGTTTTCGCCGTTCAAACTACGTCGGCGCCCATGAACTACACCGGCAGCGGAGAAGCCAAGCCCGATGGACGTTAATCTCATTCCGCTCCTGCCGGCGACGCAAGTGTTGTTGACGGCGTTGGTCGTGCTGTTGCTGGATCTTTTTCTCAAAGAAAACGAAAAAGGTCTCCTGGCTTGGATCGCGCTTCTGGGTCTGGCGCTCTGTGGGCTCGAAACCATACTCCTGTGGGGCAGTCAGGAGGGAGCATTTGCCGACACTTTATTACTGGACAATTTTGCGCTCTTCTTCACACAGCTTTTTCTTTGCGCCGCCGCGCTGACGATCCTCTCGTCGATTCAGTATCTCAAGGACACGAGGATTCATGAGGGCGAGTTCTACGCGCTGATTTTGTTCGCCACGGTGGGCATGATTGTCATGGCAGCAGCCAACGATCTGATTGTGTTCTTCCTTGGCCTCGAAACCATGTCGGTGGCGGTCTACATTCTGACCGGGATGTGGCGCGCCAGCGCCCGCTCCAGCGAGGCCGCCATGAAGTATTTTCTCATGGGCGCCTTTGCCACCGGCTTTCTGCTTTACGGCATCGCGCTGATCTACGGCGCCACCGGCTCGACCAATCTCAACGAAATTTCCGCCAATTTGGTTGAACCGATCACCCAATGGCCGCTTTATCTCGCGGGCGGAGTTTTGCTGTTATTAATTGGGTTCGCCTTCAAAGTGGGGGCCGTGCCGTTTCACTTTTGGATTCCCGACGTCTATGAAGGGGCACCGACCCCGGTTACGGGCTTTATGTCCGTCGCGGTCAAGGCTGCCGCCTTCGCCGCCTGGGTGCGTATCCTCATGCACAAGCTGTCACCGTTTGATAGCGATTGGGCCGGGCCTTTATGGGTAATGGCAATTGCGACCATGACCGTAGGGAACTTGCTCGCGCTATCGCAAGTGAGTGTCAAACGGATGCTTGCCTACTCGAGCATCGCCCACGCGGGTTACCTGCTCATCGCGCTTATTGTAGGAGAAGAGTGGGGCGGACCGCCGCTGCTTTTCTATCTGGCAACTTATACGTTTATGACCCTTGGCGCCTTCACTGTGCTTGCCAGTCTGACGGACCAGAACGGTCCCCGGGAGAACTACAGTGATTTTGCCGGATTGGGATTCAAACGCCCTTTTCTGGCGGCGGCCATGTCTCTGTTTATGTTATCCCTCGCCGGGTTTCCGCCGCTTGCCGGGTTCACGGGCAAGTTCTACATCTTCCGTTCCGCGGTTCTTGCCGGCCACACGAATCTGGCGATCATCGGCGTGCTCAATAGTCTTTTGTCGGTAGTATACTATCTGCGCGTTATCGTAGCGATGTATATGGAGGAAGGTGGCGTCGAAGGAAAGCGGTTTCGCCAGTCGCCTTACCTATACATTGCCGTGGCCCTGGCGGTGATTGGCACCGTCTATCTGGGGATCATTCCGGCCCCGGCCCTCCAGTGGAGCCGGGTTTCATTTCTCTCCCTCGACTAATACAAACGTCCTTAACAAAGTTACGTATGAATTCCATCGAGGGGAAGAAGGCCGAAGGGCCGGGGGCACAGCAACGTGAAGATGATGGCAGGCCTGTATTAATTCGCCCGGTTGAAGAAGCCGATGGCCACGGGAACTTCGGAGGTCCCGGCTACCAGCTCCTCGAACTTGCCGGCTTTGATATAGAACTGCGCGGAGCCGCCACCGTCGAGATTCAATAGATCGGTGACCTGAATTTGCCACGGTGCGGCTGAGAAAATTTCCTGGAGCTCCGGCCAGTAGAGACCGCCGAGCAAGCTATCCGCGACGGCGATCACCAATCGCTGCTCCTGATCGATGCCGATCAACGCTCGTCGGCTGACTCGGTTCGGCACCCCCGTAATTGCCTGCGCGGTTCCATGGAGCAAGAGCAAAGGTCCGGATTGCAGGCCTTCGTCCGCCTGCTCGGCAAGGAACTCGTCCCGGTGTGAAATCGACGGTCGCTGATCCTTGATGCTGAAGACGCCGGTGTAGAGAGAGTTTTTGGCAACCCGCGAGTTGATCGCCTGGCCGGCGACCTTGAGAAACGCTAGGGGCTTCCCCTCGGTGTCGAAATAGTTGGCGTTGATGGTTGCGAGGGCGCCGGTCTTTTCAGCGAAGGTCTTGGCGTTGGCCCCTTTGAGTTGAAATTGAGCGCTACGCAGCACGCGGGGCACAACCAACCGGCTATCGAAACGAAGCAGCTTCAGGTCGATGGAGTGGCTGGGCTCCGAGCGTTCCAGGGTCATTTTGCGAAATTCGACCCCCTTTTGAATAGTCTTCCAGCTGCCGGCATCGGTCACAGCGATGACGGGGTTATTTTTCAATTTCGTGGCAGGAGGCTGGGATGAAACCGAGATGGAGGATGACGAAAGCAGGATCGAAAGAACGACGGTTATCGAGAGTCGAGCCATTACACTAAGGATAACAGAATGGTCGCCGAAAAAAAGCGCCGTTGGATGGCGTCATGACCTAGTGTAGGGGCTCTTAAATGAAGGCACTTACTATTCGACATAACAAAGCGAAATTTCCCGAACAGGGGAATAGACTCGCGCCAAGGCGCGAAGCACGCCAAGTTCGGAGGGAAGAGTGAATTATCTTGGAGCAATTATTGACCGTTATTCTCCGACCTTTGCGGCCTTGGCGCCTTTGCGCGAGATATTCCGAGTTTCAGTTGCGGCTCTGCCGCGCGAGGTCCTTCGTGGTGGTTATACACCGGATAAAGTACCAACAGCGTGAGACACTACACTAGATGGAGTTGCGCCCCCGCGTCCTTTCCTGCTAACTAAATCGAAGATATACAGAAATCCAAGGAGAAGCTGATGAAATATTTACAACCGTTGGTGCTGATCACTCTACTGACAGTCGGTATGGGCGCCTGTGGAGACAAAAAAGATTCGGCGCAAAGAGATCTTGAAACGCAAAAGGCGATCCAAGAAGGTATGCAAAAGGAAAAAAAGATGTACGAGGGTATGCAAAAAGGCGCCGAGAGCATCGAAAAGCAGATGCAGGAGCAAAAAGAAGAGC
>DAIRFP010000131.1:7302-13893 GCA_036794995.1 Thermodesulfobacteriota bacterium | reverse complement strand
GCCTTTGCGGGAGATATTCCGATTTTTTGGTTGCGGCTTTGCCGCGCTAGGTTCTCTGCGGTGACAAACCCTACGAGATTTACTCTGAAAGGCCCGTAGGGCGGTTTTACAGCAACTGCCGCAGAGCCTTGGCCAGTAACTCGACATTTTCCACCCTGGCACCGTGACCCATCAAGCCGACGCGCCAGATTTTTCCCTTGAGCGGGCCAAGGCCGGCGCCGATCTCGATGTTGAACTCGTCGTACAAGCCCTGTCGCACTTTAGCGTCGTCGGCGCCTTCGGGAATACGAATGGCATTGATCATGGGCGCGCGGATCGCTTCCGTCACCGCGGGCTCGATCTCCAGTTTGCGCATCTCGCGAACAAAGACCTCGTGCACTTGACGATGGCGCTGCCAACTGGCTTCCAAGCCCTCCTCGAGAACCACCCGCAGCGCTTCATGAAGCGCATAGTTCATGGAGATGGGCGCGGTATGATGGTAAACACGCTCGCTGCCCCAATATTTTTCGATCATCGATAAATCGAGATACCAGCTTTGGACCTTGGTCTTACGCTTTCGCACGACCTCGATGGCCCGCTCATTGAAAGTCACCGGCGAGAGACCTGGCGGGCAACTCAGGCACTTCTGGGTGCCACTGTAACAAGCGTCGATCCCCAACTCGTCGACCCGGACAGGGGCACCGCCCAGCGAGGTCACGGCATCGACGACCAACAAGCTGCCATGCTCGTGAACCAATCGTGATGTTTCTTCCAGCGGCTGGAGCACGCCGGTGGAAGTCTCCGCATGAACTATCGCGACGAGCTTGAAGCTTTTCTTCGACAGCGCCGCGCGGAACTGCGCCGCATCCAGCGCCGTCCCCCATTCTGCTTCCACGGTATCCACCTGCGCGCCGCAGCGTTGAGCGACGTCCACCATCCGTGTACCAAACACCCCGTTTACGCCGATAAGCACCGCGTCGCCAGGCTCGATGAGGTTAACGAAACAAGTCTCCATACCCGCGCTGCCGGTGCCGGACATCGGCAAGGCAAGGCGGTTTTTCGTCTGAAACACTGCGCGCAGCATCGCCATGCTCTCGTCCATGATCTTGAGAAACGCGGGATCGAGATGGCCGATGACGGGTAGTGACAGGCTTTGAAGGACGCGCGGATTGACCGGACTCGGCCCCGGTCCGAGTAGTGTGCGCAACGGGGGATTAAGCTTCGGTGCTAACTCCATATCAATCGATCCTTTCTTTGAGCGATCCTTTCTTCGAGTCGCCAAAATATTGAGTCAAAAAGAACGGTGTTCAACACTACCAAATTGATGGAGATTAGTTCAGAAAGCCGGTCACCGTCAAATGATATATTCCTAATAGCACCTTATCGAGAATATACTAAAGCGGGTGTGGCGTAGGGCGCCGTGTACCCAGAAACATCGCCACGGTCGAAAGAATTAAGCTTGATCTCACTCTGTTTTCTTTCTCAGGCACTACAAAATTTTCACTTGAGCCTTTCCTTTTACAAGTTAAGCCTAGATGCCTTTTGTTTAGGCACGGACGTGAGTAAGCATGCGGCATTTCAATAAGAGCCTGAGGGAGAGAATCGATTATCGCTTGTTTTTGTTTGTTACGTTCTTGGCATGCCCATTGCTCAACAGAACATCAGTAGACTTATTTGAGCTATCAAAACGCATAGTCCGATTCTATTGATACTGTCCCGGAAGCAATGATGCGATCCGAGAATGAAATAGAGCAAAGGCGCTCTCATTGATAAAATGATGGCGCTTTTTTACTTTCAGGGGAAGCATGAACAAAGGAAAGATTAGTTGCAGTAAGGATTCGGTCGGTGCAACAGCCCCTGGACCGTGGGCAAATCGTGCGCTTCCCAGTGGGCTTATGGAAGGTCGCGTCAAATTAGCTGCCGCCAAACAAAATGAGTTCTTGGGCGCTTCATATGCAATGCGACTTGCATTGTATCCCGCAACTCAAAGCCTCTTCAGTCAAACCGATATCAACTGGCAACACAATAAATCGACAGTCGGTGAAGCACGGGATAGCCGACTCTGGCGCGCGCTTCCGGTTGCGCAACCTTGCCGCTCGCATGCCTCCGCGTGGCGGCAGGTCACGCAACGCCGGAACCAAAATCTCCGTCGGGCAATTCGGAAGCGCGCGCCGCTAAATTTCACGCGCCAGTCAGCCGGAGCGGAATATTCGGCTCGAAGTCCTGGCGAAGCCTTGGCCAGCGGAATCGGAGCAGGTGGCAAAGGAGATAAGCAATGAAAAGCCTTGTCGCGGTAGCTTACGTTGAGGAGATCAAGCCGGGCCGGGCCGGACTGATTCACTTGGAGTATCACAGCATTGCCCTATTCAATGCGGGGGGAGCGTTTTACGCTACCGATGAATATTGTACAGGAGATGGTGGCTCCCTCTCGGAGGGCAGACTCGTGGGTGCCACGATCACGTGTCCTGCTGATCATTGCATCTATTATCTCCCAACAGGGGAAAGCTTGGACGCCAGCACAAAGGCGCTCACCACCTATGCTGTTCACATCCATGGGGAAGTGATCAAGATTGACCGCAACGAGTTTAAGCGAAACCCGTTTCCGGTTTTCCAGCGCCGGACCTTCAACGATTCCGCGTCGATTGTGGAGGATAGAATCTGAGATCAGCTTGGAGGACACGACGTTGAGCTATTTGCCGATTCTCTTGAAACTTCGGGACCGTCCCTGTCTGGTGGTGGGAGGTGGTGTGGTTGCAGCGCGCAAAGTTGACCTATTACTAAAAACCGGGGCTCGCGTAACTGTTGTCAGTCCGCGGGTTACCGAAGGCATCGAAAGGCTTGCCGCAGATTGCCAATTGCAGCTCGTGAGGAGGCCCTATGGCAAGGGCGATCTTAGAGGTTTCTATCTAGCGTACGCAGCTACCGGCATCGCCGCCCTTGATGAACAAATAGCCCAGGATGCCGAATCAGAAAACGTATTGTTGAACGTGGCGGACCGCGCGTCACTGTGCGATTTCCTCAGTCCGCCGTTGGTCCAGCGCGGCGACCTCACCATAACCGTTTCAACTAATGGCAAAAGCCGCGGCTTCGCCCAGCTCATGAAGAAAAAGCTAGAGTGCTTGATCGGTCCGGAATATGGAGATCTTCTGGACGTGGTGGAGGCTGAACGCCTCGTTGCTCACGGCGCCAAGCCGGGCGAATCCCCGTCTGATAACGCCGCGGAAGCGCGACACCCGGACGAGATCGGGCATAACCGTTTATCGAAACTCAATGACGGCCTGTAGTTCGTGACAGCCCTACACCGGGCTCTTGAGAAGCGCTCGGCAACCAAGATTAGTCTTTGGTGCACAGAAGTCGGCCGCGAGTCCCGCACGTTGATTGCTAAGCCTCGGCCTTGACGTGTAGCTCCATCTCACCGATCTTTTCAATCGTTCCTTTAAGATGGTCGCCGTCGTTGAGCTTGCTCACACCCGCAGGCGTTCCCGTCGTGATTAGATCCCCGGGACGGAGAGTCAGGCAGCTCGTCAGAAACCGGATATGCTCGCGCAGGCCGCAGATCATGTCGCTCGTATGCGCGGTCATAACTTCCTTACCGTTTTGCAGGACCTTGATCGTAAGATTCTGCGGTTCATCGATTTCATCCCGCGTCACGATCCAGGGACCCAGGGCGCTAAAGGTGTCGAAGCCTTTGCGGATATTGCGCGTGTTGTGTATGCCTTTGCCCCAGGGGTCGCGCTGGCTGATATCCCAGCAGATCAGATAACCGAAAACGTAATTGAGCGATTGATCCTCGGTAACTTTCCGCGCCCGTTTGCCGATCACGGCGCAAAGTTCGCACTCGAAATCGACAAGCTTGGAAATTTTTGGCAGCATAACCGTGTCGCCGGGACCGATGATCGATGACGTGGGCTTGAGAAAGAACTCCGCCATCAAGTCATCTTTGTTCTTGATCTCCCGGTTCGCGCTCCCCACTCGGTCAACCATTTCGGCCCGGTGCGCATAATAATTCGCCGCAGCGGCCCAGAGAGAACCCGGATTGGTTATCGGAGCAAGCAGTTTCACGGACCTCAGATCGACACCACCGGCGCCGGAGGCCGCGTCGCGGGCGATCTGCATCGCAGCGGGATTGTTGGCCAGCGCGTCAATAATTTCGAGCATGGTGTAACCCTGGCGCGCCAGACCCGCCTTGATCAACGCGTCGCCGAAATTATGAACCTTATCGGCAACGATCACGCCGGTTTGATTATTGTTGTAATGACAAATTTTCATGTTCGCCTCGCTTTTTCGAATTCACAGACTTTTCCTCTCATACCTGAAGGCCCCGCCAAAGTCCAATCGAGTTAAGCTACAATGTCGGACGTTTCAGATGGCCTACGGCTCCAGTTTGACGCCGGTGAGCCGCCCGTCGTATTTATAATAGGAGGAGAAACCGTGGCCATTAACCTTGCCCAGGTCTCATAAGGAAACTCTATGAGCGCTAAATTGACCGCCGTCGATGCCGACGGCCATTTGGAAGAAGTCCACATCAACTGGAAAGAACGAGTCGCCGAAAAGTATCGGGCGATGGCTCCGGAACCGCGTCCGGCGAGCGATAGTCATCTGCGCCTCATGCTGGAAGGAAAGCCCTGGCCAAAGCCAAGCGGACTTGGCCTCGGTGTCGGAGGGCCTTATCGCCGACCCCATCCCAGACGGGAAGGCATGAAGGACCCCAGGGCGCGGCTTGTAGATATGGACAATGAAGGGATCGAAGTTGCCGTGCTCTTCGGAGGAGGAATCGCTGGGACCATTCCGGCGCTTGAAGATGCCGCCTTTGCGACTGAATTAGCCCGGGCCCGTAACACCTGGGTAGCGGAATATTGTTCGGCGAATCCGGCGCGGCTCAAGGGCACGGCGGTGCTGCCCCAACAAGATATTCCAGCGGCGGTTGCCGAGCTCAGACGCACGGTGACCGAGCTGGGATTCGTCGGCGTCTCGCTCTTGCCCAATCTGCGCGGCCGTCATCTGGGGGATCCCTATTTCTTTCCGCTCTACCTAGAGGCAGAGCGTCTCAACGTTCCCATCTGTGTCCACATGTTTTTGGGCCGCTACCAGTCAGAGGCAACCGGCACTATGCGGGTCGATAAGTTTTTTTATTCCCACCTGTTCGGTCATGCGTTTGAACAAATGATCGCTCTCAGCGTAGTCTTGGGAGAAGGGCTGCTGGACCGCTTCCCCAAGCTGCGCTTCGTGTTTTTGGAGGCGGGCTGCGGCTGGCTGCCCTACTGGCTCTATCGCCTGGACGAACATTATGAAGTGCTGGGTAATCAGGTGCCGGATCTCAAATCTCTGCCGAGCAAGCTATTGCAACGAGGACAGCTATACTTTTCCTGCGAGGCCGATGAGACCGAAATCCCCCACGTCGTCGAAACCATGGGCGACGACTGGATCGTCTTCGCCTCGGATTACAGCCATTTTGACAGCCGTTTTCCCGGCGCGTCGCAGCCCATTATCGAGAATCAAAAACTGAGTGATGCAACCAAGCGTAAGATCCTCAACGACAATGCGCGCCGGCTCTATCTGTTGGGCTAAAAAGGAACGACTATGTCACAAACCAGCCACTTTTTGAGGTTCGGCATCGCGCTCGTTATCACGCTGCTGTCTTTCGGCAATGCCGTCGCCGAGAACGTCAAAATCGGCATTCCCTCCCTCACCGTGACCATGATGCCGGTGGTGGTCGCAAAGGAGCAGGGATTTTTTCAGAAAGAAGGGCTGAACGTTGACATGGTGCTCATGCCCGCGGCACTTAACATCAAGGTGCTGCTGAGCGGCGACATCCAGTATGCTACGACCCTAACCGCCGGAGTGGTGGCTAACGTGCGCGGCATCAACACGCGAGTCGTGATGTGCTTTGTCGATCGGCCGCTCCTCGACCTGGTGGGAAACCCGGAGATTGGCTCCATCGCCGACCTCAAAGGAAAGTTGGTCGGAATTTCGTCGCGGGGAGGATTGCACGATGTCACGATGCGACGCATCTTCGCTAAAGCGGGGATCGATCCTTCGCAGGTCACCCTTATCACTGTCGGAGAGCAGGGCGCGATGTTGAATGGAATAAAATCGGGACGGATCGCAGCCGGATTGCTCAACCCGCCCCATAATTTTGTTGCCTACGGGCAGGGGCTCAAAAATTTGGGATTCGCCGGAGACTTCTTCCGCGCTCCCAGCACGGGCATAGTAACCATGCAGGAAACTCTAGAACGGTCCCCAGAACAAGTCCGGCGTCTGATGCGCGCTCTAACACGCGCGCGGACCTTTGCTCGAGAAAACAAACCCGCTACGGTCGCTATCTTAAAACGCTTCGTCAGAATACAAGATGAAGACCTGGTCTCGAGAATCTACGACTATCACAGGAAGGCCGAGACGCCGGACGGTAAGGTTGACATAGCCTTAGCCACAGAAACCCTCCGTGATGTGCTTAGGACCGAAAACATCACGAAGGACGTTCCGGTCAATCAGGTGTACGATTTCTCTTATCTGCCTCAACGCTAGCGGACAAGTTATGGCGCACTAATCCTCGCATCGACAATTTTTAGCAGATGACTCGCCAAGATAATCATTTCTGCTGCCTCCTCCGGA
>DAIRFP010000131.1:0-7292 GCA_036794995.1 Thermodesulfobacteriota bacterium | reverse complement strand
GACCGAAAACATCACGAAGGACGTTCCGGTCAATCAGGTGTACGATTTCTCTTACTTGCCGGCTCAGCGCTGAGTGCGCCGACGTTTTCTGGTTTCAGGTTTCTGGTTTCAGGTCAACTAGAAACTTGGAACGGGAAACTAGAAACGCTGTTCCGTCTCGCTCCTAAGCCGGTAAACGGTTTGAACGATTGGAACACCTGATCGCTCTCACCTGAGCGCCGGCATCACGCGCTCCGCGAACAGGCGGATATTTTTCATTGCCATTTCCTGCGGCATGCCGCCAAAATGAAAAGTTCCCGAGATCGCGGTTAGACCCGCGGACTCGCGCCATTTTTGAATCGTGTCGACGCAGCGCTCCGGATCGCCGGCGATGACGAAGCCCTCGGCCAACTGAGTTCTTACATCCCGCACCACCAGCAATCCTCTTTCCTTCCGGTCCGGGTCCGCCGCTCGATGAACAGCCGTGTAATTCCCCAAATAGGGCGCGGCTTCCTCGATCGCTTTTTCCAGACTACTCGAGACGTAAATATGAAACTTGCCGAGAACTTCGGTCTGGGTGAAATCATGACCGGCGTCAGCTAACCCTTGGCGGTAGGTTCGGATGAACCCGGGCAATATATGGGGTTCGCGATACAAATAAGGCAGAGTCATGAGATGAAATCCGTTCTTTCCCGCCCAGCGAAAACTATCCTCGCTGCGCGCGCAACCGACCCAGATCGGCGGATGAGGACGCTGCACCGGCTTGGGAACGACGGGAACGTTCTCATATTTGAAGAACTCTCCTTTAAAATTTACCGGCTTGTCCGACCACGCCTGGCGAATAATCTCCACGCCTTCAACCATGCGACCCGTCGATTCTTCCTGGCGAATGCCTAACTTTCTGTACTCGTGGGCCTCGCTGCCCTTGCCGACGCCGAAATCCAGCCGGCCGTTGGAAATCGCGTCGACCATGGCGTAGGACTCGGCCACGTCGAGGGGATTGTGCAGCGGCAAAACATTGATGGCCACGCCTAAACGAATCCGTTTCGTCGTCCGGGCAATCGCCGCCATGAAAGTCGGTGGATGGGGCAACGTGCCACCGTACATGGCGAAGTGGTGCTCGGTCACCCAGATATGGTCGTAGCCAAGGCGATCCATCTCCTCCATCTGACTGAACATTTTCTGATAGAACTCGTTGATCGGCCCGTCCAGATCCGGCACATAGGTCGGCAGGTAATGAGCGCCAAATTTCATTGCGTTTCGATCCATCTAAATCAATTCCTCCGGTAAATTCGAATGTAGCCATTTAGAATAAATAGCGGACAGGCGGCTGTCAACGCAGCGAGACTCAATTGCGGCGAGACTCGATGTCGTAAATCACTCTGACGATTCTCGTGCAAAAACTTTCGATTGCGCGTGCAGAACTCCGAGTGAAGGGTGCGCCATCGATGGACACACTGGTCCTGGCGCCTCGACTTCCGGATGCGGATTGAAGCCGCCTCGGTTTAGCCTCCCGTGGCCAGCGGGGGCGAGAATAACGTGGGACCCTTAACCTCGGCTTCAAGAGCTTTGAGCGCAGTCCGAACGATTTCCCGCCGCAGGCGCGCGTCATGCTCTTTCGACAAGCTCGGATCGCCGCACGGATGGGGGATACTCACGCCTTTAACGATGCGGTTCGCACGCACCTGTTGCGCCACGGGAAACATCGCACTGATTAGCGCCACCGGCAAACCTGCCTTCTCGATTTCTTTGCTCATCACAGCGCCGCTGCGACTACAGGTTCCTCACGTGGCGACAAAAAGAACCCCTTCGACATTGTCCTTTTTCAAATCCGCGGCGATTTCCTGACCCAGGCGGCGCATCACTGCCGGCGAGCCCTGGTTTCCCGGGATGACGTAATAGGCCGGGTAAAGTCTTCCCGGACCGATCGCGCCCTCGGCTTCCAACGTTCGCAACGCATCCAGCGGAACGCCATAGTGAGGATTCTGATTCATGTAGGCGACGTTGTAGCCGCCATGAACGGCTTCCCATTTTCCCGGTTCGAGCTCTTTGAGCTCGGCGATATTGTATTTGCGCCAGTAAGTATTGCGGTAGGTCTTGAACCTGTCCGGGTTGCCCCATGGAACCACCCCGCTGGTCGTAACGAGAGCGATATTGCGGTCCTTCACCTGCGCCAGCGGCGGCGCGGGCGCCGCATCATCCCAGACCTCCATCGGCAGTTCGCTGTTAAACGGCTCGTTGTTGATTTTCTTTAGCAACATATCGATGGCGCGCTCCGCGCCGCGCCGATGGGTTTTTTCAAGCCGTCTGATACCGCGGCCGAGATAACCCTCGTTTAGCGCGGAACCGATGCTTTCACGTCGCGCGAGACGAATGGCGAATTGGGCCATGCGTCCCAGCGCATCAGCCATGCCGATTGTCGTCTCCGCCGTCGGCAGACAGAAAACCCGCGCATTAGCCAGTTCACGATAGGTGTCGACGCCGGGATTCTCTTCGTGCATCGCCGTCAAGCAGGGGATTTCCAGGTGGTTCGCCACCGCATTGCAAATTTCCACGCAACTCAAACCGTAACGCCCTGAATTAAACGCCGGACCCGCCACCAGCACCTGAGGCTCGGCCGCTCCGACCGCGGCCAGGATGGCTTTGATGGCGGCCTCCTTGTGTTCGTGAAAGTAGTTGTCGCCGACATAAATCGTGCACGCGATCTCAGCCGCCTCGCCCAGCGCCCTCTCGAACGCTCTGGCCGCGCCGGCACTACCTTCGAGCACACCCACCGGGAGACCCGCTTTTTCTTCGCCGCCGAGGCCGGCGAAAAATTGATTGACGATGTAAACGAGTCTAGTCATGGTCGATCGACTCCTTCAAATTCTGTTCAAAACGTTCAAGCCGTTTAAGTTGCTCCGACCCCCACCTCTTTCCTCCCCCGCGCAACGCGGGGGAGGACGAAGGAGGGGGCTTGAACGGAGCGTAGCGGTTGAACGGCTTGAACGACTAGAACGATTAGAATTCCGCGCATCTGAATTTACCGTCTCCCCAGATATCCGCCCCTCCGATCATGACATCTCTTGCTTCCAACGATAAGGCGCCGCCCGCCGGCACCGGCGCGGCGCCGGGAAAGGGGAAAATTTTTATGTGATCGTAAGCACCGATCACTTTGTCCATGGCTGGGAGTTCCAACGTTCGGTCGAGAGCGCCCGTGCTCACCACTGCGTCGGCTTCGGGAAGATAAAACAGCACTGGACTGTCTTTACCTTCTTTGCCGCCATTTTCATAGGTCACCAAGGTCGTCTTGATGCCGTTTCGCTCGCAGGCGCGGATGGTAAACATGACATCGACGAACGCGTTGCCGCCGCCGATCCAAGTCACGAGCACGCCGTCAGCGCCCATGGCTTTGGCCAGGCGCGCCGCGTTCTGGGCGCCGACTTCTTTTCCATGGTTGGTCTCGAAGCGAATGCGCTGAAAGACGATGCCCCCGAAGTTCAAGCTCTTGCCGTGCGCTTGGTACAATCCCAGAACCAAAGGGTGATTCTGCCAGTCCCAGGTCGCCGGGTAATAACCGCGGCCGGACCGTGTGGTGTCGACGGTCACCGCCCCGTCAAAAAGCTCGTTGGGGTGGACGAACGTGGCCATGGAGTCCCGCAGCGACAGTCCGTAATAGCCCACGCCGGAATGCACGTGCTGGGGGTCGGTGATGCAGCCTTGCACCAACATGACATTGGGGAGATTGGGATTCTTCTCGCTCAGGTCGTAGGTTAGAATCCTTGCCGGCGACAGGCATTCGGTAGTTTGAGCAAGTCGCGAAGCCACTTTGCATTCCGCCAATTGAATCGCCCCGTGGGCGTCCAATTCGGCCAAGCCCGGCACGATTTTGAAACTTAACACCAAGTGCAAATAAGCGCTGAACCGGGAAATTTCCGCCCCCGGGCCCGACATGTCGAGAATCGCGCTCCTCTGCACCGTCGTCCCTGCCCGGATCGTGCCTTCGTACTCCGCGGCCGCTATCACCGTCATGCCGGAAAGACGGTGGGTGCGTCCCTCCCCAACATCCTCGATGGCTCCCAGAACTCCGGGGAAAACTTGGCCCCTCCCCGAAACCTTATACCTGGGCTCGACGATATCTCGAATACCGGTGATACGAGTCCTCTCTCCCGGCGCGGCGACGGCAAAGGTCGCATCCGTGATCCTTGGATCCTCCTGAACGAGAGCAATCAACGCGGCTTTATCGACCTCAAGGACTTCGTTTTCATACTTGAAACGATGCCCCAACCGGATCTGAGTTACCGGAAATTCCGCGATTTCAAGTTCCATAACAACCTGGACGATTTCACAGCCCCTTGAATCTAAGCCTGGTCTAACAAAGCATCGACACCGCCGTCAATCCGATAAGAAATCTCCCATTTTTTCAAAGGGGGATAAAAAAGGGTTTTGCAGGTGCTACGGTATAATGATACCCAAACGTTCGTGGTAAGCTCTCACACCCTGAACAGATTTGTGACACAGTTTCTGATTGGAGACGAGGGTGGATCGTCAGATCAGACTCTGGCAGTGGCTTTGAAATGGACTAACGAGACAGCGAGCAGGTAAACCCTAATGGCGGAAACCTCCTCTCGATTCATCGGCCGCAGCGTCAAACCGCACAAGACAAGTCGCTTTCTCACCGGAGGCGGCGTCTATGTGGCTGATCTTCGTCTTCCCAACATGCTGCATGCCGCCCTCGTGCGTAGTATTCATGCCCACGCGCGCATCCGGAGGGTCGACGTCAAGCAAGCCCTCCGGCTCGATGGTGTGACAGGAGCTTGGACTGGTAGTGACATCAAGGATCGAATCGCGCTTTTCCCGGAGAGCTTCGAGATTCATCCCCGCCCGTGGCTGGAAGGCGTGAAGCCGATTCTGCAAGGACCTCGCCCGGCCGCTCTGGCCCAGGGGAAAGTGCACTATGTAGGTGAGCCGGTGGCCATCGTGGTGGCCGAGGATCGCCATCGGGCAGAAGACGCGGTGGACGAAATTGTCGTCGAGTATGAAGCTTTACCTGTAGTCGTCGATCCGCACGAAGCGCTAAAAGCAGGGGCGACCCTCGTCCATGACGAGCACAAAGACAACGTGGTATTCAGCTTTAAGGTGAACAAGGGCAACGTCGATCAGGCATTGCGGGAGGCGCCCCACACGTTGCGCGAGCGTTTTCGCCACCATCGGTATTGCGCCGCGCCTTTGGAAGGCCGCGGCGTCGTCGCCTGGGTCGAACCCAAAACGAATATTCTCACCGTCTGGTCGTCAACCCAGATGCCGCATCTGGTTCGACGGCAAATTGCCGCACAATTGAATCTTCCCGAAGAAACCGTTCGTGTGATTGCGCCGGATATCGGCGGCGGCTTCGGCCCCAAGGTATACGTCTATCCTGAAGAGATTCTCGTCCCTTTTCTGGCGTTGCAGCTAGGCCGGCCGGTCAAGTGGATCGAAGACCGTCAGGAACATTTCATCAGCACGGCCCACGGGCGTGACCAGGTCCACGACGTCGAGCTTGGCTTCGATGAAAAAGGTTTGGTCTTGGGGCTTCGCGATCGGTTCCTGCTGGACAACGGGGCTTACAATCCGATGGGATTGACAGACGCATATAACACGGCTGCTCATCTCCAGGGGCCGTACAAAATCCCTAATCTGTCGGTTAGCGGCACCTGCGTCTCGACCAACAAGGTGCCGAACGCTCCCTACCGCGGCGCCGGACGTCCGGAAGCCGTGTTCGTCATGGAGCGCTGCATGGATCTGGTTGCAGTAGAGTTAAGTTTAGATCCCGCCGAGGTGCGCCGGCGTAATTTCGTTCAGCCCGAAGAGATGCCCTATCATGCCGGAATTTTATATCGCGATGGTGAACCGATTTGCTACGACAGCGGAAACTATCCCGAGACTCTGGCGCGGGCGCTGAAAGCAGCGGGCTACGAAGAGTTGCGCAAACAACAAGCGGATCTGCGGCAGGATGGACGCTACCTGGGTATTGGCATCGGTTGTTACGTCGAAGGGACCGGCGTGGGTTCCTTCGAAGGCGCGAAAGTGCGCATTGATCCCTCCGGCCAGATCGTCGTTGCCACCGGCGCCACCGGCCACGGCCAAGGTCATGAAACCATCTTCGCTCAGATCGCCGCGGACCTATGGGGCGTGAGCCTGGACGAAGTTCGCCTGGTCGAAGGCGATACTGCCTCGATCCAGTTCGGCTGCGGCACGTTTGGCAGCCGCAGCACCGTCAACGTCGGCTCCGCTCTGTTCGAGGCTTCGGCGCGCTTGAAAGAAAAAGTGCTGCAGCTCGCGGCGCACCTGTTGGAAGCCAACCGCGACGATCTGGAACTTGGTAGCGGAAAAGTTTTCATCCGCGGAGCGCCCCAACGATCGGTTTCCCTTGGCGAGCTAGCCCGCTCGGCGGTGCCCGGCTGGGCCTCGAAACTTCCCGTTGGGTTGGAGCCGGGGCTCGAGGAAACTTTTTATTTTGTCCCCGCCACGGTGACCTGGGCCAATGCCGCCCACATCGTGGTCATCGAGGTCGATCGGGACACCGGAGAAATCAAACTGCTCGACTACGTCGTCTCCCACGATGCGGGGAAACTGATCAATCCCTTGCTGGTGGAAGGGCAAATCCACGGCGGCGTCGCTCAAGGGATTGGCGCGGCGCTTTACGAAGAGATCTGCTACGATGCGAACGGCCAATTGCTTAGCGGCAGCTTCATGAACTATCTTTTGCCCGGTGCCATGGAGGTGCCCAACATCAAGACCATCCATCTGGATTCGCCTTCGCCGCTCAATCCTCTGGGCATAAAAGGGTTGGGCGAGGGAGGAGCGATCGCTCCGCCGGCGGCCATTGCCAACGCCTTGGCGGACGCGCTGCTGCCGTTCACGGCTAAAGTGAACGAAATTCCTCTCAGCCCCAGCCGGGTGCTGGAGCTGCTGTCTCCCGCAATAGGAGAGGGTGAAAGGGTATCTCGCGCAAAGGCGCAAAGGGCGCCAAGGAATCGACAGGAAAAACTCGAAATCCGAAATTCGAAACAAATTTAAATGTTAAAAGCACAAAATTCCAAACAGGATCGTTTCGAAATTCGATCTCGGATTTCGGATTTGGGTGTTTTCGTTTGTTTCGGATTTCGAGCTTCGGATTTTGGATTTTGATTCGATAGCATTTGGCGTGATGAGAAGAGAGTCAAAAGGTAAAAACCGTCGGAAACTTTGCGCGACCCGCGGAAACTTGGGTTGATGAACGGAAAGCATACTATCGAGCTGACCGTCAACGGCAAACAGTGTGAAGGGCTTGTGGAGCCGCGTCTGTCTCTAGC
>DAIRFP010000130.1:0-13931 GCA_036794995.1 Thermodesulfobacteriota bacterium | reverse complement strand
CCTCTCGATGGCGTTCAGGAGTGATGAAGCCGAGCGCTTCACGTCGGCTCGAATACTCGCCGCGACTCGAAAACCAGCGGCGTGAAGCGTTGGCCGCCGCTGGTAAGACTCCGTTTGAGAACAAAGTCGAAGAGTAGCGCATTGTACTGCCGAATTTCGGACAACACCTGGGCTTGGGCGTCCGTCAAGAAATGCTGTGCCACGAATCGGCGCAGTGAAACCAGCGGCACAACGCCAGGCAAGGGATAATCCGATCCATTGATTAGCCGCGGGTGCCACTCGACATGCCTGATGAGCGCGCCAAGAATTGATTCGTTCCGGTTGGCCTGGGTGACCGCCGAGATCTCGCCAAACAATCGCCCTTGATAGCGCGGTTCGTTCATAAGACGCTGGAAAAGCTCAAAGCCCTCCAGACGTGGTCCTTTGTCGCCGTGGTCGATGTCGATATTTTCCCCTAGCGACGCGCAGTGAGCGACAATGACGCGCACACCCTGGTCCAAGGGGCGCCGCAACCGCAGCGGATTGTTGAACTCCGACATCGAGCCCCCCCGCACAGCTTTCTCCTCTCCAGCATGGGTGAGCAAAGGCAGATTCAGTCGCACTAGCGCCTGATAAAAGCGATCGCATTTCGGCGACGCCGGGTCTATCCCCATGGCGGAAGGCAGCCACTTTACGGCCCGGGCGCGCTGGCGAACGCTCGAATCAAGCTCATCGATGGCGTCGGCGCGATAGGGATGGATCGAACAGATCCACTCGAAGCGATCGGGAAAACGCTGGGCGAGTCCGGCCACGTAACGGTTGGGAATGAAAAACGAGCTCAGGTCCTCCCGCGGAGCACCATCGTCATCGTGGAAATAGTCGAAGGCGAGCAGCATCGCTTTGACTTCCCGCGGGAAGACGTCGAGGCATTGCAGCAGGCGCCGCACGAAATCCTCGTCCACGCTTCCTTCGCGCTCCGCGCAGGAAGCGTTCAGATAAAACCGGCGTTGCAGGTTTTGCCAGGGATGAAACAGGCTCTGCATCTCCGGGGTGATCCACACTCCGGTATTACCGTCGCCCACGCCGGCCACGTGCACGTGACAGTCCCAAACCTTCGACGGTTCGACTCCCGTCCACGACTCGCGCACGACCTCGTGATCGAGCAGGCGGGCCGGCGTCGGGTCCGATAAGCACGGGTTGAAGAGCCCTTCCTCGAGGGAGAAGTCGCATCCGCCGGCGATGCCGAGTGCGCTCGTACCCAAGATGCGAAGAAAAGCTCGACGATTCATCGTTCAGATGGTTTCATGGTTCAACCCAGTTACGACCCTTGCAACCAACACGGCCCACCAGAGAGGGTTTCGCCCCTTCAATCCCAGGAGGCAAAAAAGCCATGCCGCGCAGGACAAGCGGAGGTCAATTACCGATCGGCGGGTCAAATAGTCACTCCTGGAGTGACTCTCAGTGGAGTTTAGTCTTGGTCTTTTCGGCTATAAACCCAACAGCTCCTCGATTTTTTGTTGATCGAATCCAACCACCGCTTCGCCGTCGACGAGAGTGACAGGGGTGCTCTGATAACCCATATCCAGCAATTCTTTCAAGGCCGCCCGGTCGGCACGGACATTCTTGTGAATGAACTCGATTCCCTTTTGAGAAAGAAACTCCTTCTCTTTGTCACAGGGGCCTCACCCGGGCTGGCTATAGACGATAACCACTTTTGCCATTGGTTCTGACCTCCGATTCGAATTTGGGCGGGATATTATCATTTCTCTAGATAATTACAAAATATGCTTCGATGAAGGCAGCTCAGTTGGGTTCAGATCCCTCACGGCCAGCTCATATCCTAACAGACTAGACCGCCATTTCAGCCAACTTTTCCAGGGTATGATCCTTTTAAAGCCTTGAGCCGTTTGTTAAGCTAATTTTCGATCCGGCTAAAGAACCCATCATGCGGAACTTGACACTTCGTAACTCGCTAGGTGCCCGAACGACAGCTATTACACTTGCCCTTGCCGTCTTCTTTGCTTTCTCCGCTTGGACCTTTGAAATTCCGCCTTCATCGTCGCAGCCCCGTCTGGACGCCCTCAGAGATCACGTCCGTTATCTGGCCTCCGAAGAGCTTACCGGACGGGGTATCGACACTCCGGGGATCAAGCTGGCCCGGGACCACATCGCTCGGGAATTTGCCAAGTCTGGTCTGCGCCCGGGGGGTGACAACGGGGGCTATCTGCAGGGATTCGATGTGGTCACCGGAATCGCCGTGAAGCAACCGACCAGTATCGCGTTGGGAGAACAACAAGCACCTCTAGTAAGCCAAGATTGGACCCCTTTGGGTCTTTCCGGGTCCGGCAAAGTGGCAGCCGCCGTTGTTTTTGCCGGTTATGGTATTACCGCCAAAGACTATGGCTATGACGACTACGCCGGCATCGATGTGCGAGGGAAAATCGCCCTGGTCCTGCGCTACGAGCCGCCGCCAAAAAACGACCAGAGCCCGTTTCAAAAGCCGCCGCGCTACTCCAGTCATGCCGCGCTCCGCGTTAAGGCGATCAATGCCCGGGACCACGGCGCGGTGGGAATAATCCTGGTAGATCTCAATCACTCCGGCGACGAACAAAGGGAGCTCCTGTCGACCAGGAACAGCTTGTGGCGAGGCGCCAATAGCTTACTTGCGGCGCAGGTAAAGCGCGGCGTCATTGAAAAGTGGCTCGATGCGCGAGGAGTCTCCCTCAAAGCACTGAAAGAAAAAATCGATCGCGAGGAAAGGCCGGCATCCCAGTACCTGCCCGCCGCCCACGTCGCCCTGCAAGTAAATTTGGAAGAAGTTCGCCAACGAACCGAGAACGTGGTCGGAATTCTGCCGGGTTCGGATCCGAAACTGAAAGACGAAAATATTGTGATCGGCGCCCACTACGATCATGTGGGTCTCGGCTACCATGGCACGCGAGACTCCAGCACCGAAGGACAGGTCCACCATGGGGCGGACGACAACGCGTCGGGGGTAGCTGTCCTATTACAGCTGGCGGAGCGGCTAAGCCACTCGCAGCCTAAATCGGCAAGGACCGTCGTCTTCGCCGCCTTTAGCGCCGAAGAGTTAGGGCTCCACGGTTCCAGACATTACGTCAATCACCCTCCCCTACCGCTCTCGTCGACCACAGCCATGCTCAATCTCGACATGGTCGGACGCCTGCGTGATAGACGGCTAACGGTCTTCGGCACTCGGTCAGCGAAGGAACTTGGCGGCATCGTCCAGGAAGAAGCTCGGAAGCTCGGATTGCAAGTCACCGAGTCCGACGGCGTCGGACGCAGCGATCACATGGCCTTTTACAATCAAAAAATACCCGTTCTCCATTTCTTTACCGGTTCTCATCCGGACTATCACCGGCCCGGAGATACGTGGGAGAAACTGAATATCGAAGGCATGGCACAGGTCACCGAACTGGTTGGAGGCATCGCGCGGACCTTAGCAAACCGCGCGGAGCCAATGAATTTCGCCAGCCTGCCGTCGCGCCCTCCCGGCCGCGAGAACGACGAGCGAGGCGGGTACGGTACTTATCTCGGCAGCATCCCGGATTTCGGTGGCAACGATAGCGGCGTACGGTTGGCCGGAGTTTCCGAAGGAAGCCCAGCTGCCTTCGCCGGCCTGCAAGAAGGCGACGTGATCATCAAACTGGCGGAGATGGAGATTCAGAATCTGGAGGATCTCACGGCGGCGCTACGCAGCAAGAAACCGGGCGACTCAGTGGACATCGTTGTCCTTAGAAAAAGCCAGCCGCTGACATTGAAGGCAACCCTGCGCGCCCGCGGCTAGCCCGCTTGCCGCCACCGGGTTTTGTTGTGAGGAAGTACTTTGCGGGAAGACCCAAGACGCTTTGGGGCAAGCATAAGAAAACGTTTCATAATGAAAATTCACAGTTCACAGCGGTGTGATCCTTGTGCTAGAATGATTTCACTTTAAGGAGGATAGCCGCTGATGATCAAGCTGTATACTTTCCCTGCTTCGAGCAATTCCCGAAAAGTGAGAGTGGTGCTTCTGGAAAAGGGTTTGGAGTTCGAGCGCGTCAACATCGATCTCACGAAGCGGGAGCAGAAAAGTCCGGAATATCTCAAGGTTCATCCCTTCGGTACGGTGCCCGCTTTAGACGACGAGGGTTTTGTCGTCTACGATTCCACCCTCATCAACGAATATCTTGAAGACGAGTATCCTTATCCGCCGCTGATGCCCAAGGATTCCGAGGGACGCGCGCGAGCACGCATGATGGAGGACCTACGGGATAGCCACTTCAACCCTGCCGCTGGACAACTCAACCGCGAGCTGCGCAAACCGGAGGGGGAAAGAGACCCGAAGGTCATTGAGCAAGCGAGAGCCAAAATCACCGAGTGCTTCGATCGACTTGAAAAGGAACTTGAAGGCCGGGAATATCTGGCTGGCGCGTTCAGTCTTGCCGACATCGCTTTTATTCCCAATATCGATACTTTGGATCGGATCCAGGTCCAAATCGACCCGAAATATAAAAACCTACTCGCCTGGATCACCCGCCTGAAAGCCAGACCGAGTTTTGCTACTTCGGCGACGTAAGTCAGGTGGATGACGGGTAAGCTCGCGCTCGCCTGGCTGGTCCACCTCTACACGGCTCTCGGTGCCGTGGTTGCCTTCATAGCGATCCTTCTCATCGAACAACTTAAGTTTCCGGAGGCCTTTTGGCTCATGTCACTGGCGGTAGTGATCGACGCCACCGACGGCACACTCGCCCGGGGGGCCCGAGTTAAAGAGATCCTTCCCTGGTTCGACGGCGACCGCCTGGAAGACATCATTGACTACCTGAACTATGTCATCGTTCCTTGTTGGTTCTTTATCCATGCCAATCTGCTGCCGGTAGAAGACGCGCTATGGCTTGCAAGCTTGCCCTTGCTCGCCAGCGCCTATGGCTTCTGCCAAAAAGACGCAAAAACCAGTGATCATTTTTTTCTCGGCTTTCCCTCCTATTGGAATGTCGTGGCTTTTTATTTTTACGTGCTGCGATGGCCGCCCTGGATCAATGCCTTCGCCATTCTGCTGTTGTCGATTCTCGTTTTCGTTCCCATTAAGTACATCTACCCCAGTCGCAACCCGCACTTTCGCCTGCTAACCAATAGCGTCGGAATTCTCTGGGCGTTCGCGGTATTGGCAATTATCTATCTTCTTCCTGAGCCGCCGCGGCTGCTCGTATTTGTCTCTTTGGTGTTTCCGGCCTATTATACGCTGCTATCTTTATGGCTGGGATTCCGTTGTGTCCCGGCTTAGTGTGAAAATGGAATTGTTGGACTACTGAAATATTGGATCATTGGTTTTGGCCCCATCGATCCATTATTCCATCCTTCCCTATTCCAAGCTCGACTCCCTTGATCGCGCCGGGCTTAAACGCAAAGCGAGCATCCTCAACTGAAAGGGTCATCCATGAAAACTCACCGCTGGTCTCTTGCTGCCGTGCTTTGGATTGTGACTTTCTTCATCCTGGCGACCCAATGGACCGCCGGCACGCCCCGGGCGGCGCAGCGCGACACCGATTCCCCAAGATTACCGAAGTATATTTTTCTCTTCCTCGCCGACGGCGCGGGGATAACGCACATGGAGATCACCCGGCAATACAATCGCTTCCTCCACGATGAAGGCCTGGTCGTATCCGATCGGATCATGAGGGAAGGCACCCTGGGGCTTTTGACCACCCATGCGGCCGATTCTCTTTCCACGGACTCGGCCGCCGCCGCAACGGCATTGGCGAGCGGCTGTAGGGCCAAGCTGGGTGCTCTCGGCATCTGCGCGGACAACTCGGTTCCGAAAACGGCCATGGAGATCGCCAAAGAGAATGGGATGCGCGTGGGCCTCGTGACCAATGCAGCCGTTTATGACGCCAGCCCGGCTGCATTCGTCAATCACGTCCTCAGTCGTCGAGACTACGCCGCGATCTTGAATCGCTATTTGGAACTGGCACCTGATGTCCTCTTTGGCGGGGGCAAAGAACAGTTTATGCCGAAGAGTCAACCGGGGAGCCGCCGGAAGGACGAGATGGACTTGATCGCGGCGTTTGTGAAGAAGGGCTATCTCTATGTCTCAAACAAGCAGGAGCTTGAGCAAGCACAGCGCGGCAAGGTTTTGGGACTCTTCAGTCCCGGTGACATGAGCTTCGAGATTGACCGCAACAAGCAAACGGAACCCTCTGTCTACGACATGACCCAGGCGGCAATTCGCCTGCTCCACAATGGCAATCCGAGGGGCTTCTTTGTATTCATTGAAAACGAAAATGTCGATACCGCATCGCACCAAACTGACATCGCTTCGATGATCCGCGATTATCGCGAGTTTGACCGGGCGGTGGGACTGGCCTACGAATTTTACCGGAAATATCCGCGGGAGACCTTGATTCTCGTGACTTCGGATCATGAAACAGGCGGCCTGGGCTTCACACTGGCGCTAAAGGATCTCACTAGCACGCAAGGTTCAAATCAGGTGTGGGGGAAAGACGACGACTTGAAGAAAATTGATTCGATCCCCATCTCGCTTCAAAGGGCATCGGCAATCCTCGGACCGCAGCCCACCGCCGAAGCCATCGACAACCTCATGCGCGAATATTTCAAGGGCTTCACCCTGGCGCCGGACTACAAAGAGGCGATCATCAAACGGCAGCCCATCTCGCGCAGCATCTTCATCGATCCGACGATCAACGCTCTGGGCATGATGGTGGCCAACAATACGCAGGCCTATTGGATGACCACAGCGCATACGAACCAGCCGGTATTCGTCGCCGCTCTCGGCGCCGGCGCGGAAAAATTCAAAGGCTATCAAGACAACACCGAGTTCGGCAGGACGCTGAAGGCGCTATTGGAAAGCCCGCCGTCCCACAGACCGGCATCGGTGCGCAACGGGAGAACGTTCAACCGGTAACCGACACTCCCAACAACCAGCCCACGGTGTAAGTAATCCCGGAAGCCAGCAATCCGATCCCGAGCATCCGGAGACCGCTCAGCAGCGGACCGCGAGCGGTAAAGATCGACAGCAGGGCGCCGACTCCGAACAGCGCGAGGCAACTGAACAAGGCGCTGGCGATCCACGCCTGTTGCCCGGCAACGAATAGGTAGGGAAGCACCGGGACAAAGGCGCCAGCGATGAAAGCCACAAAAGAACTGGCGGCCGCGATCCACGGAGAGCCAAGCTGGGACGGGTCCAAGCCCAACTCCTCGCGCGCCAACGTATCGATGGCGGTCTTAGGATTATCGATGATCCGGCGAGCCAGGGTGGCCGCTTCACGCTCGGGAATGCCTTTGGCCTGATAGATCAACGAGAGCTCCTCTTCCTCTTCTTTGGGCGACATCTCCAGCTCTTGTTGCTCCATGGCGATCTGCTGCTCGAACAGCTCCCTTTGCGCCCGCATCGAGACATATTCCCCGGCTGCCATCGAGAAGGAACCGGCAAGCAGCCCCGCCACGCCGGCGAGCAGCACATATTCAGGCTTTGCCTCGGCGCCGGCGAAACCCATGACGAGGCTGAAATTGGACACCAAACCGTCGTTGATGCCGAACACAGCGGCCCGTAAACTGCCGCTGCGCGATGTGAAGTGCCAGCGTTCTGTCCCGATGATAGCCGACGGCCCGGAGGAACCTCCCGACATGGCCCACAACGTCCGGCTATGCGCCCGCTCCTCGGCGGGCAAACCCTCTGCCTCCGGCTGATGCATGTATCCAGCCTCGTCACGGGCTTCCATGCTGCTAATGATCGGAACCACCCTGTGGGTACCGAATTGGCGCGCCAGCCATCCCAGCGCGCGCACCCGCAAGCTCCGACGGTAGTTCGGCACGGTGCCGCCCAACGATTGGATCAGCCGCGTCCAACGTTTGGCGTGGCGTTCCTCGTTCTCCGCGAGTTTTTCAAAGATCGCCGCCCGCTTTTGATCCTTCTCGGCAGCGGCCATCGAACGGTAGAGCGCGATCCCATCCATTTCGACGAGATAGTTCTGTTGATAGCGCGCAACGTCCGATTGACGGATGTTTTGTTCTGTCTTCATTGGCAATACAGCGTCGTGGGCAAGCGAATTTACACGTTTGTCTTCAATCGTCTCCCTTGCCACAGACGGCCGCGCCAGTCAAATGAACTTACCGGGGTTCCATTTGCATATGCCCGTTCATCCATTCTAACGTGGCTTTGGCATGATCACCTTTATCGATGTTGAAGAAGCGCGTGAACGCATTCAAAAGCAAGTCTACCTTTCGCCCTTTGCGTTTTCCGAAACCATCAGCCGGTTGACCGGAAATCGAGTCCTTTTTAAGCTCGAAAACCTGCAAATCACCGGCTCGTTCAAGGAACGGGGCGCGCTCAATCGTTTACTCACGCTAACGCCGGATGAAACCAAGCGCGGCGTAATCGCCGCCAGTGCCGGCAATCACGGTATGGCCGTCGCCTACCACAGCCAGCGGCTGGGTATTTCGGCAACTATCGTGATGCCGCTTCACGCGCCCCTCATTAAAGTCAGCCGTGTGCGGCACTATGGCGCCCAAACCGTGCTTTACGGGGCGGACTATGACGAAGCTTTCACAGAAGCTTATCGCCTCGCCAGTGAAAGAGGGCTCACTTTCATTCACGCCTTCGACGACCCTTGGATCGTCGCCGGCCAGGGGACCATCGGGCTGGAACTTTACGAACAAGATCCGGATCTAGATGCCGTCGTCGTACCGGTGGGAGGGGGTGGATTGATTGCAGGCATCGCACTGGTCCTTAAAACCCTCAATCCGAAGATTCGCATCGTCGGCGCGCAGGCCGAAGCCGTCCCCTCTATGAAGGCCGCGTTGACGAATGGGCGGCCCATTCGTCTTCCTCCCGCTATGACCATAGCCGACGGTATCGCTGTCCGTGCAGTCGGCGAAACACCCCTTGCTTTAGTGAAGCGATACGTCGACGAGATCGTCACGGTGAGCGAGGGCGAAATCGCCAACGCCGTCTTGTTGCTGCTGGAAATCGAAAAAACGGTTGCGGAAGGCGCCGCTGCCGTCCCCCTCGCAGCCCTAGTCAACAAGAAGATCGGCTTGGCCGACGCCAACGTCGGACTCGTCATCTCCGGCGGCAACATCGATATGAACTTGATCTCTCGGATTATTGAAAAAGGACTCATCCAAGACGGCCGGCTGGCTCGGCTTGCCGTTGTGATCTCCGACAAACCCGGCGCCCTTGCTCGACTCGCTCAAGGAATCGCAGAGCAGGGAGCTAATGTCCTGCAAATCGGTCAGACCCGCGGTTTCGGACAGGTTGCGATCGGCGAGACCGAGGTGGAACTCATCCTCGAAACCACCGGTACGGACCATATCGAAGCACTATGCAAAGGACTCCGCCACGACGGCTTTCGGATCATCACGATGATTTAGAGTGCGACCTGGTTTTCATTGATGTCCCTTCTTTTCCTGGAACAGATATCTGCTACGCTGAAAACAAACCTGCTCAAGGATCCGGCCAGTAGTAGCTGGTGTCCGGCTTGCTCAGCTAAAGAGAATTTCTCAAGTTTCGGGATTTATCCCATGAAGCTTCCCAATCCTGCAAAAAAATGCCTGGGGAACAAGCCAAAGCCATGAGATTGCAAGGAGAACCCCGCGGGCACGAAAATCGCACCAGCAAGAAAAATAACCAGAATTACTTGCGCGAGATAGGATTCGATGGGAGCGGGCAGATTCCGAATCCGTCTTCAAGAGGGTCAGACGCATAAAGATTGGCTCAAAACAAGGGAGGATGAATGACTGCTAGAGTTGCGATCAACGGGTTTGGCCGCATCGGACGTTTAGGTTTACGGACGATGCTGGAGCGGCACAAGAAGGAACTCACCGTCGTCGCCATTAACGATATGGCCGATCTGCAAACCAATGCCCACCTGTTGCGCTATGACTCGACCTACGGGATATTCCCGGGCAAGATTGAAGTTGGGGAAGGGATCCTCAAAATCGACGGACGAAACATTGCTGTAATGAACCAAAAAGATCCTTCGCGCCTGCCGTGGAAACAATTGAACGTCGACATTGTCATCGAGTCCACCGGCGTGTTTACCGACGCCGCCGAGGTGCGAGCGCATCTCGATGCCGGCGCAAGAAAGGTGATCATCACCGCGCCGGCGACGAACGAAGACATCACTTTGGTTTTGGGGGTCAATGACTCGGCCTATAACCCGCGCAAACATCACATTGTCTCCAATGCCTCCTGCACGACCAACTGTTTGGCGCCGGTAGCCAAGGTCATTCACGACAATTTCGGCATTGAGCGGGGTTTGATGACCACCACCCACGCCTATACCAACGACCAGCGTATTTTGGATCTGATGCACAAGGACCTCCGGCGCGCGCGCGCGGCGGCGATGAATATCGTTCCCACGAGCACCGGTGCCGCCAAGGCCATCGGTTTGGTCATGCCGGAGCTCAAGGGCAAACTTCACGGTCTATCTTTGAGAGTGCCGACTTCCACGGTTTCCGTGGTCGATCTCGTAGTCGATCTCAAGAAGTCGGCTTCGGTTGAGGATCTGAACAGCGCTCTGAAGCAGGCCGCGAACGGCAAACTTAATGGCATATTGGCCTATTGCGACGAGCCCTTGGTTTCCAGCGATTTTCGTGGTAATCCGGCTTCCTCGATAGTGGATGGCTTATCTACTGTGGTATTAGAAAGGAAAATGGCAAAGATCCTCTCCTGGTACGATAATGAATGGGGTTATAGTTGCCGCGTCGGCGACCTTGCAACCTTGATGGCAGAGAAAGACTTATAGGAGGTCAAATGCTAGCCAAACACATCATGACGACAGACGTTATCACAGTCAGCCCGAACACCACGATCAGGAATTTGGCGATGACCCTGATCAAGAATCAAATTAGCGGCGCGCCGGTATCCGGAAAAAACGGCAAGATCGTCGGGGTGGTTTCCGAAGCCGATATCGTCGCCAAGAAGGGTAAAGACGTTAAGGCGATCATGAGCAAGAAGATCATCAGCGTCAGCGAAGAAACCCCCGTCGAGGAGATCGCCCGGCTCATGACCACCCATAGAATCAAACGGCTCCCGGTCATGCGCAAAGACGAGGTCGTCGGCATTGTCAGTCGCGCCGATATCGTCAGCGCCATTGCCCTGGGCAAACATGTCGCCTTGCACACGCCGGTCTACGATCTTTAACGGGTTCTTGCAGCCCTGTCGGGCGGATCCCAAGCCGTCGCTGAGTCAACTCCCACCGCCCAGGTCGGTCACCAGGTGCTCGAATTTCTGCCTAAACTCTTCCGGAGATAAACTTTTCTCCCGACTGGATCCGGCTCGAGCCAGCGCTTCCAGGCGCTCCTGGTTTTCGAAGTCTTCACGCTCCAAGCGGATCATATATTCCCGCGCCACTTTGTAGGCCGGCTTGGAGATATCGACCCCGCGCACAGTGGTTTTCTTCGTCTTGGGGTCCATAAGATCCTCGAACTTGAGGTACCGGAGTTGTCCGTCGACGAGACAGACCAGCGCCCCATCAATTTGCGAAATCTGCTCATCGGGATTCAGCAAGAACTCCACGGCGCCGTAACCGAGGGTTTTCACGTACGCGCAGTCGAATGCCACCGGCGGAGCACAACGCAGCTCGTAGCCGATGGTCTTGTGAACAATGGTAAGGCTCTGGCCGCGCTCGGCAAAACGCCGCTCGACCAGGGTCTTCAAAATATAGGCGAGATCGAGCTCCGCCAAGCGTAGATGACCGTAGCTGTCATGGAGAATCCGCACGCCCTCGATGGACGTAAGCTCTTCCGCCGGCATGCGCTCGAGCAACCCTTCGGCGACCACGGCAACACCGTCGTGCCTGCCCCACAAAGCCTGGCGCTTTAGGATAGCTCCCTCCAACAGGTCGCCGATGGTTTCAAGGTGAACGGCGCCGGGAAACTCCTCCGGTATTACTGAAAGCGCAGCGCCGGCGGCTTTACCGACCCCCAGCGCGAGATGGCCGGCCGTCCGCCCCATAACGACGACAAAGTACCAACGATTAGTGGTACGGGAATCTTCCATGAGGTTGTGGACGATCTCGAAGCCGTACTGCCGCGCCGTTTCAAAACCGAACGTGGGCGTCTCTCCCGGCAAAGGCAGATCGTTATCGATCGTCTTAGGTACATGGCAGACACGAATTTTTCCCGCCGAACACTTCGCCACCTGGCTCGCCGCGTACATGGTGTCGTCGCCGCCGATGGTAACGAGATAACCGATTTCCAAGGACCGCAGCGAATCGACCACTCGCCCGAGATCTTCGGGCTTCTTCGTCGGATTGGCGCGCGAAGTGTTAAGAATCGAGCCGCCCTGAAAGTGAATGCGGGAGACTTCGTCATGGTCAAGGATCTTGACGCGATCCCTTGTACCCGCCATCAGATGGGAAAAGCCGTCGTAGATGCCGAGCACCTCGTGGCCGCGACTGCCTGCTTCAAGGGTAACGGCGCCGATGGTGCCATTGATTCCTGGCGCAGGGCCCCCGCCAACCAGGATACCGACGCGAGCACGCTTGCTTGAGCCATTGTGATTATGTTCCATGATCATTGCGCGGGCCCTTCGTTGACTTCATCGATCACGATCGCCCCTACACTTATCCTGCCCACGGACTACTTGAATAAGCAATAGAGTTGCCACTAGACGAACGCGTGTCCTTACATCGAATTGAACTACGACTCGAATCCCGCGGCAAGCGTCTTCTTTTCAGCTCTGCTCAAAAACGATGCATCGAACGATTAAACTCTCACCATCGGTAGCCAGTTTTCGTTTCACCATTAGATAAATGAGGGGGCAATCACCTCGCATCGAACCGGAATGAACTTTGCTTCATAGCAAGCTCGACAAAAGAATACTCGAAGCCTCGCAAGACAATCTGGTATCGGAATCGGAGAGGAGCACGAATGGCCACGAATGTAGCGATCAATGGGTTTGGCCGGATTGGGCGCCTCGGTCTCCGCGGAATCCTGGAGCGTCACAAGCAGGACTTATCCGTCGTCGCCATTAACGACATGGCCGACCTACATACCAACGCTCATCTCTTTCGCTATGATTCGACCTACGGCCCTTTCCCGGGAAAAGTGGAAGTCGGAGAGGGCCGGCTCAAGATCGATGACTGGGACATTACGGTTCTGAGCGAGAAGGATCCCTCGCGTCTGCCTTGGAAAAAACTTGGAGTGGAGATTGTCATCGAGTCGACGGGGGTCTTCACGGACGCCAGCCAGGTCCGGGCTCATCTGGAAGCGGGCGCCAAGAAAGTGATCATCACGGCACCTGCCACCGGCGAAGACATCACCCTGGTTCTAGGAGTCAACGACTCTGCCTACGATCCCGGTAAGCACCATATCGTCTCAAACGCCTCCTGTACGACAAACTGCCTGGCGCCCCTGGCGAAAGTGCTGCACAAAGAGTTCGGCGTTGAGCGCGGCCTCATGACCACAACCCACGCTTACACCAATGACCAACGGATTTTGGACCTGATGCATAAGGACTTGCGCCGGGCGCGTGCCGGTGCGATGAACATTGTCCCGACGACTACCGGCGCCGCCAAAGCGATCGGTCTGGTCATGCCGGAACTCAAAGGGAAGCTCCATGGGTTATCCCTTAGGGTGCCCACGTCCACGGTGTCGGTAGTCGACTTGGTGATCGATCTCAAGAAGCCGGCTTCGGTGGATGCCATTAACGAATCGCTAAAAACAGCGGCCGAGGGGGGCCTCGACGGCATCTTGGTTTATTGCGACGAGCCCCTGGTTTCCAGCGATTTTCGGGGTAACCCCGCTTCCTCCATCGTCGATAGTCTCTCCACCGTCGTGCTCGAAGGGAAGATGGCGAAAGTGCTGGCGTGGTACGACAATGAGTGGGGGTATAGCTGCCGCGTCGGTGACCTGGCAACCTTAATGGCTGAAAGGGAACTCTAGTCTAGCAGGCTGCTGAAAAAGCCTCATATGCTTCGTTGCGCTCAATCGCC
>DAIRFP010000009.1:45105-47442 GCA_036794995.1 Thermodesulfobacteriota bacterium | reverse complement strand
CTGATTCGTAATCAGTAGGTCGCCGGTTCGACTCCGGCGGGTGGCTCCAAATTTTTTGTTCCAACCCACAGCTGAACACCGCCCAATGTGAATAATTGACAAGCGCTTTCGGTGTAAGTTACAGTCGCGCACCTATGAAACGGAAAACATCCTTTCTGATATTTGTTTTTGTTTTGACTGCCTTTGGAATGGTCCATAGAACCGAAGCTGAGGTCGTCCACATGGGCCTATCCGGGGTCGGCCTGTACGAATTGCCCAGCGAGATCGCTAAGCGCAAAGGCTTTTACGCGCAGGAGGGGCTCGAAGTCCGAAAGGTAGCCGTCCGGGTTGGCATACAGGTAGCCGCGCTGTTGGCCCGGGAGCTCGACTACTCCACCGTCGCCAGTACGACCGCAGTCGCTTCCGTCCAGGGCCTGCCGGTCAAAACAGTGATGGGCTGGTTCGACCGGCCGCTCCATATGCTCGTGGCAAGACCGCAAATCAAAAATATCGCCGACCTCAAAGGCAAAAGAATCGCCGTCAGCGCGCTCGGCTCTCCGCCTCATATTCTGGCCAGCGAGGCGCTGAGAAAGAGCGGGCTGAACCCGGATAAGGATGCTACTTTTCTGGCTCTCGGCGGCTCCAGTGACCGGCTGACGGGCTTGATGGGCGGAACTGTCGATGCCACGCCGCTGGACATCGCATACATCGAAAAGACCGAGCAGCTCGGTTTAAGTAATGTTGTCTATCTCGGCGACGTGGTGGATCTCCGGCTCGGCGGACTGGCCGTCGCGACGGAAAAGATCGAAAAGAATCCGGACCAGATCAGGCGTGTGGTCAGAGCGACCTGGAAAGGAATTGTTTTTCTTAGAAACAACAAACAAGAAACGCTCTTGATCATGCAGGACTATCTCAAGCTCAGTCCGACCCACGTGGATCGGGTTTACCAGTACGCCGTTAAATCACTGACAGACGACGGTGCAGTCGCCAAGGTGAGCCTGGATAATGAGCTCAGGCTTGTGAAGGAGCGACTAAGGCTTAAAGAAGATATCCCTGTCGACAAGGTCGCCGATTGGAGATTTACCAAAGAACTTTCTACGATACGTTAGGTTCAGTTCCCACCTCGGCAACGTCCGCACGAAATACTAGCCGGTTCGTGTACTGTGAGCCGTCGGCATTCCCGAGGCAATGATTTTCTGAATCGAAGAACGGCTTTTCATTCTCTTGAGCCACTCTACCAAACGAGGCAACGAGGGGTCGCCCAGCGGCCCCCAGGCTTCAATGCGCAAGAATCTCGGAATAACGGCAGCATCCAACAAAGAGAATTCGCCTGCCAGGTACGGCTGATTGCCGATCTCGTCCTCGAGTCTTTGCAGCAAGCCCTTCAGTTCCTGGCTCGATTGGGAGATCACTTCGGAATTCCTTTCCTCCTCCGGCTTCAACATTTCGTTGCGCAGTTTCTCGTAGGACGGATAGGTTCGGTTGACACCGTAATCGATCAGGATGCGGATCTTCGCTCTGAGAGCAGGGTCTTTGGGTAAAAGCGGCGGCGCCGGATATTTTTCCTCGAGATACTCATTGATGATGCAGGATTCGTAAAGGATGGTGTCTCCGTCGACCAACACCGGCACTTTCCCGTAAGGGTTCATTTTCAAGAATTCCGGCCTTTTTTGCTCTTTCTTGACGAGATCAACGGGGATGGTTTCATAGGAAAGATTCTTCTCGTACAGAACCACCCGAGTCCGCTGGCAATTGGGAGACGTATGACGATCGTATAACTTCATCTATCCTCCCGAGATTCTAGCGAGCTTACAGCCGATGGACCTGGGGGAAAAAGAGGCTCTCGGTTTCCGGCTTCTCATCCAGGATGCCTTGCTGCAGCTGAAACTCAATTAACTTTTCGATGGACTTCCGGGCACACCCCTGGTTCAAGCTGTACAAGAACGGGCCACCCATAACTTTTCGCTCCCAAACCGCTTCTTCCTTTTCCTGCGGGCTACGATAGCGGTCCGCCGAAGCTTCCGCTTCACGAAACGCGGTGAGAAGGCTTTCGACCATCCATGGGTGCGCTTCAGCTATTTCTTCGCGAAGCGCAAAGAGGTGGTTCACCGTAAACGCGCCGTTACGCTGAAAATATTCTTCCTCGGCTTTTCGATAGTCGCGCACGAGATGGCGCAACCTAGGATTAGATAATAGGGCCGGATATGGCTCGAGAGCCGCGTCAATCACCCCCTGTTCAACCAACTCGATCGCATGTTCTCTGGTACGCGGTGAAGCAATGAACGACACTCGAACATCTGACGGAGGCGGGTGCAGTGATTCTTCGGCGATATCCGGCTCGGCAATCAGCCATTCCAT
>DAIRFP010000009.1:43584-45005 GCA_036794995.1 Thermodesulfobacteriota bacterium | reverse complement strand
CCTCCAGCGAGGTCTCCTTTGATGATGGACCTGTGCCGCGCCCCGGTATTATCCAACCCGTCCCCGAACTGGGTTTCCACATGAAGCTCGATTCCCCGGGCTTTGACGGACCCGTCAACAAGGGCCTGGGTATTAGGCGCGGGGTTGAAGCCTACGGTTAAGGATACGTCAGCCATAATTTATGCCCTCGAATACCGGTCACGATTCACTATCTATATGGAGTCGCGTGGCTCACGACACCTTCCACCCTCTTTCAGAAACGTCGAAGGCATTGCCGTCGGGATCCTTGAACTTGAACTCCGCGGCGGTGACGTTCTCATGGGGCATTTCAAATTCAGCAGCAGGCACCACCTCACGCAAACGCTTTTGAGCCGATTCAAGGTTCTCGACCAGAAAGCCGATGTGATCGATTCCCGTCGACTTCGACCGTTTGATCAGCGCGACGTTGATGTAGCCGTCTGAGATCCAAATCGAACCATTTTCGCTCTGCCGTAGCCGCTTGAGATCGAAAGCGCGGCAATAAAAATCCGCTGCCCTCTCGGGATCCTCGGTATAAAACGCAACGTGTCGGATGCGCGCCATGGTTCCTCCTTATCGGTGAATTACAACAATAAATAATAGCATGCCCCAAGCCTGGTCCTGATTACGTCAACTTACCGCAGGCCAAAAATTTCTTTCCAGATTTTCTCGTATTTCGGAAAATCCTTATAGTCAGCCACCACCAGCGCGTAGATTTTTTGCGGGCGGGTCTTTTCCACCGGCTCAACTTTCGGATGCGCCGGATTGCGGCTCCCCTGAGCATAGGCTGCCTGACCCTCCTCGCTCGCAACCCAGCGGGCGAACAGCCATGCGGCATTAGGATGCGGCGCGTTCTTGAACACAGCCTGCCCGCTGATAGCGGCTACTCCCTCGGAAAGCATGTAGTCGACCGGCGCGCCTTTCTTGATCCGGGGTGGATAGTGATGCGAGAAGCAGGTAACGCATGCCACCGCCTGTCCGGCTACCAGGAGCTCGGCTATAGCGGAATGTCCCCTGTGGAACTGCACGTCGTTGGCGGCGATTTTACGCAGCAAAGCGATGGCTTTCTCGTCGCTTTTGAATTTGTACTTCGCCAGTCCCACCAGCAATTCCACGTCCCGGGGTTCAGCCACCAGCCGGCCCTTCCAACGCGGATCGGCGAAGTCATCGAACTCCTTCGGCTCTTCGTCCTTTTTCACGAGATTCTTGTTCCACGAGCCGATGATATAGTCGAATTCCGTCGCCATCCAGTAGGAACCTTTGAAGTTCGCGGGGTAGGCGTCGGCCTCCGGCGGCAACTTCTCCAGCAGCAGTCCCTGCTCATGGAGCTGCACGATATTTTCGAGCTGGGTTTGGAACACGTCCGCCAAAGTTCTGCCGCCGCGGGCTTCGGCAATGGCCCG
>DAIRFP010000009.1:0-43484 GCA_036794995.1 Thermodesulfobacteriota bacterium | reverse complement strand
ACCTCCTTAGCGAGTTCTCGAGATCCCGCTGCGATCCTGCGCTTGTACTAAGTTCTCGTGCTTACCAAAGCTTCGGACATGTGATCGGCATCCGGACAGCCTCTAGCAAAGAACCAATCCCACTGTCAACCAAACGCCTGGCTCCCGATTCCACGACGTGACGTTAGCCATCGCGAGCCGTAGGGTCTATTTACCTCTTATTGACTTGAAGAACCCCTCTTTGTCTAACTCGTCAATCAAGCTTTCATCAATCAATTGATCCGTGTTGATATCCGCTTTACTCCCGGGGAATTCTAAAGAAACAAAGTCCCACGCGTTGCGAATGCCTTCCCGGTTTACCCGAGGGGGAAAGGAAAACTTCCCGGCGATATCGTCATAGGTGTCTTCTAAGATTTTGGGGTCCTGCTGCCGGAGGTGCTTCTGGTACACTTTGATACCAATCTCTTTAGATTGCATGAGGCGGTAAATCGCTTCGCTGTAGCCCTTGAGAAACTGCTTCACGAGATCTCGTCTTTTTTGTAGAAAGGCCCGGTTCACGGTGACCACCGTCTGTGGGAAAGCCGCGCGCATGTCGCCCATGTGGACCAAAATATTGAATCCCATGGCTTTGGCGTCGGTGGTCGAGGGCGGCGAGAGCAAGGTTGCGTCAATGGCCTTGTTGCTTAAGGCGATAAACCGACTTGCGGCATCGCCGGTGCGGAGCAAGGTGACCGACTGCCGGGAAAGCCCCCATTCCTTGAGGGCCATGGTAACGGCAAGATCGTTCGAGCCGCCGAAATTCGAAATGCCAATTTTTTTACCGGCGAGCTGTGCCGGTTGGCGGATTTCTTTCTGCACAACAAAACTGAAAGGAAACTTGTTGAGCCCGGCTGCCACAATAACAACGTCTGCTCCTTGCCGCCGCGCGCCCATGGTTGCGGTCGCCGATGAAAGATTAAAATGGATGTGGCCGGACAAAAGACCTTGTATCGATCGCTGCCCGCCGACAATCATGACGGTTTCAGGATCGAGCCCATATTTCGCAGAGAGTTTTAGATCCATGAAGGTCCACAAGGGACCCTGAAAACCCGAAACCCCGCTATAGGCGACAACGATCTTTTCCTGGGCGCTTGATTCGTTGGAAATGACGAAGGTCAACAATATTATTATTAACAACATTAGCCCAGAGGGTTGAGCCACCGAGTCCTCCTATTATCCAGCCGAATTGTGAACGACGTATCTCTGAACAAAGGACCCCTAAGAAGGCTGAATATTCGTCTCCCTCCGTTTGGAGACGGTGTCGCAATGTCATCCTGAGGCGGTCGCCAAAGGATCTCGCATTTGTAAGGGTGTGCAATCGTTAGATTCTTCGCCTGCGGCTCAGAATGACATTCATGTGATTTTTCGTATTGCGACACAGTCTCTCAACGAGCAGGCAGACGATCCGGACCGGCCATCTTGTTATACAGTTGAATGACATCCGGATCTCGCGGCAGCTCCCTGATCGCCCGCTCTAGGTCTTCGCCGCTAAGGGGAGAAGCATCATCTCCCATAAGCTTTTTGAACTCTGCCGAAAATTCTGGATCTGCAAACGCTTTTCGCATGGCTTCCCGGATGATCCCGACGCGCTCTTTGGGCGTTCCCGGAGGGAATATGTACGGCCAGCGCGGATACTGGAAGCTGCGGAATACATCCAGCAGTTTCCGTTCCTTTTCCGACTTGGCGAAACTGGATAACTCGGGCAGGTTCGCAAAGGACGGATGATGATGATCCTTGGGAACCGCAAGGGCTGCATGGAAGTGCACCAAGTTTTTCTCGATCCACTCACGATTCCCCGACGCCATTCGCGCCGCCGTGCGCGAATGAGCATCCAACTCGCCGCTCTTTATGGCTATGTCAAGTTCAGGATTGGTATAGCCGGTTACGAACTTTGGATCCTTCAAATCAAGAAAATATGCGAAGAGACGCGCTGTAATATAGACTGGATGGCCAACGCCCTGGGCGCCGAATCTGAGGCCGCTTGCAAGTCGCAACTTTGGCAGGGTGTCCAACCCCATTTCCCCCTTCGTATAGAGAATGTAAGAGTCGCCACTGTCCGTCGAGCCGAGGTAAATCAGCTTGTCGAGATCATAGGCGCTGCCCGGAAGACCCAAGATGGGCCCCACTACCAGTCCGGCGCCAATCGACCCGATCGTTAGTCCGTCGGGTCGGGTTGAACTGTAAATGACGTTCGTGGCCTTCCGGCCGGCAGCACCTTCTATGTATTGAAGCGTAAAGCTCGGTCGACCGGGAATATGTTTCTCCAGAACCCGCATAAGAGATCTTGTCTGGAACTCTCCAGAACCTCCAGGGCCGCCGCCGCGAATTATAGTTATCGTTTTCCCGCTGTAGAAATCCGCTTGGGATAATGCCCTATCCGCAGCGGCAATCGAAAATAGCGCAACCAACGTCACGTGAGCTACCGTGCAAGAAATCAACCGGTTAAGTGGCTTCATGGGCGCTCCTCTACTCAGTATGTATCAACGAACCCGGTGTCGAAGTTGGTGTCTTATCTCACTAGTTCCGAATCTTTTGGATAAACCACGCCAATGGCAACTCACATCCAAGGCGTTTTTCCTTGCATCGCAGATAGGCCAGCTGGCCCAGGGCGGCAAACTGCACCCCGGTTCCCTCGCTCTTAAACAAGTTGATTTCTGTTCTGGACTCGCGCCCCGGCACTTTGTCGAGTAACAAATCCGCGAATCGAGAGCGTTGCGCGCGGGCCGAGGCGACGAGCCGATCGTGATCAGTGCCCGCGCCGCCGATCGTCCGTGGCCGACGCTCTTTGCCCGACGTGTAAAGGTTAATTGCGTGGCCGCTTTGATAGTCGATGTAGCGACTAATACGGCGATAAACCTGTTCATCCGCTTCGCGATGGTTGACGATCGTTACGTGCATGCCGTCTTCCAGCCAGTCGCCAAACAGAACCGCTTCGCCGGCATCCGTGCAGCTGGCAACGATATCCGATTTTTCCAGCGCAAGCTCTGGTTTTTCGACCGCTGAAATCTCGAACGGAAGTTGCCGCTGCATCCTCTCCGCCAGGCTTTCACGGTGCTCGCGGTTGGGACTGTAGATTTTGGCCAGCTTAAGCGACCTCACTTCGGCGTAGGCTTGGAGATGCGACTCCGCCATACCGCCGGATCCAAGAATTCCCAGCACCGAGGCGTCTTGTCTAGCCATGTGTTTGGCCGCGATGGCAGCGGTTGCCCCGACCCGAAGATGTTGAATGACACCGTCGTTCAAAATGGCGAGTGGCTCGCCGTTATCGGTCTTGAAGAGCAATACGAGACCGCAATAGCGATCCGGCTCCATGCAGTAGTTGTAGGCGCGGACTTGGCCGAACATCGTCGGCCAGCTCAGCACATCCGACTTGATGCGAATCGCCACCACGCCCGCATGAGCGAGCCCGCCTTCCGCCGAACTGAACCTGTACCACTTATCAGGGTCATTGGTATGAACATGCATCTGGGACTTGGTCCGGTTGGTGGCGCTGCCCACGGCTTCCTCTTTATAGGCTTCCTCCAGCGCGCTTATGCAATCCGCCATATTGAGGACTTGCGTCGCCGTATCGTTATCGATCAACAGCATTGGGAATATCTAACCGGAAATACGCGGCACCAAGCCGCCGGTTATCCTATCGACTCGCGAGCGCTTCGATTGGGCGGACAAGCAGCCGCCTCTTGAACGGATGCGACAATCGCCGGATAGGCGCCGCAGCGACAAATGTTACCCGAAAGCCACTCGGTAATTTGCTGTCTCGTCGGTGACGGGTTGGCCAACAACAACCCTTTCGCGGCCATGATCTGACCCGGGGTGCAAAAACCACACTGGGCGCCGATGTTGCGCACAAACGCTTCTTGCAGCGGGTCGAGGACGTCGTTTTGGGACAAGCCCTCGATCGTCAGCACCGATTTTCCATGGGCTTCGCATGCCAGATAATTGCAGGAGCTGACCGGTTGCTCATCGACCAACACAGTGCACGCGCCGCAAACCTGAGATTCGCAGGAGCGCTTCGTCCCCGTAAGACCCAGTCGGACCCGGATGAACTCCAATAGAGTTTCGTGGGCGGGTATCGTCCCCTGCCAAATATCGGCATTGACGAGGATGCGCACCGGCAGCATCTGCATGTCGTCGGATTGTTCAGCCATTGTTTCCATCCTGTTTTTTCTCGACGTTGTGGAGCGCTTGAACCAGGGCTCGCTCTAATAACACCCCGGCGATATAAATCTTGTATTCCGCCGAACCCAACAGATCATCGATCGGTTCCAATGTTTTCCTCAGATACGCTTTCGACTCCTTAATTATCTTGCGACTGTCGTTTGGATCGCCGGCCCGAAGCTTCGCTTCGAGCTCGGTCAGTCTGACAGCCATGGGACCCACGCATCCGACAGCCAAACGAACGTCATCGATGGCTCCGTTGCGGCGCGAAGCGGCCGCGGCGACGGTCAATGTCGGCCGCTGGAGACGATGAATCCGCAGATAGGAACTGCCCCACTGCGCCGGTAAACACGGCACATCGACTGACACGAGCACCTCCTCGGGCTCCAGCGCGGTCGAGTACATGCCGCACAAGAATTGTTGCAGAGGCATTTGCCTCCCTCCATTGGGCCCTTGGATATTCACCTTTGCGTCATGTACCAGCAGCGCCGTGGCCGGATCCGAGTGTGGGTCGTTGAAACACAGATTGCCGCCAATCGTTCCCTGACTGCGGACGCGAATATTGGCAACTTGCGATTCGGCATCGGCGAACATGGGCAGCCTGTCACGAATGGTTGGATCCGTTTCCAGCCGCCGGTGCGTTACCGAGGCTCCGATGCGCACCGAATTATCAACACAGCAAATTTGACCCAGTTCGGCGATGGGTTTGATATTCAACAGATACTCGGTCCTCAGCAGATTGTGACGCAGTAAGACCAACAACTCGGTGCCGCCGCCATAGAGCTTGGCCTGATCGCCGAGACGGGCCAACTCATGAACGGCATCGGCGACCGAGTTCGTGTCTAATATTTTGAATGGCGGGAGCATGAATCACTCGGATCCCTGTACGTCATGTAGCTTACCGAGGGCGGCGAGGATCTTTTCCGGAGAAATGGGTAAAGATCGAACTCGCGCCCCGACTGCATCGTAGATGGCGTTGCCGATCGCCGGCGCAACCGTAACGATGGTCGTTTGAGACATTCCTTTAGAACCGAAAGGGCCGGGTCCATCGCCCCGTTCCATGACTGATGTCTGCATCGAAATCGGCAGGTCCTTCGAAACCGGCAGACGGTATTGAAACGGATCGCCATTCAAAATCTGGCCATCGGAGTAAACCATCTCCTCAAACAAGGCATGGCCGAATCCCATCACGGCGCCGCCGAGAAGCTGGGCGATGGCCGATTTGTGATGAAGCATCTCGCCGGCATCCACCGCCACCGCATATTGAAGGACTTCAAACTCCCCGGTGTCCGGGTCAACTTCTACTTCGGCGATGGCCGCGCTGGGCGCCCAATGATCCATGCCGGCGAACGACGATGAATCGACTTGTACCGGCGGCGCTCGGTAAGCCCCCATGCTTTTGATCGTTGCATCCGGTCCGAGCAAACGGACAATTTCAGCGAAGGAGAAGCTGCGCTCGGCTCGGCAAACATGCCCTTGCACCACGGTCCATTCCTCAGGACTGCCGCCCTTCAGTTTTGCAGCCGTCTGGATCATCTCCTGTTTCAAGTTTTCACAGGCGTTGTAGACTGCCGTTCCCAATTGAATCGTCGTGCGCTGCGAGTTGACTCCCATGAAGGCAAGCCGCAAAGCGGTGTCCGGCAAAGCGACGGACACCTGTTCCTGCGCAATATCCAGTGACCGCGCCGTAATGACGCTGATGAGATTGAAGATGCCTTGACCCAGGTCAGGCGCGTTGTGGCGCATCGTGATAGTGCCGCTTGTATCCACGACCGCCATGGCCTCGGTTTGTCCACCGCCAAAGGATCCATGCCGCAACGATAAAGCCATTCCTTTGCCGCGCAGGCGGCCGGACTTAGTCACCTGTGAATCGTTTCCGCTCGGAGCATCACCGGAATCTTGGGTCGCTAAAGTGACCCTATCGATTAGTTCCAAGAAATCGGTGTCCATATGCGGTGTGCCTTTGGTGACAAATTCCCCCCGGACCAAAACGTTCTTCCGTCGAAATGCCACGGGGTCGATGCCGAGTTGGCGCGCCACACTGTCCATCATGCATTCAACCGCCCAGGTGGTCTGGACCTTTCCCGTGGCGCGCGTATGCCCCGCCGGAACCCTGTTGGTGTAGGCGCACCGCCCATACACCTTCAAGTTCGGAATTCGGTAACAACCCCATCCCGAAATGACCGCGTTATGGGTAGCCGTCGCCGCGCCGGTTGTATAGGCCCCGGTGTTCACGACCAACTCGACTTGAAGCGCCGTGATGGTGCCATCGAGCTTCACCCCGATCTTGGCCTCGAAAAGCATCGCGTGACGGGAATTTTGTAGGAAACTTTCTTGCGCGGAAGGAACCAGCTTGATCGGTCGACCGCCGATTTTCCTTGATAGAAATAGCGCGGCTAAATGCGCATTGATTATGTTCTTCGAGCCGAAGCCGCCGCCGATGTAGGGCACCCGCAGGCGCACATTCTCCGGCGCTAGCTTGAAGAAATGTGCGATTTCATTGCCGTCCCGATAAGGCGCGTTGGTTGGCACCAGCAGGTCGATTTTCCCGTCTGCGAATTGAGCGATGCACCCGCCGACATTTTCCATGGGATGATGGAACATCGCCGGGGAAGTGTAGGTCTCCTCGAAGATGCGATCCGCCTCTTTGAATCCTTGCTCGATATCGCCCCACTCGAGCTTGTCTTCGAGAAGAAGATTGCTGCCCTTCTGCTCATGCACCAGCGGCGCTGCCGGGCCGAGCGCCTCACAGCCATCATACACGTACGCCAGCGGCTCATACGTGACATCGATGAGATCGACCGCGCGCTGCGCCGCGCGCAAATTTTCCGCGGCCACAATGGCGACGACTTCGCCGTTGAATCGAACCTTGTCGACGGCGATAAAGGGCTGATCCTCGGTCAGTTTGAAATGCTCGTTTCTCGGCAGCGGCCGCAACGGATGGAAATCCCCCAGATGATCTCGGTGCAGCACGCCGGCAACACCGGATAACCGTTCCGCTTCGCTTGAGTCTATGGAGACAATTTTGGCGTGGGAGTAAGGACTGGTCAGCACGGCACCGTATAACAGTCCGGCAGGCTCGGGAAGATCCTCGATGTATTTTGCGCTGCCGGTTACTTTCGGGCGCATGTCGATGCGCGGGGCGTGCTGTAAACGCTCCTTCGCTTCTGTGCCAGCAGACATAAGATCGGACTCCTGAGAAGCTCGTTAAACCACGGTCCCTATTTGGCTACGCCCAATTCTCTTTGTGCCTCGCGCAGAAAACTATCATCGACGATCTCGCTGGCCAGAATAGGGCGGGTAATGCCCAATGAGTTTCGAAAGCCGTCGATGACGACGCGCAGGCCATCCTCCGGGATGTTCGCGTCATGACTGAAGAACTCCCATGACGAATCATAGGAAGCGGAGGCCAACTCCGGTTTCGTCTTCGTCCAGTCGATCAATACGCGGATCGTTCCGTCGCGATTTTTGCGAATGTAGTTGTTCGCCTTGATCAACGCGCGAATCGCGCGTTTTACCTGATCGGGCCGCTCTTTGATTTTTCTCGTGTTGGTTCCCAATCCGTTGTAGGGAAAAGTAAAAATATCGCCGGCTCGCGCCAGCACATTGAACCCCAGCTTTTTCCCTTCATAATCGATCGGCGGCGCGACGATGATCGCATCGACCATTCCTTCCTTGAGCGCCGCCAGCCGGGAGGCGTCGGTGGGCAGGCCGATCGCTTTGATCTCCTTTTCCGGATCTACGCCGAAGTGTTTGAGCACCATCCTGCCCACCACGTCCGGGGTCGACCCATAAGAAGGGATGCCGATGGTTTTCCCGCGCAACTCCTGGATGGACTTGATGCTGGGTTTGGCGACAAAAACAATGGGGGTTCGATCCTGCGAACACGCGACCAGTTTCAGCGGCGCGCCTTTGATCGCGGCGCCGATCAAAGAACCTATGAGCGCCGAAAAATCCACATCCCCCGTGACCGCCGCCGTGGTCGCCACGTTCGGATTCATGCGGATCACTTCGGAGTCAAAGCCCTCTTCTTTAAAGAAACCTCGTGAATGGGCTACGCCCATGGACAGACTTGACAAATTATAGTTCGACACCGCGATCCGCAGTCGCTCGGCGCTATAGAGATCGGGGGGTGTGGCAATCAGTAGAAATAAAAGCCCAAGGAATCGCCTGAAGGTTTGAAATTCTTTGCCGGCTTGCAAAATTGCTGTGCGCACACTTTTCGTCATTGGCTTAGCTAAACACTTCCCCTGCGCGAGAAGACTCCTAGTGGGAAATTTACCCAAGGATTCACGTTCAACCCAGTTCTAGGCATAGGCTTTGTAAATACCCTCGAACTTCATGATATTCAGCCGCACGATCCAATCGGCAACGTCGCGAACGATCTGTTCTTCTCCGGGCGCGCAGTGTCGCATGATGTAATTGGCGGCGTCCCGCGTATGCTCTTCATCGGCGATTTTATGCATCATGAAAAATTGGCAGCCTTGATCGTTGAGACCATAGTGCTTCCTGAGATAGGTGTCGAATTCATCGGAATATCGGGTGAGAATCGTTTCGTTGGTAAACCCCGACACTCGGGTCTCGATCGGCGATCCAAGGTACCGGTTCCGCAGCACCACGCTCATGTGCATGAGGTTTTCGAAGGTCGGTCGCGCGGTGGTGAAATCTTCCTCTCTAAGCCCCATCGCAAAGCCGAAGCGCTTGACCAGGCTGGGATGCTGTTGTTCTTCGGCGAACTTGCCGGCAAAGGCGCCGTAGAGCTCGGGATCGTGAGCGTACTTGAACATGCAAATCACTTGTCCCTTGGCAATCGAGATGTTGTATAGATAATGCTCCAAGGCCCAGGCTTGAATTCTTCGCCGCGAGAGTTTACCGGATCGAAGCTCGGTGAAATAAGGCGTTTCCATCAACCGCTGTATACCCGGCTCGATAATCTCGCTCATGACTTCGGCGATGATATTGGTTTTTTCTGCTTTCATTTTAACGATTCCCCTTTTGTCCATGTGGCATGTGCTGCCACGCTATTCCTTCATTCCCTCTTCGCGGTAGTATCCGAGAGCGCTAAGCGCGGGCCTGTTGCTGAGGACGAACAAAATCGCCGGCTCAGCGGAACGGTTTTCGTGATAGTGAACTCGCCAAAGCGGCACCGACAAGGTATCGCCGGCCTCCCACTCGTAGCGCACGTCATCGATCGCGGTCGCACCGGCGCCGCGAAAGACATGATACACAGTCGAGCTCGTGTGCCGATGCGCGCATGTCTTTTCGCCCGGTCGAAGCATCTGAATGCCGCAGGATAGGGTCGGCAGCGTGGGACCGCCGGTTAGCGGATTGACGTACTCAAGAAAAATGGCGTCGTAGGGATCTCCCTGTGTTTCGCCCAGTGTTTTCAACGCCGTCTCCGTTTCCGCCCAGCGATAACGATAGCCGGGAGGATGTATGGAATGCGCTTGTACCCAGGTTGGGCGGCTGAAACTCAACTCGGCGCAAGCGGTGCCTTCCGACTTGGAGACAACCTGTTGGCCGATTTCATGAGGCTCATGAAAACCGACTTCGAGAAATCGCATCAATGGAGAATCCAACGCATCGATCCAGAGCACAGGCGCTTTGGAATGGTTTACATGCTCATGCCAAGTCCAGTTTGGATTGGTGAGAAAATCTCCCTCCTCCATATCGAACGACTCGCCTTCCACTACGCACCGAGCACCTTTCCCTCTGATTACGAACCGGACACCGGCTTGCGTGTGACGGTGCGCGACCGCATGCTCTCCAGGCTGGAGCATTTGCAGGTTGAATTGAAAGGTATGGGCCGTGGTTCCCTTGGCGGGACTGCATAGCCGGATCACTCTCCTCGAAACCATCTCCAGGCCGACCACCTCACCCGCCTGGGTGATCGCGTCATTGATATCCTTCCACTTCCAAAGGCACGGCTCGAAGGTGGCAGCCGGCTCACGGTAAACCTCGCCCTCCGCTGTTTCCCAATATCCCGCCAGGTTCTTCTGTTTCAGCTCAGCGTTAAACTGTTTCAAATCTTTCATTAGAACACTCCAAGCCCCAATGCCGGGGACTGCAACTGTCGGACTTACTTGGTTCCCATTCCTTTCAGCGCTTCGGACAGAAGGCTTTGATCAATGTACCTTTCCGGCACCGTTGCCGGCTTCGGAGGGCTGGTCTCGTTGTAAATGGCAATGGTGGTTTTCATCCCTGCCATGTTGATGTGCGTATTCGAATCCCACAAGCCCCTTTCTTTATAAAAGTCATAACCTCTGCGAGCGTATTCAGGTTTTAGTTTGAGCTCCTTGGCAATAAAATCAACCGCGGTGTCTCGGTTTTCGAAAAGCCAGCGCATAGCCAGGGTCATCCCCCTTAGGAACTGGATCAGCTGTGGGCGATTTTTTCCGGCCCACGCGCGATTCACAGCAAAAACAGAGACTTGATAGTCGGGAATAACATCCAGGAACGAACCTACTGTATTGAAGCCCAATTCTTCCGCGACAAAATTAAATGGAACGGCCAGCGGTGTTGCGTCGATGCGTCCCGAACTCAAGCCCATGGTTCGCTCGGCATCCGGACCGGCGGGTTGTAACTTGTAGTCCCTCGGATACTCAATCCCTTTGGTCTTTAGAACGTAACGCAGAGCCACGGCAGGCCCAGACGAGATATTGGTGACGCCTATGACGGCGCCGCGTAGATCATGAAATGTCCGGTAGTTTTTCTTGGCCATTATGAAAAAGCTCGGCCGATTGATGATTCCCGCCACTATGGCGACGTTAAAATTGGACTCAACAGCAGCGATAAAAGCATCAGCAGAACCCACGGCAACGTTGACAGAATCGCCAACCAAAGCCATGGCGGCCTTTTCTGCGCCGCGCATCAGCACAAGGTCGACCGCCAAGCCTTCGCGCTCAAAAAAACCTAGTTTCCAGGCAGCCCAGACGGGACTGAAACCCAGGGTCTTGGAGGCGACACTGATCGGAAAGCGCGATCTTTCTTGGCCATAGCTGACATTCGCCAACGAGAGTATGACGAGACCAACCCACAGAAGTCTCTTATAAAGGCAGCTCACAGAAAACATCCTTACCAAGACTTTCCTGGTTTTGCGCGCAATCCAGTGCGACGACACACTGCAAGAGCAGACCGCGCATCGCTTGGCTTATGAACTATCGCCCTCCTTGTCAAAGGAATTTTTTTGATACTATTATCTGTTTCTTAGATGGATGTTTCGACGGACTATCTTAAAACCTTCGTGGCCGTAAGTGAGTGCAAGAGCTTCAGTCTTGCAACCTCCAGGGTCCATAAGTCGCAAGGCGCGATCAGCACTCAGATTGCCAAACTGGAGGAACAGGCAGGGCTACAACTCATCGATCGATCTCAGAGGCACTTCAGGCTGACTGAGGCCGGCGAATTGTTCTTTGTGTTTGCCAAAGAGACTTTGGCCAAAGCAGAGGAGGTTAAAAGGTCGTTTGAGGAATTGAGTGCCGGCCTTCGAGGGGAAGTTAAGATCGGAGCTACAAGATCTGTAGGCATTTACGTGTTGCCCGATGTTTTTAGAAGCATCACCCGAGACTTTCCAAGGCTGAAGCTGTCCTTGTTCACCCAGTCTAGAATCCCTACTTATGAACATCTTATGAAGGGCGAGCTCGATTTGGCGGTGGTGTTGTCGGATAGTATTCCTCAAGGTCTTCTGGTGAAGCCGTTGAGGTCTGAACCGTTATGTTTTGTGGTTTCCCCCCGACATCCGTTGGCACTAAAGAAAGTAGTTTCACTAAAGGATTTGAATTCGGCTCCGTTCGCACTGGGGGTCAAAGGCAACGAATTCTCCGACATGGTAGACGAGATTATGCAAAAGCATAGGATTCCCCACCCCACTCTGGGATTTACCATCAGCAATTTGCAGGGTCGGAAAGAGGCAGCTCGCGCGGGCGTGGGAGTCGCCGTTCTTCCCGTCTTTGCAGTTCGCGAAGAGATTCGGAACAAGACTCTTGTGAAGCTCACGATTAAAAGCATTGAACTCAATGATACCCGGCTTCTGCTCATCGAGCCGAATCAACGGCCTTCAAAGCCCAGTGTCGAACTCGTTAAACAGGTTTTGGAAAAGACCCTCTCATCATAGGGCCGCAGCCGGTTCCTAATTGCGATAGTGAAGTCTTATACGGAGGGGCGAGTGGACCCAAATGTACCTTATCGGTGGCGCCATCAGAGAGACGCCGTGGGTTTCGGCGCCATGGGTGACGTGGGAGTCCATTTGGTCGATTTAGTGCGCTGGTTGGCTGTCAAACGGGTTTGTAGCCGGCAAGCCATCTTTACCAAAGAGGGAGGACTTGCCGACGGTTCCGGCAAATAAGAGGTTACGGTCGCGGATTGCTGCATTCTCATGGGCGAGCTGGTTGGAGGGGGACTGATTCCTTTGTCGCGAACGCGGCTGCTCGGGGGCCGCTTACTAAGGGATTCGCATCTACGCGGAATGAAGGCATGTCGCGGGCTGAACTGGATCGAATAAGGCCGGACTGGATGATCGGCATGCTGTGGGGAGCACAGGGAAATAGCGTGCCTGAGTTGTGTGGGCAGAGTCTGGACGACACCAGGTCCCATATTGGAGCATCAGAATGCCAAAAAAAGACGGCTTCGGTTGTGTCAACCTATTGCGCTGTCCAAGTAGACTCATCATACTAAGTATTGAATCAGTCTCAATATTTTCGGGCCAAATGAACATGGCTTTAACCGGGGTTGTCATAGGGTGTCCTAGCCGGACAAAAACCACGCAGACTCACCTTGACACCTCGGCATGGCGTCCTTATCTTGGAGATATCGGCGTTGGACCTATCGTTGACCCTGTTCACGTTTCAACTATCTTCTACCAACAATTGCAATCTTTTATTGGACTTGGGGGGGTTCGTTTCTGCTGATCCGACCATCGAACCTATGAGCTAACGGGTTAAGTGGTTTGGGATGAAACCTGATGGAAAAGCGCTTTAAAGGGTTGCGTGCTCAAAAGGAGAGAGCAATGTCCGCAAATTTCGATATAGAAAAGACTATGGACGAAAATTCAGACACCCGCGAGGTTGACTCGGATGAATTGACTGACGCGGAGGCAGAACTCACCGAGGACGAGACCAGGGTTGAATCCCCAGAAGAAGAGCAAACCGAGCGTGAGGAGGCGGGAGCAAGTCTTAGCTCCGTTCAGCAATACTTACATGAGATCGGCTCCGTCCCTCTGCTTAACCGGGAGCGAGAGATCGAACTCGCCAAGCAGATCGAGAGGGGCAAGAATCAAATCCTTAAGGCGCTCTGGTCAACTCCGATGTCGCTCCGTCACGCAGTTGAACTAGGAAATGCCATTGCAAATGGGGATCTCGATCTCCGTGCGGTGGTCGACAAAGCCGATACAGAGCCGGAGGATGGAGAGGCGATTCTCGATCCGAAGCCCTTCCTAAAACTGGTGGGTAGGCTGCGACGTCTTCACCAGACTCAACAACAGTATCGCCAGGATCTGACGCGGAGTCGTCTGTCTCGTAAACGACGGACTATTTTGACTCGAAAAGAATCGGGACTAAGGGAAAAGATCGGGATGCTGATGCAGGAGCTTCGCCTTTCGTCGAGCCGGATAGAGGAAATGGTCCAACAATTGAAGAATGCGGCGGAGCGCTTAGTGGTCTTGGAAAAAGAGGAAGGAAACCGATCCAAGGGAAATCGAAGCGCCATACTGGCGGAAATGAAGTTCATTGCGGAACGGATCGGTCTCCCAACAGCCGAGGTCAGGACCCAGGTAGGGCTAATAGAGGAGGGCGAGGAGTTTGTTAGCGCTGCCAAAAAAGAGTTTACGGAAGCCAATTTGCGTTTAGTCGTTAGTATTGCCAAAAAATACGTTAACCGCGGTTTGGGCTTTTTAGACCTTATCCAGGAAGGCAATCTCGGGCTGATGCGCGCCGTGGAGAAATTCGATTATCGTCTCGGTTTTAGGTTTTCAACCTATGCCAGCTGGTGGATTCGTCAGGGCATTACCCGAGGTCTGATCGACACGGGTCGGACAATTCGAATCCCGGTACACCGAGTGGAACTTCGCAATAAGATTATGCAGACCGCTCAGCGGCTGCAGCGGAAACTCGACCGCGATCCCAGGCCCGAAGAGCTCGCCAAAGCGATGCGTATGTCGCTTTCCGATCTGCTCAAAGTCATTCAAGTCCAGGGTGAGCCTGTATCACTCCAAACTCCGGTTTGGGAAGACGGTGACCAACTTGGAGACTTCGTCGAGGACCGGATCAATAGGCATCCCGACGAGGAGGCGATGGAAGGAACGCTACGGAGAGATGTGAGAAAGGCTCTCGCGATTCTAACGCCGCGGCAAGAGAAGGTACTGCGCATGCGTTTTGGCATCGAGGAGAAGCGCGACTACACATTGGAAGAGCTCGGGGAAATGTTCACGGTTACGCGCGAACGAATTCGTCAGATCGAGCAGAAATCGTTACAGATACTGCGCAATCCCAATCGCCGCAAACCTCTTCCATCTGCTCGCATAGTCGACACCGTTGCCGTCTAGAGTAGCGATCGATCCCTAGTTGCTCGATCTTGGCGTCAAAAGTGCTTCCATAAGTATCGTTCTGTCAGCGAAAGACCTGCTTGGAGACGGGTGCTCGGCGCTATTGCGTCGGGGGATCGTCGGTTGGTCTGGGCAAAATTCCGGCACGAAATGCGGCCTTGTAGCGGGCAGAAGTCTCTCCGGAGACCATCCCTTCGATCTTGTGACAACCAGACAACTGATTCCTCGCTACACCGCAAGAAGTGAACTTCCGGAGCCACCAAAGAAGTATTTTTCGTCTTCTACATCTTGATCGCCGCATCGATTCCCCTTGAATTCATTCACTAGCCCGTATTATTCCTGCACGAGTAAAACCAACAACAGACTATGAACCCGAGGCTTCTTTGACGAGAGATGGTTACTGCAAGCGGCCGCCACGTTGCTCGTCGTCGAAAAATCGGCCATAGTCCATCCCTGGAATAGAAAGCAAATGTATGAAGGAAAATGCGGACTTCTTTAACCTCTACAACCACGGCTTCGTCCGTGTCGCGGTCGGAACCCCGGAAGTGCGCGTTGCAGATCCGGAGTTCAATGGAGCCCGGACGATCGCGCTCATGGAGAAAGCCGAGCACGAGAAGGCCATTCTAGCGCTTTTTCCGGAATTGGGGCTCACGGCTTATTCATGCGAGGACCTCTTCCACCAACAGGCACTGTTGGATAGCGCGCTTGAATCCCTACGCACCGTTCTCCGAGCATCGGAAGCCTTAAACCTGATCGCCGTGGTCGGCATGCCGCTACAAGCGGGGCATCTGCTGTTTAACTGCGCAGTTGCTATTCATCGCGGAAAGATACTTGGAATTGTTCCCAAGACATTCCTGCCGAATTACCGGGAGTTCTACGAGTACCGGCAGTTCGCGCCGGCGGCTGCGGCTCACCACATCACCGTTGATGTGCTCGGCCAGCGAGAGATTCCTTTCGGTGAGCGACTTCTCTTTCAGTTCCAAAAGGAGCCTCGTTTTACATTCTTTATCGAGATTTGCGAGGACCTATGGGTGCCCATTCCGCCCTCTTGCATTGCCGCGCTGGCCGGCGCCACGGTAATTCTGAATCTTTCCGCGTCCAATATTATCCTAGGGAAAGACGAGTACCGTCATAGCTTAGTCTCCAACCAGTCAGCGCGATGCCTAGCGGCCTATCTCTATACGGCGGCGGGCACGGGCGAATCGACCACTGATCTGGCCTGGGACGGGCACGCTATGATTTACGAGAATGGGGCCCTGTTGGCGGAGTCAGAAAGGTTTCGCCATGATTCCCAACTTGTAGTCGCTGAGTTGGATCTTGATCGACTTAGCCAGGAACGCATGCGCCAGAATAGTTTCGGCCAAAGCATGCAACGTTATCACGAAGAGCTTCGCGTGTTTCGCAGGGTTTCGTTCAACGCCGAACTGCCAAGTACTGGGCCTTTACTCTGCCGGCGACAGATCGACCGTTTTCCTTACGTAGCTTCAGACCCGGCGTTGCGCGACCGTCGCTGTTACGAAGCTTACAATATCCAAGTCCAAGGATTGGTAAAACGACTCCAAAGCTCAAAAATTGCCAAGGTCATCATCGGAGTTTCCGGCGGCCTCGATTCAACGCAGGCGCTCATTGTGGCCGCCCGGGCCATGGATGTTTTAAAGCTCCCCCGATCCAACGTGCTCGCATATACGATGCCCGGCTTTGCCACCAGCAAACGGACTTTGGCTAACGCTCGAGCCCTCATGCAGGCGCTGGGGAGCGCCGCTCACGAGTTGGATATTCGGCCCAGCTGCGAGCAGATGTTGCGCGATATTAATCATCCTTTCGCGCGGGGAGAACCGGTTTACGACGTCACCTTTGAGAATGTGCAAGCAGGAGAACGGACCAGCCACTTGTTCCGACTCGCCAACCTACATCAAGGCTTAGTGCTCGGTACCAGCGATCTCAGCGAACTCGCTCTGGGTTGGTGCACCTATGGCGTGGGCGATCATATGTCCCACTACAGTGTCAATGCAAGTGTTCCCAAAACTTTGATCCAGTTTCTGATTCGTTGGGCAGCCGAGACGAATGAACTGGGTAAAAAGACGAGCCAAGTCCTACGCTCTATTCTCGAGACCGAGTTCAGTCCGGAGCTCATTCCGGGAGATCTCGACCACGAGCAGCCTACTCAGCGAACGGAGGATATTATCGGGCCTTACGAACTTCACGACTTCACTCTCTATTACACGACCCGCTTCGGCTATCTACCATCTAAAACCGCTTTTTTGGCTTTTTGTTCCTGGCGCGACCGAGCTCTGGGACATTGGCCTGACATCCCGGAAGAACGACGGCATCAGTACGACATCAGCGTCATCAAGCGCTGGCTGTCCGAGTTCGCCTGGCGCTTCTTCCAGCAGAGCCAGTTTAAGCGGAGCTGCATACCTAACGCTCCAAAGGTCGGCTCCGGCGGTTCTTTATCTCCCCGAGGTGATTACCGCGCTCCGAGCGATAGCGAGGCGACGGCCTGGCTCCAAGAGATTGATCGGATTCCGGATAACGATCCCGAGGCCTGATTAAGAGCCACCAAACTTTCTTTTTGGATCAGCACGACCACTTGCGTGTCACCGAACTCGGGACTGCGTGGACTCAACGACAAAAAACACTGACTAGTCGATCAACCCGGGCATCGAGCTGAAAGCTCTAATGCGATCATTAGTTAGGTTCACCGGTTCGGATCTATCGATGACTCCCGCTTGCCAAAGGCACCCGGCGGGGAAGATTCTTTGTGTTTGACAATACCTTTGCGGAACTGTTAACAAAGCTGAGAGGAAGCTTACGGGTTTGTCGATTTGCCACCGAAACAAAAAGTTCTAGGAGGTGCCAATGATCAGTGCTAACGAGCTGAAAGGAGTCCTCGGGATGATGCCTGCTTTCGCCACGCCGAATGCGGTGGATATCCGAGCAACGCAAACCATCGCCGTAGATAATCTTCAAGATGGTGTTGACAAGATTATCAAAGACGGCGTCAACAACATTGCAACAACGGGTACCTACGGCGAATGCTACAACCTACTCTTTGATGAATTTAAGACGCTGGCGGTTGCTACGGTGGAGACCGTGAAGAAAAGAGTGCCGCTTTTCCTTGGCTGTACCAGCCCGAATCCAAGGGAGGTCGTGCAGAAGATGAATTTTGTTAAGGATCTCGGGGCAGATGGTGTTTTATTGGGAGTGCCTTATTACGAGACGCTTCATATCCAAGATGCGATCAAATTTTATCATGATATCGCTGATCTTTTTCCCAGCCTCAATATCGTTATCTATCATAATCCAGAGAATCACAAATTCACCATACCGGTTTCCGCCTTTAAAGAACTGATCAAAAAACCCAATATCATCGGTATGAAGGACAGCCATAGAACCACCCAGGCCTTCCTGAACTTGCAAAAAATTGTTCACGGCAAGATTAGTGTCTTCGTTAACCAGACTCAACTTTATCCCTACTACCGGCTCGGCGCGGCTGGATGTTGGTCCACCGAGGTCTGGATGGGCCCATGGCCGGTGCTGCATTTGCTGGAGCTTGTCAGACGGGGCGACGACGAAAAGGCCATCGCAGTGATCGATGACATCATCGGTGATGGGAGCGGGGGCAAGCCGGTACCCGGTGCGGGTAACAAACGCCCGGCGGAGTTTGCCGACTACTGCAAAGTCGGGCCGACTCGTATACCTTTTGTAACTTTCCCTGAGGTTGAGCTTGCCAAGGCTAAGCGGCGGGCAGAACATTGGATGAAGCTCAACGAAAAGTATCGCCCGCTGGTCGAAGCACAGAAAGCTCGCTCAGCAGCCTAAACGGCATTCACCAATCACGTAAAAGAATAGCCTCGCGGCCCGCGCCGCGAGGCTATTCTTTTAGACCAGGGGCTTGTCGGCTTTCCTTCCTCTAACGGTTGAGCCTACACTGGCGCAAATTCGAAACCACGCCAACCCGTGCTTGATAAAGAATAGTCGCGGCTCTATCATATGCCGGAGAAAGTCTAGCGAGGGGAGGACTAATGGGATTTTACGCCGACCCATGGTTACGTGCGGCACGCGATAGGATAGAAGCTCACCCCGAGCCGCCGTTCGGGGCAAATGACTGGCGTGCCACTGACTTCGACAAAGTGTCGGAGGCAGTTGAGAAAGCAATCAAAGCTGCGCTCATTGAACGCCATGGAAGCATCCCACACGAACACGATCACAATAAACTCGTGTCCCTCTGCCAGACTACAGGCGTCTGGGACGTTCTTCCACCGGCACTAAGAAATTTGGTAGAAGAAGTGGAGTCCTACCGCGCCGGAAATCCTACCGACACCCCTGACTCGATGGCTTCGTCTCCCGAACAACTTCAAAGATACTTCTTTATCGCACGTCGGCTTATTGACTACATGGAGTATCACGTTATTGGAAATGATTCCGTCCTCAGACGCCTAAAAGTCGCCTAATGAGCCTGGAAACATTGCTCTTCTTTAGGACATTTGTCATTCTTTATTTGCACAACCCCAACCGACGCTGCATGCCATCGACCAGTCCTCCGGGAGGTCTGCCGTTGTGGCGCCGGGAACTCACCGTAGGAAATTTGCCTGGAAGATCAGTTTAGAGTGGGAGCAGAGTCGACGTGCGTGATTTCGATAGCGTCACGGCTATTTACCCTCATACGGCTCATTTTTGACTCGGCGTGGTGCATGAGTTCTGCGATGCTACGTGGAGCTCTCGTGCAGGCAATCGCGCTTATGAAAAACGTCACTGGTTGGGCATGCCTGCGCCTTTGCTCTTTGAGAGCCTTTTGAATTGCTTCTAGGATAGAACCGGCCTTTTCAGAAGTGGTGCCGCGCAGCAGAACTGCGAAGGCAGTGCCCCCGATTCGCGCCAGCAGATCGGGCCTCGGAACGCTCTGTTTGATCGTTTGAGCGATTGTACAAAGCATCTGGTCCCGGTGAAATATCCCAAGCGATGGTTAATCCATTCAAGCCCTTCAACGTCGATGTAAGCTAGCGTCAATGGCTCCAGGCCAAATGCCTGCTTCATTTCACGTGTCGCAAGCTCGTAGAAAGCGCGCCCATTCGGTAAACCAGTGAGCAAATCGTGAGTTGCTAATTGTGAACTGGCGGCGAGTTTCAGCTTCATTTAAGACAACGCAATCGCAACTACAGCAAATGCCCCGGCATGTGATCAGATTCCAAAGCGGTATCCATGCGGCGGAATCCGGCCGCCCGCCTAACCGATCAGTCACAAACTCGGCTAAAGCACACAGGAGGGCGAGCAAAATTCCGGCATTTCGACTTAGAAACCAGGCTATGAAACGGCCAAACCAAATTGACGTTTTTGCCCTCTCGACTTATCGGGGTCCCAGGCGGAACCGTATATGGGCCGCGGCAGGGTTTTATTTGTACGTCTCCTTGCTGACGTCCGATGACCTGATCCAACCGATCATACCCTTCTGGGTCTTGACCATGTACCAATCGTTTCCACCATTGCTTTGGGCCATTGGGATCAGAGCATCTCCCTGGACTAACTCGGCTATTTTCTCTGTCTCATCGTCTTGCCGCGGGTAGAGCGCTGCCTTTTTTGACGCAACAATCAAGCTCGACGGAACGGGGCGTCCTCCAAGATCTCCGACGCCTTGAATGATTGCTTTGCCTTTATTCTGAGACTGCGTCTTTGCAGCTTTCGAATTCGCGCTGCTTTGTCTCCCGCCAACGCCTCCACTTGCCCTGCTGTACTCACCGAATGCTTGAGCAGACAGCACCTGAGGACTGACAAACGATACAAGAGCGGCCAGTATTATGGAATTTGTAGTTCTCATACCAATTCTCCTCTGCTTCGATGACGGAAATATTTTACAATGCTCCCTGTCCATCAACAAGGAACCTGCTCTTTCCGCTGACCTGTTTTTCGGCTGAACCCAAGAAACTTCCTTAAATTCATCAACGCTTGGGTATTCCTTAGCCAATCTGATGCGTTTAAGGGACTTGCAGGATAGACAAAGACAACTGGAATTGCCGATGCCACTGGAATCCAAAGACCGTAGTTAATCCTCCGCGCCTAGGAAAAGATCTGCTGTCGGAGTCCGACACGTGATGTCCCCGCACTGGATTAGAAATCAATAAAGAGCTGCGCTGGACGATAAATTTTACTGATCATTCCAATGAATTAAGCTATCATATACACCTACATACCGTTATGCCGTTAACACGTGGCTGCTAGCTATGCGGTCAGACCTACACAACGATCTCTACGACAAGGAAGAAATTACTGGTGGCATGTGTGCGAGCGGGAAACTGTCTTGTCTTTGCTAGGAAGCGCAAAACCAGGGAACTCACCAAGAGTCGAATGCGTAGGGATAGATAGTGGATGTGGAACATCCACTGTTTTGGAATCACAATAGCGCATGATCGGCGTCGGAGAAGGGGACTCACACGGTTGTGTCCCGAACTACGTGTAATAAGGATCAGCTACTTCTTCTTGATTATTCTTCCAGCCGTCATAGCGGTCAGGCAACTGAAGTGCTTCTTTATGCGAGAGGCCACGAATTACCCCACGGATCCTATTCCGGTACCACGGTGGTTGAATAAGTGCTCATTGATGCGGGTCGCCTAGAGCGGTGGTTCATAGCTGCGCTGGGCACATCGCTACCTTTTGGACTTTCGATCTTCTCAGTTCTGCAGAAGCCGAAAGTCGGGAACAATCGGTGATGAAGCTATCCACAATCGATTCGGTGCATTTGTCATTAATTATCCCCGCCTTCAATGAGGAAACGCGCATCGGAAAGAGCCTGGAAACAATTTTGAGGTTTCTCAAGTCACAGTCCTACTCGTTCGAAGTAATCGTTGTCGACGACGGTAGTTGCGATGGCACGAGGGTGTTAATTAACGAACGCTATGGCAACGACCCCTGCGTGAGACTTCATGCAAAACCCATTCGCCGTGGCAAAGGCGCTGCGGTTCAAGACGGAATGCTGCAAGCTAGAGGGCGATTTCTTTTCTTCTCTGATGCGGATCTCTCTGTGCCCATAGAAACAATTCCGTTATTTTTGTCTCATTTGCAAAACGGCTGTGGCATAGCCATCGCTAGCCGCCGTAGACGAGGGGCAAAGGTCGAACGTCACCAGCCGGCGATTAGAGAATTCATGGGCGGAGTTTTTACAAGGCTTTCAAACCGGATTTTGGCCCTCCAGCATTCGGATCTCACCTGCGGCTTTAAGGGATTTCGTCGAGAGATTGCCAAGGAACTTTTTTCCCGACAGCTCTTGGATGACTGGAGTTTCGATTCGGAAATTCTTTACCTTGCCAAAATAAAAGGCTACCGAGTTTTGGAGGTTCCCGTAACTTGGCGCAACAATGCCGCCACCAAGGTGAAGTTATCAAGAGACGTAATCTCTTCTTTCCTGGGCCTACTGTTCATTCGCGTCAATCATTATCTGGGGAGATACGGGTGACAGTATCCGCTTCGACTGGCTTCGTTTTCTCACGATGGTTGATCCCGGCAGGCCTGTTCTTGACGAGTTTCATAATGGTCGCCGTTACTTCCCGCGATTACGGTGTCGCCTGGGATGAGCCAGCATATTTCCACGCCTCGGATCTGCACATTGAATGGCTGGTTGAATTCGGACAGAACCTCCTGCGAGCTGAATTAGGCAAGTCAGTTCAGGACGAAAACATCAAGAAGGCTTGGCACTGGGACCCATACCATGTACCCCACCCTCCGTTTTCCAGAATAGTGTCGGGGATTATGAAAGCGCTTTTTGGTTCTTATGTCGATAAGTTCGTCGCCTATCGCCTCGGCCCTGCGTTGTTCTTCGCGTTGCTCGTGGTCGGCATGTACTCTTGGATGGCTGATCTCTTTAATTACGCGACAGGATTATTTTCGGCCGTCGCCTTGATCGCCATCCCTAACCTGTTCGGCTTCGCGCATATCGCAGTGACCGACATGCCATTGGCGGCCATGTGGTTCTTCACAGCCTATTGCTTCTGGAAGGGACTCACGAGTTGGAAGTGGAGCATCATGCTGGGCGTGGTCTGGGGACTGACGCTTGCAACGAAGTTTCCCGCTCTATTAATCCCCATTCCTTTGTTCCTTTGGGCTCATCTATTCTACCGACGATCCTACGCAAACAACGTGTTCGTGATGTTGTTTTTGAGTCCCGTGATCATGATCGCATGTCAGCCTTATCTGTGGCATCAACCGGGACTGAGGATACTCGAATTTTTATTCGAGGGGCTAAGTCGCGGTTATCGTCCTGAGACGAGTTTCTCTGTCTTCTTTCTGGGCCAACTGTATCTGACCAACCAGCTTCCCTGGTATTACCCATTTTTTGTGGTTGGTGTTACCACGCCGGAGGCGATTTTGTCACTCGCGTTGTTCGGCTCCGCCTGTTTATATTGGCTTCGGGAACAAAGGGCACCGGCTACCTTATTTCTCACGAGTGCAACGTTCATTTTAATGACAGGACTGTTACCGGGGGCCGTCCTCCATGACGGTGTGCGACAGCTCCTGCCGGCATTGCCGTTTGTCGCGGCGATGGCTGGAGTTGGATTCTTCGTGCTTTCTATTTGGCTGCAAAGGCTGTGCACCTCTTGGCAACTGTTAGAGGCTATAAGACACCTCCCACAAAAAATTATTGCCGCGATCATGATTTTGTCTCTTTTTGTTCCCGCGCTGGACACTTATCTTTTCCACCCTTTTCAGCTCAGTTACTACAACCGCTTAGTCGGTGGAATCCAGGGCGCGTACTTACAAGGACTGGAAGTCACCTATTTTTTGGAGGCGCTTACTCCCGATTTTGTCAAAGCTCTTAACAAAACATTGCCGACCCATGCCACAATTAATGCGTCATTTGGCAATTTAATGCTCGTGTATTATCAAAAAGAAGGACGTCTGCGAAACGATGTTAGGATCGCGGACAAGGGACCCTTTGACTATTACGTGCTGCTTAATCGACGTAGTGCGCTATCACCCCGTGAACAAATCTTGGTAAACGGCCCTTACGAGACTTTCCTATCTGTCACCATTGCGCGAGTACCTTTGGTTTCTGTTTTCGAATTCAAGAAGCCGAGCTAGTAACTCTTCTCTTGCGCTGGCGCAAGGCGAAGACAATAGAAACCAGGGAAAGAGCAACAATTGTGGCAACAGAAACCGTGAGTCCGATCCTAAACGACATGGGCTCGTATCGAAATTCCACCGTGTGGTTACCTGCAGGTAGCGGTACGGCGCGGAAGAATAGATTTGCCCTTCGGATGATCTCTTCCTTACCATTCACATAGGCCTTCCAACCTGGATAGTAGGAATCCGCCAACACTAGAATTCCCGAATTATTGAGCGCAGCACGAACAGCAACATAGGTGCTCGTATATTTGATTATATTGAGGCTCGACTCAAACCCCGTATCTTCCGACGCTGAAAGCGGGGTCTCCAATATGACCTCTTTGAGCGGGTCGAACTCCTCGCTTGATAATAGAGTCAGTGTTTTTATCGGATCTTGCTCAAATCTGATCTTAGGCACAATATAGCTTCTTGGTACAACCCGGTCGATTCGATATAACCACGAAGAATATTCTGTGAAATCACTGGTCAGTTTGATATCCTTGCGATCAGGCAGCGCTTCAAAGCTGTAGAGATATCGAACATTCAATGCGCCTAGCAGCTTACCGAGCCGTTCATAAGGTAGCTTGTTCGCCACCGCCAAGAATGCACTATACGGCCACCTGATCAACGCATCCAATTCTTGCATGTATTCAAATCCATAGAAGACTCCCGTGTTAGGTATTAAGTTGCTAAACGCAAGCGAATTGAACTGAGCGAAAGATGGTTTTTCTCGCAAAAAATAATAGCTTGGGTGCAGGTTGAGTGGCCCGGGATAATAAAAAATGCGTTGCGGCTCAGTATCGGGACGAGGGAGGATCTTCGCATTCTCATAAATAAAGTCGGGTTTGAGAAGATATTGATAGGATTCATGGGCCGAATAAAGGTCAAAGAATACCACGGCGACGATTAGGCCGTTAAAGAGATGAACCCTGATCATACTCCTAGCTCTCAAGACGAGAAGCGCAACGATTACCACTATTAGCGCGATTTGCCTCTCCATCGAGAACAACGCCAAGGAAGCCTTTAGGAATGTAGAATCGGACAGAAATGGAGCATTGGTGACGTTGCTGATAAACCGGCCAAGGAGAGCGGCATCGACCCGCAGAGCAACACATAATGAAACCAATGCAAGACAGATCGACGAACAAATCAGGAGCGGGACGCGCGGAGTTGAAGGCGCATATTGAATGAACGCCCTCATCCCTCGCAGCACCGCGAATATCAGAGCTGCATATGTCAAGAAAAAAAATTTCTCCGGAAAACGAAACAGGGAAAATCCTGGCACGTATCGAAAGAGCACCGCATACAATGGGGTGTGCTCACCGAATGCCAACATTAGGGACACGATCACGAACGTCAAAAGTGCGCCCTTCTCCTGCCACGAAGAATAGTAGAACCAAAGACAGAGTCCCATGAGCGCGAAGGCACCCATGTAGTAACTCACAAAAAAAGGCAGCGTGGGCTCAAAAAGGATTTCCATGCCGCTTAGCCTCTCCGTCAGGACTTCTCTATCGAGGAAGAACAAGTTCAGGAGCTGCGAGGGGTGGAGTGACCAACTTGCAGCAAGCTGAAACGGGAGTGAGAATTTCGCCCGGCGGGATTCTTGTAAGAGTTCCAGGGTAGGCAGAACCTGAACCATGGCGAGGCCTAGGGTCAGTATGTTCACTAACAGCAAAAGAAAAAACGCCCTGGAATAACTCGGTCTAGAAGCAAGCGACCGCCATCGTATTCCATCCAACAATACCAAAACCATGGTCATCGCATAGAGTTCAGGGGATCCCGCGAGGAATTGCAATAGTGAGACCACGGTGAGGGCAGTAATATTCTCCCAGGATTGTCTCTGCAGACACCTCTCCCAGAAGAAAAGCACCCAGGGCAGCCATACGGCCGCCTGGAAATGATTGAGGAGGTTGCTGAGAGAAACCATCGTGCCGCCCAAAGTGAATAGAAGCGCCCCCACGACAGCCAAATAGGAGGGGTATCTCCACCGACGGCAGAGCAGATACGCTCCTATGGCGGCGACAAGGTAATGAAAAATGAAAATGGCCCTAATGGCCGAAAAAAAGGGTAGCAGAAGAAAAAGGAGGTTTGGAACATAGAAGGCCCCCGATTGAAAATTGGCCATCATGGGAAATCCCATACCGATGCGGCGATCCCACAACGGTAATTCTCCAGCCCTGAAACTCTCAGCCAAGCTGAATCTCATGGGATAAAACATGAGTCCCAGATCGCGGAAAAACGGAATCTGTCCTGTCAAAATCATCTCGTGGTTGAACCAAAAGATCATTGCGACAAGGAAAGATAGAGCGATCCCTTCGTGTCGCCGAGGGACGGTTGCCCACTCACCACGTGGATGCCTGGCAAAAAAGGACACAACGAAGTTTTTGTAAGAATTACTCGAGGTGCGAAGAAAAAGGGGGAGCCCTATGATGCTCCCCCTTTTCTAATTGGTGACTTAGACTACGCTTATTATTGACAGTCTGTTCCGGTTATCTGACCGCTCGAACTGCTCAGATAGAATGTGCCGCCTGAAGCACAACCGGCAGTTGCCGTGGCAGTCAAGACATAACCACCCGCCGATGCGGCCGCGGCCATTGTGAGGTCTGCGCTCTGATTGTATCCGGGAAGATTACTAGTAATTGCACCGTTCTTATAGGCGGAATATTGAGTAAAGTAGGCTTCCTGGGCGGTGGAGGCGTTCCTCAAATCCGATTTTACCTTAGCATCGAATCCCCTTCTCCGATATGCCGCAAACTGAGGAATCGCGATCGCAGCCAAGATGCCAATAATGGCGATCACTACGAGAAGTTCAATAAGAGTGAAACCTGATTGGTTTCGTAGTCTCAATTGATCCATTTTTGAAATACTCCTTTCCTTGTTTTTCTTTCCGTTAAGTTTTCGGTAGTGGCTTGTTTTCCGATTTCAAGCCGCTGGTCAAGATCCAAATCGCATCAACGAATTCTTGTTCCTCAAGCCGCCTGATTCTCACCTCCTCGTGACAGCTTCAAGATGTCGCGCTTGGAATCAGGCGAGAGCAAAAGCAAGGCCAGACTGATTCCGAGTTTTGGAAACGGACTAGCACACAAGAGTTCCGTTATTTTCGGATTTCCTAGAATTCAAAAACTCTTTTCGTATCAATGATTTGAAAGTTAATCGGAAGGCAATAACGGTATCAGATGGTCAACTAGATCCGGTGGAAGTATTCTAGTTTACGTAAAAGAGAATCTGCGGTTGTAACAAAATTTGTTATTGACCCACCGGCGAATCGTCAGCAAAGCCGTTGTTTCTCGAGTTCAGCAGACCGTATTTCTCCAGTCTATGTCGTAGAGATCTGTAATTAATGCCCAGAATTTCAGCAGCTCGCTTTTGAACACCGTTAGTTCTCTTGAGCGCGCTTAAGAGGATACACTTTTCATGGGTTTCCAGTTCGATATCCAAGGACAGGCCTTTTGCGAAAAACAGATCCGCGCCACCGGGTGCGGTTCTCTCGAAAAATTCGGATTCCTCGCTAATGGGGATTCCTTTCACGTGCGCCGGTAGATCATCCTCAGTCATGATGTTCTTATTCGCCACCGCGACTGCATGTTCGATCATGTTTTCCAGCTCACGGACGTTCCCTGGATAGGTGTAGGTCATTAGATGCATGAGCGCCCCGCCGGATATCTCCTCAACTTGCTTGCCATGGGAGTCGGCGAATTTGCGCATGAAATGATGTGCCAGTGCGGGAATATCCTCTTTCCTGTTGCGCAGAGGGGGCATCACTATTTGCACCACGTTGAGCCGATAGAATAGATCGCCCCGAAATCGCCCGTCTTCCATCTCTTTGCGCAAATCCCGGTTCGTGGCAGAGATGACTCGTACATCCACTTTAGTCTGCTTATTACCGCCCACAGGTGTAAAAGCTTTCTCTTGCAACACCCTGAGCAGTTTCACCTGCAGGTGGAGAGGCAATTCCCCGACCTCATCCAGAAAGATCGTTCCTTGGTCGGCTTGTTTGAATAATCCCATATGGTCGGCGACGGCGCCGGTGAAGGCACCGCGAGCATGTCCAAACAGCTCGCTCTCAATCAGAGTTTCGGGTATCGCGCCGCAGTTCACAGCAACGAAAGGCATGTGTTTTCGCGGTCCGTTAACATGGATCGCTCGGGCGATGAGTTCTTTGCCGGTGCCGCTTTCACCTGTAATCAGCACATTTGTGCAACTCGTCGCCACCTTTTGAACGAGATGATAGATCTTTTCGATTCCACCGCTTTTGCCGATGACACCTTCGAAATGGAAATCCGTATTATCCATGCTTAAAGGCCTTTGCTCTAAGTCGAATTCTCGCGCCCGGCGCAATTCGTCCTCAAGCCGGAGCTTCTCCTCAACCTCTTTTTGCTTACTGATGTCCTCGAAGATTGAGACATAACCTATAAGCTGTTCGCTTGCATTGCTTAACGGTGCCAGCGTAAGTCTCAGTTGTTTCTGGTTTCCCTGCGGCGTGGCAAAAAAGATTTCGTCAGTCGAGACAAGTCGTCTTTCCTGGACCTCGCTGAAGTGGTGGGTCATACCCGGAAATATCTGGTTCAACTTCTTTCCTTTGACGCTCGCCTCTTGGAGAGACGTTAGATGCTGGGCCTGACTATTAAAATAATTGATCCGCCCTTCCGCATCCGTAATGGCAACTCCGCTACCCACTCCTTGTAAAAGGGTTTCTTTCAGCGCTTCGAGCTCCCGATAATCCGTGTGCTTTGCCTTTAGCAGTTTCTCGGTATCGCTCAGTTTGCTCGCAAGAAACCCACCCACTCCGGCAATGGCAAAGAAACTTCCTATGTTAAGTACGACCGGCATCAGGAGTGGCCACGATATGGCAACACCGCCGCCGTTATTGAGGGTACTGGTCCAGCTCAGGAGCGCCACATAGCACAAACTGGAAAACCCTGCGGTGAAGAACGCACCTCGGTAAAATAGTAAAATCGCCCCATTCATCACCGCGAGATTGTAGAGGAACGGGAAAGGGCTGGCAAAATCTCCTGTAAGCCAGATAATTCCGGTGATTAAGACAACATCGAAATCGACTTGGAGATGCGCGAAGACGCGAAGATCCCGCATGTGCGCAAGGACCAGAGCCGATCCAATGGAAATGGCATAGGCAATGATAAGAGGGATCGAAAGCGTGTAAAAGACGTGGAGATTCCCCTCCTGCTTGAAAAAGTGGAAGAGCGCAGTCGCGCCGAGAAAAAATGACAAGATGACGACTCGGAGAAAGAGTAGCCATCTCATTTTCTCTATTAAATCTTTACGGTCGTCGATCACGGCAAGGGTCATTTTTCAATCAGATGTGAATATTCCGGGGCGCTGAGTCTGATCTAGGACACCACGGAACCCAATTGGAAAATCGGCAAATACATAGAAATGACTAGCCCACCCAGGATCACTCCTAAAACGACCATGATCATGGGCTCCATGAGCGCAGTCAAATTCGCCACCGCGTCATCCACTTCATCTTCATAAAGCTCAGCAACCTTTTTGAGCATGGTGTCGAGTCCGCCGGTATTCTCGCCGACCGCCACCATCTGGCAAACCATTGGGGGAAAGATCTTACTTTCCCGCAGAGGCTCAGCCACCGTCCTTCCTTGACTAATACTTACTCGGCTATCCATGATCGCTTTTTCAATAACACGGTTACCGGCGGTCTTGGCAGTGATAGCCAGACCATCAAGGATTGGCACTCCAGAGGCTAGAAGAATCGCCATGTTTTGTGAAAAGCGAGCCACTGCAACCTTACGCAGCAAGTCGCCCACCACGGGCATCCTGAGCAGCAATCGATCAATGTTCATTTGTCCGTTGTCCGTTTGATAATAGAACCGAATGCCAGCGATGAATGCACCGATGGCAAAAACGATATAAAGGTAATTGGCGCGCAACCAGTTGCTAATGTCGATAGTTATCTGGGTCGGCGCTGGGAGAGCTTTTCCCATGCTACCATAAAGTTCGGCGAAAACGGGGATGACAAATATCAGTAGTATGGCCACAACGACGACGGCCACAACGACGATCGTGCAGGGATAGATCATCGCCCCTTTGACTTTTTTCTTTAGTTTGTTGGCCTTTTCGATGAATAGAGCGATCCGATTTAGGATCGCATTCAACACACCGCCCGCTTCACCGGCTTCGACCATGTTGACATAGAGGTCATCGAAGATCTTCGGATGCTTCCTAAGAGCCTCTGCCAAGGTAGAACCGCCTTCGACATCCTGCTTGATCGAACGCAAAGTATTGCGCAGCAGCTTGCTTTCGGTTTGTTGAGCCTGAATATCCAAACATTGTACGATGGGTAGTCCTGCGTCGATCATCGCAGCGAACTGGCGCGTGAAAACAGAAAGGTCACGGGCCTTGAGCCTTTCGCCAAAGCCGGGGATGCTGATTTCTTTATCGAACCCCCTGCCTTTTTCCCGAATCCGGTTCGGTATCGGCCGGATCCTTCGATCCCGAAGGATCGCAAAAACAGCCTCCAGATTCGACGCTTCAACCTCACCTTTAAGTACTCGTCCCTGGGCAGTTTTTCCTTCCCACAGGAATATTGGCATCGCTTTCTGTCCTCTCTTGAAGCGTGAGCTATAAAGCCATTTCGATTACTGCTATGAAAATTATGCTGCCGCGGCGTTTTGTTCACTCAGACGTAGCTTCTTGGCATCAAAAGCCCAACGAAAAAACCGATCCAAACCCTTTGTCCGTGTCAGTGACACGAACTGTTTCTTCGATGGTCGTCAACCCTTCCCTAACCTTCTGTAGGGCGCTCATGCGGAGCGTGCTCATGCCCATCTTCACCGCCTCTCGCTTGAGCTCAACCACCGACGCACTCCGCAGAATTAACTCCTTAAGCCCCTCGTGCATCACCATCACCTCATAGATAGCAAGACGTCCTCGGTAGCCTGTGCCGTTGCAACTACCGCAGCCCCGGCCATGAAAGGTGGAAAAGCCAGCGCCAACCTCCGTCGAATCAATGCCCAAATTGATCAATATCTCGGGACTTATTTCCACCGGCTCCTTGCATTTCTCGCAAATCCGCCGCACCAATCTTTGGGCGGCGATGAGATTGATGGATGAAATCAGCAAGAAGGTCTCGACCCCCATGTTGATCAAGCGATCCACTGTAGAAGGAGCATCATTCGTGTGAAGAGTGCTAAGGACTAGATGACCCGTCAACGCCGCTTTGACGGCGATCTGCGCGGTTTCGAGGTCACGGACTTCTCCGACCATGATAATGTCCGGGTCTTGGCGAAGAAACGAGCGCAGGGCGGCAGCAAAGGTCAACCCGATTTGCTCCCGGACTTGCAGCTGATTGATTCCGACTAAGTTGTACTCGACAGGATCCTCAGCCGTAGAAATATTCACGTCTGGCTTGTTGAGCTCCGAGAGCGCGGAGTATAGCGTTGTTGATTTTCCACTCCCCGTCGGACCGGTGATGAGAATCATGCCATACGGCTTGTGTATCGCTTCCAGAAAATCTTTGAGGGTTTGGGAATCAAAGCCAAGTTTGGACATATCCAGTTGGAGGTTGGATTTGTCCAATAATCGCATGACGACCTTCTCGCCAAATAGGGTAGGCAGCACGGAGACGCGGATATCTAACTCTCCTCCTACCCCCATCTTCAACTTAATTCGGCCATCCTGCGTGAGGCGCCGCTCTGCGATATCGAGTCCCGCCATGACTTTGAGGCGGGATACTAAAGGATTCTTCAGCCGAAGGGGTGGAGTCATGATTTCCTGAAGCACCCCGTCGACTCGGAACCGCACGCGGAAGATTTTCTCGTAGGGCTCGATATGAATGTCACTCGCTCGGCGCTTCGCCGCGTCCGACAAGATGGCATTGACCAAGGTCACCACCGGCGCTTCCATGGTGGCCTGTTGAAGTTCCTGGAGGTTAACGTCATCCGTTTCATGGATAACCTCCATCTCCCCGTCGCCGAACTTTTTCAGGACCTCGTCGTAACTCACGCCGCCGAAGCGATGCTCTAGAACCTTCTTGATTACCGAAGGGGAAGACAGCACAACCCTTACACCGTATCCGGTGAGAAACTTCACTTCGTTGATGGCAACAAGATCGGTGGGGTCGGCCATGGCCACCGTTAGAGTCGAACCGAGAAGTTTAACCGGAATCAGCTGGTGCTTCTGAATGAGTTGGGGTGCTACGAGGCTGAAGACGGAATCCTCGATTTCTGAGGGATTTAGATCGACCTTTTCAATGTTGAACTGCTTAGCAAGAAACCCGGTAAGGGTATCTTCGGTAGTAAAACCGAGCCGAACCAGCTCTCTAATGACGCTAGCGCCGCTGTCACGCTCCTTTTCCTGGACCTGGGAAAGCTGATCTCGAGAAACAATCCCACCCCGGATTAGTAGTTCTGCAATACGTGGTTCCATGCCGTCTTAGCAATCGGAAAGACGTAAATTATCTTAAAAAAAGCTGATTCTGTCAACAAATTGCAATAAAAGAATAAAGTTCTATTTAGAAGTAAAAGTGGGTAACAGTGGAAAAATTATCGAATTTTTCGTAATGCGGCCTGGGCCGCGGCGAGTTTGGCTATGGGAACCCGGAAAGGCGAACAACTGACATAATCCAACCCTATCTCATGACAGAAGCTAACCGATTTCGGATCACCGCCGTGCTCTCCGCATATACCGATCTCGAGTTGTCCATGGACTTTCCGTCCCTTGGTTATGGCAATCCGCATCAATTGGCCGACACCTTCTCTATCCAAACTAACGAAGGGATCTTCGGGTAATAGCCCGTCGAGGACGTAAGTGGGCAAGAACTTCCCGGCATCATCCCGCGACAAACCCAGACAGGTTTGGGTTAAATCGTTGGTGCCAAAAGAAAAAAAATCAGCCTGTTCGGCAATCTCATCGGCTAGCAAACACGCTCTCGGGAGTTCAATCATTGTCCCTATTAGATAGCGGAGCTTAACCCCATATGAGGCCATAGTCTCGCGCGCGACCTGCTCAACAATCTTGCGCTGCGCGACCAGCTCCCCACGGGACCCAACCAAAGGAATCATTACCTCGGGAAAGGGATTTCTTCCCCCTCTGCGCAATTCACACGCCGCCTCAAAGATAGCCCGCGCCTGCATCTCGGTAATCTCCGGATACGAAATTCCCAGGCGGCAACCCCGATGGCCCAACATCGGGTTGAATTCTTGCAAAACCTTCACTTTGTTCCGCAGCCGGTCAACCGGAACAGCCATGACCTGCGCTAGCTCAATGATTTCGGCGTCCCTGTGTGGGAGAAACTCATGCAATGGGGGGTCCAAGGTACGGATGGTTACAGGGAGGCCGTCCATGATGTCGAGGATCCCTTTGAAGTCTTCCTTTTGCATCGGGAGCAACTTTGCCAATGCCCTGCGCCTTCCTGCTTCGTCCTCCGCCAGGATCATCTCGCGCACGGCTTGGATTCTGTCACCTTGAAAAAACATGTGTTCCGTACGGCAAAGACCAATGCCTTCGGCGCCGAACAGCTTCGCTACACGAGCTTGATCAGGTTGATCCGTATTGGTACGCACCCCAAGCCTACGCACTTCATCTGCCCACTTCATCAGCCTGGCGTACTGCTGGAAGACATTTGACTTGCTCGGTGCCTGCGCACCTCCGAGAAGCACTTGGAGAACCTCGGAGGGAAGGGTTCGAATCTGTCCCTGGATTACCTCTCCGGTGCTTCCGTCCACCGAGATCCAATCCCCTTCTTTGAGTACCAGCTCGCCAACCCGCAAGGTGCGTGCTGTATAGTCAATGTTCAATACCTCGCACCCAGCGACACAAACTTTACCCATCTGCCGCGCTACTAGTGCCGCGTGTGATGTCATACCGCCTCTCGCCGTAAGGATACCCTCCGACGCTTCCATCCCCCGGATATCGTCGGGGCTCGTTTCGGTACGGCAGAGCACGACCCGTTCCCCACTTTTCTTCCAGGTCACAGCATCCTCTGCGTGAAAGACTATTCGCCCGGTTGCCGCCCCTGGTCCAGCAGGCAGGCCACGCGCTAGAACCCGTCCCTCCTTGGCAGCCTGTTCTTTGTCTTTGTCGTCGAAAATCGGGCGTAAAAGCTGATTTAGATGGTCGGGCTCAATTCGCAATAACGCTTCTTTCTTGCTGATAATTCGCTCCCCAACCATATCAACCGCGATGCGTACCGCAGCAAAACCAGTTCTCTTTCCATTCCGAGTTTGAAGCGTCCAAAGTTTGTCCTCCTCGACGGTGAACTCGATATCCTGCATCTCCTCATAATGAGCCTCAAGGATTTTACAGACCCTTTGAAGTTCACGGAAGGGCTTGGGCATGACTGTTTTCAACTCAATGATGGGTCTGGGTGTCCGGATCCCCGCTACGACATCTTCACCCTGAGCATTGACGAGAAACTCACCGTAGAATGACTTCTCACCCGTAGATGGATTTCGCGTAAAAGCTACGCCCGTAGCGCACTTTTCGCCAAGGTTCCCAAATACCATAGCCTGAACATTGACAGCAGTGCCCCAGGCGTGCGGGATGTGGTAGAGGTCACGATAGGCGACGGCGCGGTCGTTGTTCCATGAGCCAAAGACGGCTCCTATGGCACCCCACAGCTGCGTATGTGGATCGCTGGGGAATTCTTTTCCCGACCGCACCTTCACCAATTCCTTGAATGCATTGGTTACACTTTCTAAATCCTTGGCATCGAGCTCAGTATCAAAGCGCACGCCGCGATCGTGTTTCTTTTGCTCTAGAATCACTTCAAAGGGATCGCCCTCGGCTTTCTCCTTGGAATTGAGTCCCAAGACAACATCCGCGTACATCTGGATAAAACGACGATAGGAGTCATAGGCGAATCTTGGGTTTCCCGTTCGCCGGATTAACCCTTGTACCGTCTGATCGTTCAGACCCAAGTTTAGAACAGTATCCATCATGCCCGGCATTGACTCGCGCGCTCCGGAGCGGACGGAGACTAAAAGAGGATTTTCGGGGTTTCCGAACTTGCGTCCTAGGACCTTTTCCACTCTGGCAAGGCCCGCAACCACGGCACTTTCCAGTCCCTTCGGATATTGCCGATGATGTCCGTAATAATAGGAACACACGTCGGTGGTTATTGTGAATCCTGGCGGTACGGGTACCCCGATGCGTGTCATCTCATGCAGGCCCGCTCCTTTCCCGCCCAGGAGCTCGCGCATGGTTGCTCTGCCTTCGGCTTTACCGCCGCCGAAAAAGTATACTAGTTTCTTCTTCCTAGGCATGGTTCGCGGTCTCCATCGTCGTTGTCAGATCAATCTTACCTATTTCGAACTTGGCACGAGCCCCAAAGAAAACTGATGGAGAAAGGCTACCGACTTGATCTCCCGCTCCATATGAAACTCGATGAATCGAATCACAGCGGAACGAAGCTCTTTTAGCATTACACTTGGAGGCGACCTCTCGAATGACGCCATGCTCTCTTCTTCCTGAAGTTTGGTCAGAAATTCCAGTGTCGCTGCGGAAAGCGGAAAAATTTCTCTCCGTAACCGTGAACAGGAATCGCAAAGAATTCCACCATCCCGCGGACTAAAGTGCCAGCGCATCGTGCATGAATGCCAACGTTCTTTGCCGCAGCGTCTGCAACTGTCCAGCAAAGGTTGGTAGCCGGCCAACCTAAGAAGCTTAAGCTCGAAAGAGGTTAGAAAGGTTAGCGACATCGCTTGTTTTTCCAGGTGTACGAGACCGTCTTTTAGATGTCGATAAACCAAACGGTTTTCTTCCCGTTCCCCAATCAATCCATCTGTGATTTCAACGAGATAAGAGGCAACAGAAATCTTCTCCAGGCTGGTTATCAAGTGTTTATACCCGAGCAACAGTTCCGAAGCTAATATAAACGCCAAATGGCTGTGTGCCCGATCTTGAAAACGAAGATTGACCAAGGAAAAGGGTTCTAAGGAATTGGCAAACCGCTTACGTGATCGTTTCGCCCCTTTGGCAATACCCGTAAGTTTGCCGTGGGTCTCAGTCAGGAAAGACACAATCTTGTCCGACTCCCCGAAAGGCCAAGTGCGCAAAACAACAGCCGGGGTGACATGACAAAGAAGCATGGGCTCAATGCTCAGAGTTAACAAAAGAATTTATCACTTTTTGCCGATGCAGACAACTATCTAAAATATAGAAGGTTTTTGCAAAACTAAAACTTGACAAAGAAAGGCCTCATGATTAGATTTTTCGGGCGTTTTGAGGGACCGCATGGTGGACGACAAAGAAAAAGCCGGAGAAACAACATCTGCCGATCACAATGACCATTTGCTTGGCCCTGCGCAACCCACCGGACCGGATCATGCAGCGGAGCTGGTGAAACTTCGCGCGGAGCTTGAAGCAAAAGAAAAAGCTGCCAGCGAAAATTATGACCGTTATCTGCGTCAAGTCGCGGAGCTGGATAATTTTAAGAGAAGAGCCAGCCGGGAGAAGGAGGAAGCGATTCGCTTCGCGAATGAGGCGCTGGTCAGAGATCTTTTGCCTGTTGTGGACAACCTCGAGCGAGCCATTGCGCATTCAAAAGAAGGAAATAACGAAAAACCCCTTAGAGAGGGAGTTGAGATGGTTCTTCGAGGTCTTTTTGACGTCCTGGCCAAGTATAATGTCATTCAAGTTTCAGCTGTAGGCGAGCCGTTTGACCCTGGAAAACACGAAGCCATGGCTCAAGTAGAGAGCGGAACTCACCCACCAAATACAGTTGTGGAAGAGTATCACAAAGGTTACGTGATTCGGGACAGGTTGCTTCGACCCGCGCTGGTGAGCGTGGCTAAGGCACCAGAATCGCAAGGGAAAAAAAACGACTGGAACGAGGTTGAAAACGGACCCGGCGATGATTAAATTTTTGCATCTTGCGTGAATATGGCAGATATATTGAGGAGTAATGAAAATGGCCAAAGTTATCGGCATTGACCTCGGCACAACCAATTCTTGCGTTGCAATCATGGAGACTGGAGACCCAACCGTTCTCGCTAACGCGGAAGGTAGCCGGACGACCCCTTCCGTAGTCGCGTTCACGGACAGTGGTGAGAGATTAGTTGGACAAATCGCCAGAAGGCAAGCTATCACCAATCCGGAGAACACCATTTTTGCTGTAAAACGTTTAATCGGTAGGCGTGCCGATGATCCGCTGGTACAGAAGGCGTCCAAAGTGCTGCCTTACAAGGTAGTCCGTAATGAAAACGGTGATGCCTGGGTGGAGATTAGAGGTAAACAGTACAGTCCCGCAGAAATTTCGGCTTTCATCCTGCAAAAGATGAAGCAAACAGCAGAGGATTACCTGGGTGAAAAGGTAAGCGAAGCTGTCATTACTGTGCCGGCGTACTTTAATGATAGCCAGCGACAGGCCACCAAGGATGCCGGACGGATCGCGGGACTCAACGTTCTACGCATTATAAATGAACCTACCGCCGCTTCTCTTGCGTATGGATTGGATAAGAAAAAAGACGAAAAGATCGCCGTTTTCGATCTAGGGGGCGGGACATTCGACATTTCGATACTGGAATTGGGCGACGGTGTTTTTGAGGTCAAGGCAACCAACGGTGACACTTTTCTTGGTGGTGAGGACTTCGACCAGAGAATCATCGATTACCTGGCGGATGAATTCAAGAAAGATCAAGGCATTGACCTGCGTAAGGACCGGATGGCCCTGCAACGCCTGAAAGAAGCGGGGGAAAAAGCTAAGTGCGAGCTCTCCTCTTCGATGGAAACGGACATCAACTTGCCATTCATCACGGCAGACCAGCAAGGACCGAAGCATCTCAACATGAAACTGACTCGCTCTAAGCTTGAAGCACTGTGCGCCGATCTAATCGATCGGACTGAAGGTCCTTGCCGGCAAGCTCTTAAAGATGCGGGCCTTACGCCCGGTGATATCAACGAGGTTATTTTGGTGGGCGGTATGACTCGCATGCCGGCAGTGCAAGAACGAGTAAAAAAGATCTTCGGCAAAGACCCCCACAAAGGCGTCAATCCCGACGAGGTTGTAGCCGTAGGTGCCGCTATCCAGGCCGCTGTTCTGAAGGGTGAGGTCAAGGATGTTTTGCTTCTCGATGTTACACCCCTCTCGTTGGGGATCGAGACTCTTGGCGGCGTATTCACAAAATTGATTGAGCGCAACACCACCATACCCACGAAGAAAAGCCAAATCTTTTCGACGGCTCAAGATAACCAGACAGCTGTGTCCATTCGTGTATTCCAGGGCGAGCGGGAGATGGCGGCAAATAATAAGCTTTTAGGACAATTCGATCTTGTCGGAATTCCGGTAGCGCCACGTGGAGTTCCGCAAATCGAAGTGACTTTCGACATCGATGCCAACGGTATCGTTCATGTTGCCGCTAAGGATCTCGGTACAGGGAAAGAACAGTCCATTAAAATCACGGCGTCGAGCGGTCTCAGCGAGGATGAAATCAAACAGATGGTCAAAGATGCGGAAGCCCATGCCGCAGAAGACAAAAAGCACAAGGAGACGGTCGAAGCGCGAAATCACCTTGACTCCCTTGTGTATTCGACTGAGAAATCGCTCAAAGAACATGGCGGCGATTTGGATGCCAGTGTCAAAGATGATATCGAGAACGCGCTTAAAAAGGCTAGAGAAGCCCTGGAAGGACAAGATACCCAGGTGATGCGGACTGCCGGGGAGCAATTGAGTCAATCCTCCCATAAACTAGCGGAAGCCATGTATGCTAAGGCTTCACGGGAACAAACCGGCCAGGAGGCTGCAGAGAATGCAAAAGAACAGTCGCCAAGCGACGGCAAGAAAAAGAAAGATGATGTCGTCGACGCTGACTTCGAGGAGGTCAAAGACTAGATTTTGTAGATGGTGCAGTGACTGATCTTCGTGGCAACGGGAAGCCCCTGCTCCTCCGCTTGATTGAGGAGAGGGGCTTTCTGACGTATAAACACAGAGTTTTGAGGTCCGGAGTTGAGCGATAAAAGAGATTATTACGACTTGCTTGGTGTTAATCGCGGCGCCAGCGAAGACGAGATAAAGAAAGCTTACCGGAAACTTGCGCTCAAATACCACCCCGATCGAAATCCTGGCGACAAGCAAGCCGAGGCCAACTTCAAGGAAGTCTCCGAAGCCTATCAGATCCTATCGGATACACAGAAACGCACCCAGTATGACCAGTTCGGTCACGCGGCTTTCGGTAATGGCGGTCCGTTTTCCGGCGGGTTCGATTTCACTGCAGGCTTCGAAGATGTCTTCGGTGATATCTTCGGCGAGTTCTTTGGCGGCACAGGTCGCCGCCGCGGGCGGGCCCCGGGAGAAGATCTTCGCTACAATCTAACTCTCAGTTTCGAGGAATCCGTCTCCGGTACCGAGAGAAAAGTTAAAATACCCCGGCAAGGGCCGTGTGAGACTTGTAACGGCAACGGCGCTAAATCCGGCACCGCACCGCAAACTTGTCCAACCTGTCGGGGCAGAGGACAAGTAAGCTTTCAACAAGGATTTTTTAGTGTTTCAAGAACGTGCAATCAATGTCACGGCCATGGAACCATTATCAAAGATCCGTGTACAACTTGCACCGGCACAGGTCGCGTACGAAAGCTGCACACTCTCAGCATTAAAATTCCCGCTGGCGTAGACACGGGATCGCGGCTCAAACTGAGAAATGAAGGGGAAAGCGCGCCTACAGGCGGCGCCCCGGGAGATCTGTACGTCGTCATCCAAGTGGAACCGCATCCGATCTTCGTGCGCGACAATCTAGACATTATTTGCGACGTTCCCATTAGTTTTGTGCAAGCAGCCCTGGGTGCAGAGATCGACGTTCCGACATTGGAGGGCAAAGTAAAAATGAAAATTCCCGCCGGGACACAATCCGGCAAAGTCTTTCGTATGAAAGGCAAGGGAGTCAAAGACGTGCAGGGTTATCAACAAGGCGACCAGCATGTGCGGGTTGTCGTGGAAACCCCGACTCACCTGACACCACGTCAGAAGGAACTGCTGAAGGAATTTGCCGGTAACGGCGGAGAGGACGTCAATCCTCTCTCGAAAGGTTTCTTTGATAAGGTTAAGGAATTGTTCGGCTAGGACCTGCGATTCCCAAGGAACATCCCTGTCTCCCTCCAATTACCTGCAACCCCGTGGGTGGTAAGATTTTAGTTGACCTATCACCCCAGTGTGATTAAGGTAATCCAAGACTATGAGTGAAGCTGAATGGAAACTTGAAGGTCAAGAGGGCAAAGTATCGCAAGTAGAGATTCCCGATGTACTGCCTCTCTTGCCGATTCGCGATATAGTCATTTATCCTTACATGATGTTGCCGCTGTTCGTTGGCCGCGACGTCTCGATCCGCGCTGTCGAAGAGTCACTTTCCCGTGACCGGCTCATTTTCTTGGTCGCGCAAAAAAATTCCGCCGAAGAAACTCCTAGTCCATCGGACATCAACCGCGTTGGAACCATCGCTTCGATCATGCGCATGCTTAAGCTGGCGGATGGCCGCGTAAAGATTCTTGTCCAAGGACTGTCAAAAGGAGAAGTCGACGTTTACTTGCGCGAGCGACCCTTCTTTGAAGTCAAAATACGCAAGGTCATTGAACCGACGCTGCCGGAGGTCCCGATCGAGGTCGAAGCCTTGATGCGCACCGCTAAGGAAAAAATCGAACAGATCTTAAATCTCAAAAATTTGCCGCCTGAGATTGTTATGGTCACAGATAATATAAGTGATCCCGGCGTACTGGCGGATTTAGTGGCGTCAAATTTGCGCCTTAAGATTGAGGAGAGCCAATCGATTCTCGAGATCTTTGATCCCATTGAACGCTTAAAAAAGGTGAATGAACTTCTTAGCCGTGAGCTAGAGCTATCAACGATGCAAGCTCGCATCCAGAACCAAGCCAAGGAGGAAATGAGCAAAACTCAAAGGGATTACTTCTTGCGCGAGCAGCTAAAGCAAATCCAGCAAGAACTGGGCGAGGGTGATGAGCGTACCGAAGAGATCAACGACCTCAAGAAGCAGATCGAGAGAGCGAAAATGCCCGCAGACGTGAAACGAGAAGCGGATAAACAAATCAAGCGCTTGGAGCAAATGCATCCGGAGTCGTCCGAGGCATCCTTAGTACGCACCTATCTTGACTGGTTGGCGGACCTTCCCTGGAGCAAAAGGACCAAGGACAATCTCAATATCAAAAAGGCAAAACAAGTTCTGGATGAAGATCATTACAACCTAGAGAAGATCAAAGAACGAATTTTGGAGTATCTCGCGGTCAACAAGCTAAGGCGAAAGATCAAAGGGCCCATTTTGTGTTTCGTCGGCCCACCCGGTGTTGGAAAAACATCTCTAGGACGATCCGTCGCCCGAGCGTTAGGACGGAATTTTGTGCGCGTGTCACTGGGTGGTGTTCGCGATGAGGCGGAAATTCGTGGCCACCGCCGGACGTATGTTGGAGCTTTGCCGGGCCGCGTGATTCAGGGAATTAAGCAAGCCGGCTCGAACAATCCCGTGTTCATGCTCGATGAAATCGACAAAGTCGGTGCTGACTTCCGGGGAGATCCTTCGGCTGCGCTCCTTGAAGTGTTGGACCCCGAGCAAAACCATGCCTTCAGCGATCATTATCTGAATTTGCCGTTTGACCTTTCTAATGTGTTGTTTATTTGTACCGCAAACATGCTGGACCCCATTCCGCCCGCGTTAGCAGACCGGATGGAGGTCATCCAACTCTCCGGTTACACTAACGAAGAGAAGCTTGAGATTGCCCGCAAATATTTGATTCCGAGACAGCGCGAGGACAACGGCATCTCGGCTAAATACCTCGACATCTCCAATGATGCGGTGTTGCGCATTATCGCTGAGTATACCAAAGAGGCCGGTTTGAGGAATCTCGAGCGAGAGATCGCCTCTATTTGCCGAAAGATCGCACGGAAAATAGCGGAGGAAAAGAAAGATTTTACCCGCATCACGCGCGCCAACATTCATTCTTTTCTAGGCGCGCCGAAGTTTCTACCGGACACTGAACAAGAACATCATGAAATCGGAGTTGCCACCGGCCTGGCCTGGACCAGCGCTGGCGGCGAGGTTCTTTACGTGGAAGCATCCCTTTCGAAAGGGCGCGGAAACCTAACACTGACTGGCCAATTAGGCGAGGTCATGAAAGAATCGGCACAAGCCGCCGTGAGTTATGCCCGTGCCCATGCAAAAAAGTTGGGTATCGAGGAAGACTTCTACCAGAAGCTCGATATCCATATTCATGTCCCTGCTGGAGCCATTCCTAAGGATGGACCCTCGGCAGGAATTACCGTGGCGACGGCTTTGATTTCGGCACTGACGAAGCGACCGGTCAGTCGCGACGTGGCAATGACCGGCGAGATTACTTTGCGCGGTAGAGTCTTGCCGATTGGCGGCCTGAAAGAAAAGTCGTTGGCGGCCTTTCGCGCCGGTATTAAGACTCTAATCGTTCCCGAAAGGAATGATAAGGATCTCGATGAGATTCCCAAAGCGCTGCGTCGCAGGCTTCAATGGGTCTTTGCCAAAAGCATGTCCGATGTCCTGAATGTTGCTTTGCTAGCAGGCCCAAATGGGGCCCGCCGTGCTGCACATGCTGTTGCTTCCAAAACGAGACTAAGGACAAGCAAGCGGAAGCCATGGAAGCCCACTGAAAAACCGCTGCGCAAGAGCCAAAGAGAGAAATCCATTCCACTCCGACCCTAACAAGGCCACTTTCTGTGCCTCTGTCGCTGAACTTTAGCGGCCATTCCTCAATGAAACTCAGTCGTTTAGGAGAGTTTGGCTTGATCGAGCGAGTGCGTCGCTCTACGGTGAAAGGCCGTGGTGTGAAATTGGGGATTGGCGATGATGCAGCCTGGGTTCAAACCACGTTTGGTTCATGCCTAGTGACAGCGGATCTTCTGATAGAGGGGATTCATTTTGATCTTAAGTGGACTTCACTGTACGCTCTAGGTCACAAGACTCTTGCTGTTAATATGAGCGACATAGCTGCTATGGGCGGTACGCCGGCTTATCTACTTCTGTCACTCGGAATTCCTGCCACCTTTGAAAGCAATCATGTGGAAGAGCTCTATCGGGGCATTCGCTCTTTGGCCTTGAAGAGCGGCGTGACTTTGGTTGGAGGAGATACCAGCGTCGCTAAATCATTGCTGATCTCAGCTTGCTTGATGGGGCACCCGGGTTATCGCCCTGTCACTCGCGACGGCGCGCGCATAGGGGACGATATTTACGTCACCGGGACTCTGGGCGATTCTGCCTTGGCTTTGAATCTGCTCCAACGCAAATCGCCCAGCCTAAAAACGCCGCTGGCACGATTTCTTGTTTCCCGCCATCAATTTCCGACAGCACGACTCAAAGCCGGATCTCTTCTAGCCCGGGAAAAACTAGCGCGAGCAATGATCGATGTTAGCGATGGACTGCTCCAAGACCTAGGGCACATCTGCAAGGCCAGTCACATCGGGGCTATCCTCATGGAAGAAAGTCTGCCGCTTTCCCGAGCGTATCGCTGCCTGTCAGGCCGTGACGGGAAGCGCCACGCCCTGACGGGTGGAGAAGACTACGAACTCCTTTTTTGCGCTCGAAAGAGTGATCGGCGCAATGTTACCAGGATTCAAAGGCTGATTGACGTTCCGATTACCCGGATCGGCAGCTGTGTCCATCCGCGAGACGGGATAGTCGTCTTAGACCATAGGGGCAAACGCCTTGCCTTCCGTTCCACCGGTCACGACCATTTCAAGTCT
>DAIRFP010000129.1:0-14007 GCA_036794995.1 Thermodesulfobacteriota bacterium | reverse complement strand
CAGAAAGCCTTGACTGAGCTTGACCGGGAAAGCGCTGCGCTAACTTCTGCTGGCTCGTCGGCGGCATGGGTTTCAAGTCTCTCCGGCAACATTTCCTTCGCCGACCTACATATGTTCGTGCAACGAACATATCTTGAGAAATGCAGGAAACGTTCACGCGGGAACTCGCGTGCTCGAGCACCCGACTCTAAATGCTATTTATCTAGCAATCGTTTCATGCGCTCGACAACCTCGGCGGGTTGCGCCATGACGTCGCGGGCCAGTCCTTCAAGTTCCTCGCCGTGGACGGGGGCGATCTCCAATCTCCGTTCTTTGGCGGCGGCCTGAAAATCCGGGTCGTTCAGAGTTTTTTTGAAGGCGCCCTGAAGGATCTTCGCGCGGTCCGGCGGCAGGCCCGGGGAGCTGACGTAGGGACGGCCGAACGCTCCCACGGCAAGTATGATCGCGGCGAGCCGTTTCCCCGCCTCCGGAGTCTTATACTCGTTCATGAGCTCCCAGATGGTCGGAGCATCCGGCAACCTCGGGTCGCGCTGTTTGCCGGTTTGCATCAATACGCGGACATAACCACTTTTGGACCAGCCGAGGAGCGGTTCACGTCCGTACAAGGTTTCCAGGGAGATACCGCGGCAAAGGACCTCGCCTCGCTCGACTGCCAATTCGACTTCAGGCCCATCCTTGTAGCCGGTGAGCGTGTTGAATTTTGCTCCCACGGTTTCTTCGAGCAGATTGCCGATGTAGTAGCCCGTCGAAGAAGTCCCGGTGGAGCCGCATTTTGGTGGAACCGTTGCTTTACGCACGTCGTCGATGGTCTTATACGGGCTATCGGCACGGATGTAGATGAGCTGTTCGACCTGTGTGGGACTGCCGAGCCAGGTGAACTTGGGCCAGTCGAACTGGACTTGTTGTCGCTTCGCAAGCTGATCGAAATACAACCCGGCTCGAATGCCACCGAGGGTGAGTCCATCGGGCTTGGCGACTTTGTAAACGTAGTTGGCGGCAATCATGGCGCCGGCGCCCGGCATGTTCTGAACGATGATATCCGGGCTACCGGGAATATATTTGACCAGGTAGCGGGCGATCATGCGGGTCCACGCATCATCGACGCTGCCCGCGCCGTATCCGGCTACGATTTTGATTGTTTTATCCTGATAGAACGGCGCTTGGGCTAGTGCGTCGAAGGGCGAAACAAGGGTGAGAGCGAGAACGAGAAAGATTCTCTTCATGGCGACCCCTCCTGTGCAGGCTAATGTTTCCCGGATCATAGCCAGTTTGTCATGCGAGATACAAGAAAAATCTGCTTGACCTCGAGCACCGGCTTCGCCTGGCAGGCAGGGTGGAAATCAATGATTATTGCTTTCGACTCCCCAATCTAAACTACGGTTCTTGATCGCGCCGACGTTTCTCCTTCGAGCCAGAAGTTTGCGATGTCGATGCAAGGGTAGAACCGTACGCCATCGTGCCGCTGCGCATAGTCGATGAAATGATCCAGCAATTTGCTCATCCCGGGTCGTCCGCTGATGTGCACGTGGCAGGCATAGCAGAACTTCATGGGATGCCTTAGCGACTCCTCGTAACTCGCATCGAAGGCATCCTTCAATTGCGCGAGACCGGCAGCCAGACCTAGCGGCACAAGAGTGTTATCAGTGTAATTCGGCATGACGTAGCCCACCGACACGATCTTTTTTCCATTTACCTCGATGACGTAAGGAACATCCGAGTCGGAATAGTCAGCACTCCAGACAAACCCGAGCTCCGTGCATATCTCTAACGTGTTCGGCGTCGGCCGCGGCCCCTGCGACATGTAGCCGACGATGCGCTCTTTGCTGGCCTGCTCGAGGGCAGTGATAGATTTGACAATGGAGCTCTGTTCGTCACCCTTGGTCTTGAAGACGGGAGGGTGCATCGATTGGTCCCATCCGTGGGTGGCGAGCTCGTGCCCTCGCGTTATGACCGCTCGCACGCTCTCGGGGAATAGCTCAGCGACCAGGCCGCTGGCAACGACCGTGGCCTTGACATGGCGGCGGTCCAAGACGTCCAGGAGGCGCCAGATACCGAACCTGGCGCCATATTCACGCGCCCCGAGCGCCAGGTAGTCGAAGGTGTGGTGTGCTCCATTAGGCATCGGCCTGGTCGGGGCGGGCACGGACTCCCATTCGTGCAGCAGGATGAGCATCACGGCCATTCTGGCGCCGCCAGGCCACTCCGTGAACCAGTCAGGTCGCCCGGGTTGCTGCGGCCGGTAATTCCACTGGTACGCCTTCAGGAAATCGGGGAACGTCATTGTGGTCACGCTCCTTTGCATTAACTCGCTAACTGTTTCGTTTCCTTCACGTGCCCTCGGTTCGTGAGAATAGGATCATCAATTACTCGAATGCAAGGCGAGTATCGCGTTCGCCCGGAGGGGTTCAGGTTAGCCGGAAAAACACCGTGTACCATTCGATCGCTGGCGCGATAGCGCAGAGGCACGGGCTTACGTGTAAGATTTCTTCAAATCGTTATCTGCGCGCGTAAAATGATACCGACGCTCTTTGCCGGATTGGAAAACGATCTCAGTACTCATTCGCCGCTTTCTGTTAAGCGGTGAATCGGACCGCGCTATGCCGCGACGAGATTTCTAAAATGGCCCGCCTTGGAGATCGGCGGCAGGCCACTGACGATGACTTGCCAATGATCGCCGAGATCTTGGCTGCAATAGATGTCACCGGAAGTGGTGCCCGCGAAAATCGCGCTCGCCCCGCCCGATTCTTCCAGGCAGAAGGCCTCAATGCTCGCTTGCAAGCGGTCCGGCAAGCCGTTGCGCAAGATTTCCCAGTTGCGACCGCCATCCTCGCTGCGCGAGATCCGCGCGCCGGCGAAATGGGTCGCGCGCCAGGTGCCGGGCGCGTCATGGGCGGCGGTCATAAAGATCAACTTGGGATCCGACGGGCGAAAGACGAACCCGTCGGGGTAGCCGCCGATTTCATCTTCCCTCCGTGTCCATTGTTGCCAACTGGCGCCGGCGTCGGGGCTCACGTACAGACCACGGCCCGTAACCGCGTAAAGAAAATTCCGATTGCCCGGATGGATCATCAGCCGGTGCACGTCTTCGTAGAGACTGGGAAACTCTTGCCAGTTATTCCCTCCGTCGGTGCTTTTTAGTAAACCGCCCACCTCGATGGAAGCGTACAGGGTCGTGGAATTGTCGGGATCGAAATTGATGTGTTTGACGTGGCCGATGTGTGGCGGCGCGGGGAAACTCCAGTTGGGCACGCTGGGCACCGCGCGGAGCGACGGCACCTCTTGCCAGTTTAAACCGAGATCGTCGCTGACGAAAAGATGAGCCGGCTCGGTTCCGGCGAACAAGCGCGCCCGCCCGTTCACGCGCCGCGCCGCCAGAGAATAGACGTTGTTTTGCGTCATGCCGTTGCCCCTCGCTTCCCAGCTCTTGCCGCCATCGGCGCTCATGTGGACCGAGCCATGGAACGCGCCGGCGAAAACCATGCCGCTCTCGGGCTCGGCAATAAGCGCGCTGATATGTTTGTCGCTGATCGCGCGATGCGTCACTTTCCAATCAGACCTTTCGCGCGTGATGGTGAATACGCCTTCTCGCGTGCCCACCAGAATTTCATTCGAAAGAGACGGTGAAGAGTAAACTGTAGTGCCGCCGTGGGACAATCCGATCGCCATTGTCTTGCCCTCCTAAAGTTTGTTATGACAAACCCGTCTAATTGCGTTAACTAAAGTCTATTTCAATCTGTGGATGTAATTCATTTTCGTTGACGAGTCGAGAGGTGCCGAGTCTCATCGTAACGGGCGGCCGATCGGATCGGCGTTGGCATGGACGCCGATCTCCCGCAGCACTCCGTCGACGAACCGAGGATCGGCCCATTCCGCGACTTCGATCCGCGGAACCTTGTCCAAGATTCCTGACTGATAGAAGAAGTCTGCGCTTTTCTTGTAGGTTTCGAGATTCATCAAGCCGTTTACCGCCCACGCGGACTTAAAGCCAGTCCAGAGGTTCGCCGCGTCCTGCCGGTCGACGTCCGGGCGGCGCTTGGTGATCGCCGCGACCCAGGCTTCCTGGTTCTCGGCAAAATGCCTGCTCGCCTTGAGAATTGCGCCGGTAAAACGCCGCAGAGGCTCCGGCTTTTCAGCCATCACTTTGGCGGTGACGGCGTTTACTTTCTCGACTACCGTGGTGCTCTCGAAGTAGGCGTTGTGATCCACCAAAATCCGTACGTTCGGATCTTTCTGGATCGTGATCCAAGTGCCGACCGAAAGCGACGTAGCGTCGACGCGTCCTGCCACCAACGCCTGAGCTCGTGTCGAAGGCACTCCCATGGCGACCACCGTCAGACTCGCGGGATTGAGCCCGAGGGCCTTCAGCGCAATGGTCGAAAGCGTGTGGTCCACGCTGCCGAGCCGCGAGACGGCGAAGGTCCTACCCTGCAGCGAGGCCACCGACTTGAATTCTTCTCTGGCGGCGATCAGAAAATAGAGGCGCGCGTCCGGAGAATGAATCGCTTTCATCGGCTGACCTTTGTTCGCCGTTAAGCGAATGACCTCGGAGGTCGATATGTTGGCGACATCGACATCGCCGGAAATCATCGCCGCGATCGCGAGCGGGGTCCCTTGAAACTCGTTCAGCTCGACATCGAGGCCTTCGCGCGCGTAAAAGCCCAGGTCCTTGGCCAGCCAGAGCACCGAGTTGGGTAGGGGAGGCGCCGGCGCCGAACCGAGTCCCAGACGCAACTTGAGCATCTCGCGCGATGAGTCGGCGGCCGGCAGATTCGATGGCACCAGAAAAGCCACTAGCGTCAAGACAACGATTAGTAGATTTCCGCCTCGTATCGTCCCGGCGTGTTTCTTCATGGCGGCTAACGTCTCCCTTCCGAGGTGTTTTTCCTGTCCGGATCGAGATCGGCCAATAGGGGATGCGAATAGAGCGTTTGATTCTTGCTCGTTCCGCCCTTGTTTTGCAGTCTGGTGAGCAGGTCCTTCTCCATAATGTCCAGATGCTGGAACATGGCACCTTCGGCCTCGGCCACGTCCCGCTCGACGATCGCGTTAAAAATTTGCTCGTGCCAGCGGCGCGCCATCTCGTGGCGCTCGGCTCTGGTCATTTTGATCTGCGCGTCGTCGAACAGCTTCCAATAAAAAGGTAGACGGAAAAAGAGATGGCGGCCGGCCTCATAGACCTGCACCAACGCGGGATTGTGGGCGGCGTTCGCCAAAGCGTCATGAAACAATCGATTGGGATTGCCCGCTCTCGTGTCCCGCGCTGTTTCAGCTTCGATCGCCGCCCGCATGATGTCGAGATCTGCGGTGGTCGCTCGTAAGGCGGCCCAGCCGGCGACCCGGACCTCCATTAACTTGCGCACCTCGAAGAGCTGGTGAATCGAGGTCTGCGCGGCGAGGGTGGGGAGGTCGGCACCGGGAAGGTGAAGAGATTCGATGTCGGCGACCACCGCTCCGCGCGCCGTGCGGGTAACCAGGCCGCGCACGGCTAACGCCTTCAAGCCCTCGCGGATAGTCGTCCGCCCGACGCCGAACAAGGAACACAAGCTGCGCTCCGAGGGCAGGCGGTCGCCGGGCTTGAGCTTGCCTTGGGCGATCTGCTCTTGCAGCTCACCAGCAATCTTGTCGACTCGGCTATTAACCTCGATCATTGGTCTGGCCAAAATCTCCTTGACAGGCAGGATTTTACTGCTATATATCAAAAACTAGTTTGTTTGGCCAGACCAAACTTTAAGTGCACGCCGCAAAAAGGAGATTCTCGAATGAGCTCAAACGAGAAAATAGTCGTGTTCGGACCGGCTCTACCTCTCAACCTTGCTCCCATGTGGGTCGCACACGACAAGGGATTTTTCAAAGAGGAAGGTTTGGATGTCGATCTGCGGCCGGTGCAAGGCATTCCGGATAGCCAGCATCCGCGCCATCAATGGCGCAAGGACGGCGCGATCATTTTTCAGTCGCCCGGGGGTTCGCCGCCGTTCCGTTCGGTGTTGGAAAAGCGCGATCATATCGACGGCGAAGTGAACGTCGTTTCCATCGCCAACCGCACGGCGCATGTTTTCGTCGCGAAGCCCTACGTCAAAGACGTTCCCGATCTCAAAGGCAGGAAGATCGCCGGCGATCTCAAGGGCGGTTCGAGCATGGATGCCAAGATGGTGCTGCGCCACTTCGGCGTCGATCCGGAGAAGGATCTTACCTGGATCGATAGCCGCGGCAAGCCGCCCAACACGGAGCGCTACCGGCTTGCGTTGTTCGATAAGGGTGAAGTCGACGCCGTGTGCTGCGATCCGCCGCATTGGAACATCGCCGTGCAAATGGGCGGGCACGCGCTCACTTCGTGCCGTGATCTTTACGCGATTCCCGAGGCCGGCTTTTCGACGTCGCCGGCGGTGATCGCGGAAAAGCCCTTCGTCGTCAAAGGCATGGTCCGTGCGATTCTGCGCGGCACGGCGGTGGCCAGGGTGAGCAGGGAAGAAACCCTCGATTCGATCCTGCGTCATAACCATTACATCACGCGGGAGCTGGCAAGCCTGGCCTATGACGAGGTGCACAAGGAGTGGGGGCCAGTGCTCGATCTCGAGGCGTACCAGCGCAAGGTCGATTTCTACACCAGCGAGTGGAATCTGCCCAAGAAGCCGGTGAGTGACTATTACAATTTCAAGTATCTCAAAGAGGCGCTGGACGAACTCGGCATGCTGCGAACTTGGGACCCGCGGATGGACTTGAAAGAGTGAAGCGGCGTTGACGACAACTCCGAAGGGCCGAAGGAAAAGTGTCCAACGCAAGTATTTGTCTGGGAAGGCAAACCTTGAACTGGCGCGTAATCTTGGTGGTGCTGTTTCTAGCTTGGGGGGATGAGGCACGCGCGCAGACGTCGTTTTTCGAAGACAAGACGATTCGATTAGTGCTCGGGTTTTCGCCGGGCGGGATCAGCGATCTCTGGGCGCGAGCGCTCGGTCGCGTTATGACGCCGCATATTCCCGGCCGGCCGAATATAATTCTGCAAAACATGCCGGGAGCGGGTTCGCTGACGGCGGCGAATTACATTTACAGCGTGGCGAAGCCGGACGGCCTGACGATCGGCTTTGTCACGCCGGGTCTCTACTTCAATCAGTTGACCGAAATGAAGGAAGTGAAGTTCGACTGGGCGAAGTTCAGTTGGATCGGCTCGCCCGAGCGCACGGTGAGAATCATCTACGGCCGCGCGGACATGCCCTATAAGACCATCGACGAAATCCGTAACGCTCCAGAGCCCCCACGCTGCGGCGCGACGGCTCTGGGAACCGTGGGGCACTACTTTCCACGGCTCATCGAAGAAGTCGGCGGAGTAAAATTCAGTATCGTCACCGGCTATCCCGGCGCAGCAGAAATCGATCTCGCGATGCAGAAGGGCGAGGTGCAGTGCCGCGCCGGCAGCCTGGAAGGCTACTTCGGCAGCGAGCCGACTCGTGGCTGGTCGAAGAGCGGTTTTACGCGCGTGCTGGTACACGGTAGTCCCAAACGCGATCCGCGTCTTCCCGAAGTGCCCACGGTTAACGAGATTCTGGATCGGCGTAACGCCCCAGAGGTGACGAGACGGTTGGCTGTGGTGTTGATGGCGCCCGATTCCATCGGCCGCCCACTGATCGCGCCGCCGGGCATGCCGGCGGATCGGTTGACGATGCTGCGGGAAGCCTTGTTAAAAGGACTCGCGGATACCGAGTTTAAGACGGAGGCACAGAAACGGGGATGGGACGTGGAGCCGGTCACCGGGCAGGAACTGGAAGCGATCGCCAAAAAAGTGGTGGTGCAACCGGCGGACGTGGTCGACCGGATGAAACGAGTCTTGGCGCAGTGATTAGGCATTATTTAACCACAAAGAGCCTAGCGGGGCCGAGCCGCAACCGAAACTCGGAATATCTCCCGCAAAGACGCAAAGGCCGCAAAGTGACGGGCTAAGGCCCGTCATCCCGAGGCAATCGGAGGGAACTAAGACAGATTTCTCCCGGAGTTTACCCTGAGCTTGGCCGAAGGAGTCGAAATAACTTCCGAACTTGGCGCCTTTGCGCCTTGGCGGGAGGAATATCCGAATCCGAGAAGCTTCGACTTCCGCAATACTTCAACGGCACGCTATGAAAAACATGTTGGTGTTAGTTTTTGGATAGCAATACAAAGTACGCAAACGGTTTTCTATGTGACCTTTGTGCTCTTTGTGGTTAGACAATCCGAGGAGTTCAAATGTACAAAACCACTAAAGAAGAAAATGAGATTTTGACGCGCACTGGGCGCGCCACGCCGATGGGTGAGTTTTTGCGCCGTTACTGGTGGCCGATCGGTATCTCGGCGCATCTAAAAGCGAAACCCACTTTTATCCGAGTGTTCGGCGAAGATCTCGTGCTGTTTCGTGACGCCACCGGCAAGGTCGGCCTCATCGGCGCCTTCTGTGCGCACCGGCGCGCCAATTTGTGCCTCGGCGATATCGAGCGCGACGGCGTCCGTTGCCGCTATCACGGTTGGCTCTATGACACCAATGGCACAGTCGTGCAGATCCCCGGCGAGCCGGCCGACAGCCCGCTCAGGAAAGAAACCATTCGTCTGCCATCCTATCCTGTGGAAGAATTGGGCGGCTTGATCTTCGCTTATTTCGGCCCGCAGCCGGCGCCGTTGGTGCCGCGCTATAATTTTCTGGTCGGCGCGGGCGACGTTTATATCACGATCCAAGGTTTTCAAAACTGCAATTGGCTGCAGTGCGTCGAGAACGGCATGGACCCGGTGCATCCGAGTTTTACTCACGGCGGGGCATGGCCCGATATCATGAGCACGGAGCCTGAGTTGGGTTTTCACGAAACCGAATGGGGCATGGTCTACAAGGCCTATCGGAAGACCAAAGAACCGGGAATGCTCAACTATCGCGAGCATCATCTGCTGATGCCGGGTATCAGTTGCGGCGGCAGCGGCGGGCGTTATTTGTCCGGAGAAAAAGCCGGCACGCCAGTGTCGGCCGCGCGCTGGAGCGTGCCGATCGACGACACGCACACTTTGTTGATGCGGGTGCGCTTCAAGCCGTCGGATAACTCCGGGAGGTACGAAGGCGACCCTTTCAGCCGGCGCTGGAAACCGCCCCAGAATTTTATCGAGCCCTACAAAGAGTATCGCGACTCCGACAATCCAATTTTGGGCTACGATATTCCGCCGCTGCACTTCATCGAAGACGGCATGGTGGTGGACAGCATGCCGTCCATCGCCGATCGAGAGAACGAACACTTGGGTCCGGCGATTGACGACGGCATCATCAAATTGCGTCAAATGTATTTGCGCGAGATCGAGAAAGTGAAACGCGGCGAGGATCCGAAATGCATCGTGCGCGATCCGGAAGAAAACAAGCTCATCTTGATTCCAGCCTATGAAAAGTGGGTGCCGGAGAGCGAACGCAATCTCGGCAAGACGGAGGATCTTCCATGGACCCAACCGACGTGAACCAAACGGCGAGGCCTTCCTTGCCCCAAGGTTATCGGGAAGGCCTCGTGACAGCGATCACCGTCTTTCTCGGATTTTCGCTGTCCTTTATGCGCTTTTGGAGCTTGGAAAAGCCCGGTGAATGGAGTTGGCAGGGGATCCTTTCTACTTGTATCCTCGCCGCTGGAATCGGCGTGCAGCTCGTCGCACTATTCCGGTCTCTCCAACTCCGAGACGACGAAGAGGCACGCTATAGGGTCACCGTTCGATACTTCTTTTGGGGCATCGTCATAGTTGTGCTTGGTGTTATCGCGGCGATTGTAGTGGCAGACTAATTATTGCTCCGAAACGTCGACGTAGTTTCCCTCTGGATCCGGTACGTGATATTGGCCGTAGCGGCATGACTGAAGCAGCCCCAGCACGATCTTTTGTTCAGGAATATTGCTGGCCGCGCGGGGCGCCAAATTCGCAGGATCCACGCTAGTCACAGTGTCCAAATCTTTTTTGAAAGTCTCCACGTTCTCGACCTTGAAACCCACATGATCAAATCCCGGCCCCCGGTGTTCCGCCTCTGGATAATGTTCAATTTTCCAGGGCGTGAGGACAAGAGTTACCTTGCCGTCAGTAAGGTAAAAGTTTGGATCCTCCAGCGCCTTTTCTTCTTCTTTAAACTCAAAAACGTCGACATAGAATCGGGCCATAGCTTCAGGGTCGATGGCACGAATTGTGACATGCTTGATGTATCGGTCCTGCTCTCGCTGCCCCTCGCTCCAAACGCCTCGGATGTTCTGTGAATCAGGCTGCGCCAGGTCAAATAAATGACCTTCTGGGTCATGAGAACTGTAGGCCGCAAAGGGCCGGTTAGCCGGTCGTTTTACCGCCCCTACCTTAGGATAACGCTCTTTCATGCGCGCAAACACCGTGTCGAGGTCATCGACCTCAATGCCGAAATGATCAATACCTCCCGGATACCCTGGCGGTCTTCGAAGAAATGCGAAACCGATATTTCCATCACTGACAATAATCGTTCTCTCGTACGGTCGGACGACGCGTTTCGATCCTAAGACCGGCGCGCCGAACATTTTGGCATGAAGCTCATCCGAAGTTTGCGCCTTAGACGTAAGCGCGAATAGCAGCTCGTAAAACCTAGCGACTCGAGGAGCATCCTGACACATAACAGCCACATGTTTGATCTTAGCTTGCATGATTCAATCTCCTTTCGATACCAGTTTACCGAAAAACACACCGAGACGAAGACACGAATCTTTTTCTCAAAGACAACGGGAACATTTATCTCCGTGGATATTCCACCTCCAATCTTTTGAAGAAACCTTCCTTCTCCAGCTCATCAATGACGCTCTCGTCCAGAAACCGGTTTAACTCAAACTCTGCCTTCGGCCGTCCTGTTTCTTCTTGTATGATCTCCATAACCGCTGCCATTCCTTTCCGTCCAACACGAGGTGGGAAAGAAAAAGCGTTTTCGTAGAGATCATAGAACTCCCTAGCCGCGGTTGGATTTACCCTAAGGTGTTTTGCGACAATCGCTATCAGCTCTTCTCGTCTTCGGCTATCGGCAGTTCTAATTTGGTAAATCCCTTCGCTGAGTGCTTGAATAAATCGCTTAACGTTGTCTCGTTTACTCTTAAGAAAAGACCGATGAACCATAATCGTCCGATCCGGGAATTCCGGTACGGGCTTGGCCAGGTCGGCTAAAACGCTCATGCCTTTCCGAAGAGCTTCAGTAGTTACACCATAGGTAAGCACCGTTGCGTCGATGGTACCTGCTTCCAACGCCGCTAGCTGCATCGGGCTACCACCGATTACAACCAACGCTACCGACTCCATTGGAATTTTCCATTCTTTAAAAACCAACCGTATAGCAACCGCGTTCGTTCCTGCCAAGCTGGCAACGCCAATTTTCTTCCCTTGGAGGTCTGCAGGCTTGCGTATCTCTTTTCTTGCTATCAGGTTAAACATTTGCTTGTTGAGATGCCCGCCGACGATTACAATGTCCGCGCCTCCTAGGATTGTTCTGATGGGTGACATCGCTGCGATATTCGCGGAATGCGTGTTCCCGCTAAGGAGAGTTTGCATTCCGAGCGGGCCACCCGCAATGACGACTAGGTCAACGTCTAAACCGTACTTCTGAAAAATCCCAGTATGCTTAGCAACATAAAGGGGTAGCCCTGAACCGCCTAGGCCGGCACTGCTATGAATGTGACGCTCTCCAGCGGATGAGATTAGCGGTACGATCAAAGCCAGTAAGATAAACACCAGGCGGACTATGTAAGCCATCTCCTTAGCGCTCTTTGACCGGAATCTGGGCTCGGCGGCGGTTCCCATCGATGGGCGGCCCCATTTCGCGATGTTACTCGGCAACGTCGATGAAATTTCCTTCAGGGTCCGGAAGTTGGTGGCGCCCGTAGCGACAAGATTGGAGCAATCCCAGGACGACATTGTATTCCGATTCGAGGTTGGGCGCTTTCGGCGCCAGGTACTCGGGATCGGCCTTGGCCAAGATCTCCACATCGTTTTTAAAAGCCTTCAGGTTTTCTACCTTAAAACCAATGTGGTCCAACCCCGGACCTTTGTGTTCCGTGCCGTAATAGTCCTGGATTTTCCACGGCGCGAGAACCATAGTCACCGTTCCGTCGGTGAGATAAAAATTTGGATCTTCCAGAGCTTTTTCTTCTTCCTTCAATCCGTAGACTTCGATATAAAACTGCGCCATCGCCTCGGGATTTATCACGCGCATTGTGATGTGCTTGATCGAGCGCTCCTGCGCGCGGGGGGCATCGAGCCACACGCCTCTCACTGCCTTTTTGCCCGGCTGCATGAGATCGAAAATATTTCCTTCCGGATCGTGCGTGCTGTAGTCGGCGAAGGGTCGATTCGAGGGCCTTTTGACAATGCCAACCGAGGGATACTTTTCTTTGATGCGCGCGGAAACCGTTTCGAGGTCGTCGATTTCAAGACCAAAGTGATCCAAGCCGCCCCGATATCCGGGGCGTCTGCAATTGAATGCGATACCGATGTTGCCATCGCTCGCAATGATCGTACGGGCGAAAGCACTGGCAACCCGCTTCGACGCTAGAACTGGATAGCCAAAATTGCGGCCGTGCTCGGTTTCCAAAGTTGGTGTCGCTTCAGAATTTGCTCTCCTTATATCGAACAGGCACTCGTAAAATTTAAAGAGACGTGGTGCCATCTGGCTCATAATCCCAATGTGCTTAATTCTCGTTGCCATTCATGACCTCCATGGTTAGGCGCGAATCTACTTTCGCGGGTTTTCTGTTTCCAATCTTTTGAAGAAACCTTCATTTTCCAGCTCGTCCAGCAAGCTTTCATCGACAAACCGACTCAGTTTGAACTCATCTTTGGACCGTCCCGGTTCGCGCTGGATGATCTCAAAGACGTCTTGTAAACCTCTTCGTCCCACGCGCGGAGGAAAAGCAAAAACGTGGTAATGGCTATCGTAGGCCTCCTCAGCCAAATGAGTCGGCAACCGTAGCCACTTGGCGATGATGGCGACAATTTTTCCTCTCAACTGCGGCTGGCTCCTTAATCGATAGATCGATTCACTTAAGCCCTGAAAAAAACGTTTGGCGTTGTCACGCTTTGTTTTAATGAACGAGCGGTCTGCGATGAACACTTTCTCGGGAGACTCTTCCATGAGTTCGCTCAGGTCCGCCAAGATGTTAAAGCCCCTTTTGGCGGCCATGGCGGCTTCGCCATAGGGGATGATGGTCGCATCGAGTCCTCCCTCGACGTCCATCGCGGCGAGTCTCGCCAGACTGCCACCCGACGGCAGGAGTTTTACTGAATCCGCCGACATACCCCAGGCTTTGAGCGCCATAAGAATATTGAATTCGTTAGCTCCGCCGAAATTGACGATGCCGACCTTTTTCCCGCGCAGATCCGAAGGCGTGCGGATTTCTTTGCGGGTGACGAACTTGTAGAGCGTTTTGTTGAGAAGGCCGCCGGTGATGACGACGTTGGCACCGGACAGAATGGCTCGAATCGGCGCTTGGGCTCCCACGTCGGCGGAGTTCACACTTTGACCGATGAGGGCCTGCATCAAAAGTGAACCGCCGCGGATCTCGAGCAGATCCACGTTTAGACCGTACTTCTCAAATAAACCGAGATCCTTGGCAACGATTAGAGGAAGTTGCTGCGCACTGGAGCCACCCGCCCGGGCATGGATGTGACGTTCCAGGCCAAATAATACAGAGGACGGCACGCTTTGAAGAAAGAGAAGAAACGAGAGAACCAAAGGTATGCGGAACATAGGCCCGTATAGCTTACCCTTTAAACCATTGTCAAATAAGCTTGTAGCCTAGCAGGCTGCTGATATGCTTCGTTGCGCTCAATCGCCTCGCTCCAACGTACAGCCTAAGTACGCCTCCGCTCGTCGATTTTTCGCGCGCCTCGCCTCTGAGTCTTTTTGAGCAGCCTGCAATCAGAGTTTTTCAGCAACCTGCTATGCGCGGCAGATTTCTTTTCCGTTATATGGGGAAGTTTAGGTCGAGCCAGCGAGGATCTTGAGCATGGAAGATTAAGTCGTAGTCAGACCGGCTG
>DAIRFP010000128.1:3660-14109 GCA_036794995.1 Thermodesulfobacteriota bacterium | reverse complement strand
GCTGGTTCGCCAAGCTTTCAATCTCGCCGTCGATCAAGAAGCTATCATCAAGCACATCCATGAAGATCAGGCTTACCCACTCACCGGATTGGTAGGTCCGCAGATGCCGGGTTACGATCCCGGAATAAAAAACTATCCGTACGACCCCGAAAAGGCCAAGCAAATGCTTGCCGAGGCCGGTTTCCCGAATGGCCTGACCGTTGACTTCTATTCGCCGTCCGGAAGATACCCCAAGGACAGAGAAACAGCCCAGGCGGTGGTCAGCCAACTTGCCAAGGCCGGTATCCGCGCTAATCTGAAGACACCTGAATGGGCCGTCTTCGAATCCGAATACAACGGCGGAAAATACGGCATGTACATGATCGGCCGGGGGTCGGTGGATGACCTCGAAGCCTTTTTCATCCGCTACTTCCGTTCCGGCAGAAGCAAACGACTCAGTTATACGAACCCGGAGTTCGACAAGCTCTTCGATCAGCAGAGCGAGGAATTCGATCCCGATCAGCGCGAAGGACTGTTGAGGAAGATGATGAACATTTTGCACGAAGACTGTCCTACGATCCCACTTTACAACCCGGCCGATGCTTACGGCGTCAGGCGTGATATAGTTTGGAAGGTCAGGCCGGACGAGAAGATCCTACTGGCGAATGCGAGGTTCCAATAAGACGCCAGGATGAGCAAGCACGGACGGGCGGACGACTAAAGATGATCGCGAGATTCGAGCATTAGACGTTGGGGGCAAGAGTGAAGAAGCAAGAAATCATCGACAAGCAAAAAAAGTATCTCTTTTCCTGCGTTGCGACCTACTACGACGAGCCCCTGGTCGTGGATCATGCGAAGGATAACTATGTTTACGACGCCGAGGGAAAAGAGTTCCTGGATTTCTTCGGCGGCATCCTGACCGTCAGCGTCGGCCATTGTAACGACAAGGTGACCAAGGCCATCCATGACCAAACGGACAAGTTGCAGCACGTCTCGACCCTCTACGCTAACGAGCCCCAGGTCCGGCTGGCGGAGAAGCTTGCCCAGATCACACCTGGGCGGTTGGAAAAATCATTCTTTACTAACAGCGGCACGGAAGCCAACGAAACTGCTGTGCTGCTGGCGCAGATCTACACGAAGTGCCAGGATGTCATCACCTTGCGCCATAGCTATAGCGGGCGCTCCTATTTGGCGCTCAGCCTTTCGGCGCAATCCAGCTGGCGGCTGACGCCCAATGTCGTTCCCGGCGTGCACCATATTCCCAACGCCTATTGTTATCGTTGCCCCTTCGGGCTCACTTATCCCAGTTGCGATTTGAAGTGCGCCAAGGACGTCGAAGAGGCGATTCAAACGACGACGTCCCAGGGGCGCATTGCCGCTTTCTTGGCCGAACCGATTCAAGGGGTCGGTGGTTTCATCACGCCGCCGAAAGAGTATTTCAAAGAGATTGTCGGCATCATCAAAAAGTACGGCGGCCTTTTTATCTGCGACGAGGTGCAGACCGCTTGGGGTCGCACCGGCGGTAAAATGTTTGGCATCGAGCATTGGGGTGTCGAACCCGATATCATGACTTTCGCCAAAGGGATGGCCAATGGCGTGCCCATCGGAGCGACCATTGCAACACCGGAAGTCGCCGACAGCATGCAAGGCAACACGATCTCGACCTTCGGCGGCAATCCCGTGACCTGTACGGCAGCGCGGGCCACGATTGAAGTTATCGAGGAGGAGAATCTGGTGGAAAACGCCAGGATCATGGGCAACCGGCTGCGGGAGGGGTTGGATGGTTTAAAAGAAAAGTATCCGGTCATCGGCGACGTGCGCGGTATGGGTCTTATGCAAGGGATGGAGCTCGTCGGCGAGAAAAAGCAGCCCGACTCTGAGGCCGCCAAGAGGCTGATGGAGCTGACCAGAGCCAACGGGCTGCTGGTGGGCAAGGGCGGCACCTATGGCAATGTACTGCGTGTCGCGCCGCCGTTGAACGTGAACCAAGATCAGGTGGATCAAGCATTGCTGCAACTGGATCGCTCATTCGCGCAACTGGGACAGTAGTCACTTGATTGCAATGGCGAGGCCGGCCATTCTGGATTGTAACGACAGATGACAAAGATCGGACGCAGGATCGTTGGCGCGGTGCCGGTTCTTTTCGGAATTTCCTTTCTCGTTTTCATGCTGATGCACCTTGCCCCCGGCGATCCGGTGGTTCTTCTCCTGGGGGACGATGCCACGCCGGCTGACGTGGCCAGGGTGCGCCACGAATGGGGACTGGATCAGCCGGTCCTCGTCCAGTATTGGCAATTTGTCTCCCGGGCGCTGGTCGGTGACTTCGGCAAGTCGCTTAAATTCGGCGAACCCGTGCTAAAGCTCATTGCTGAACGGCTCCCCGCTACCCTCGAACTGGCATTCGTAAGCCTGCTGGTGGCGATTCTAATTTCCATCCCCATCGGCATCTATTCGGCGATTAAGCGCGATACCTTGTTCGACCATGCCGGAACCGGGGTCGCCCTCATCGGCGTCTCCTTGCCCAACTTTTGGCTCGGCATCATGCTGATCTATTTTCTCGGGGGGCAATGGAATTTGCTGCCGGTTGCCGGCCGCATTGAATACGGCATCGACGTCAAATCGATGACCGGACTTTATCTCGTGGACAGTTTGCTGGCCGGGAATTTCATCGCGTTTTGGAGCGCCCTGAAGCACATTCTAATGCCGGCGGTAACCCTAGGCACCGGCCTCGCCGCCATCGTGACGCGCATTACTCGCTCCAGCGTGCTCGAGGTGATGCGCCAGGACTACGTCACGACGGCGCGGGCGAAAGGGCTCAGCGAGCGGGTCGTCGTCTGGCGCCATATCCTGCGTAACGCGCTCATCACGGTTATCACCGTGCTTGGCTTGCAACTGGGCGCGCTTTTGAACGGTTCGGTGATCACCGAGACAGTTTTTTCCTATCCCGGGATCGGCGACCTTTTGATCCAATCGATTTCCGTGCGAGACTACCGTCTGACTCAAGTTCTCATCTTGTTCTTCGGCATCATTTATTTTGTCGTGAACCTATTGGTCGATGTGCTGTACACATTAGTTGATCCCAGGGTGAAGCTATAATGGTAAGATTGCGTTATTTGAAAATCTTGGTGGGCGGCTGGATCCTTTTTTTGCTCCTCGTGTCCGGTTTGGCAGCACCCTTCCTCGCGCCTTATAATCCACAGGAACAACGTCTCGAGTCTCGCCTGCAACCTCCGAGCTGGATGGGTGGCCAGTCGAGCTCCAGTTGGCTTGGAACCGACAATCTGGGTCGAGATATCTTGAGCCGGATCATCTATGGGTCGCGCATCTCGCTGTTAGTGGGCGCGACGACGGTGATTCTCGCCGGTCTTATCGGATGTTTTTTGGGCGCCATAGCGGGATACTTTGGACACGGAACGGATGAAGTGGTTAGCAAGATCACGGAAATATTCTTGGCATTTCCTTTTCTTCTCCTGGCGATTGCTTTGATGGCCTTTCTTGGGCAAGGGGTCATTAATCTCATCCTGGCCTTGATGATGAGCCGATGGGTACAGTACTGCCGGGTCGTGCGCGGGGAGGTGCTGTCGTTGAAGGAGCGCGATTTTGTCACCGCGGCAAAGGCGCTCGGCGGCAAGGACTTCTACGTTCTGTTCAAGCACGTGGTGCCAAACACTTTTGCAAGCGTCACGGTGATTGCTACTTTTGCTATGGCCATTGTCATCATCGCCGAGGCCAGCCTGAGTTTTCTCGGTCTCGGCGTGCCGGCCAGCATTCCAACCTGGGGCTCCATGTTGAGTGAAGGGAGGAGCTATATGAACCGCGCTCCATGGCTCACTATTTTTCCCGGGCTGGCGATCTTCATTACGGTTTTCGGCATCAATCTCTTGGGCGACGGGCTCCGTGACATATTGGATCCTAAACTGAGGCGAGAGGCCTAGCTTTACGGGGAAACAGCATTCCAAATTTTTGGAGGATTCTATGACGAAGAAAAAGGCCGGCATGAGCCGGCGAGACTTCTTGAAAACAAGCGCGACCTTGAGCGCCGGCGCGATGCTGGGTCCATACATTGCCCGCGATGCCTTCGCGGCTTCCAGAGATCGGGTCACGATCTATCATTCGAGCGTTGCCGATTCCTTACATCCTTACAACCATAGCTCCAGCCCGATCTATGGCAACTGGCAGCATGTCATCGAACCTCTAGTCGAACTCGATTACCAAAAGCAAGATTACGTCGGTGTCCTCGCTGAGTCATGGGAGTTCCAGGGCAAGAGATGGGTTTTTAAGTTGAAAAAGGGGATTAAGTTCCACAGTGGATCTCCCCTGACCTCTAAGGATGTGGCCTTCTCGATCGATCGCATGAAAAACGACAAGTTGAGCTTGCAAGCGCCCAACTTCAAAGATGTCAGCGAAGTGCAAACACCGGACGATCAGACGGTGATCTTTGTCATGAAGCAGCCCAATGCCATTTTCTTGGATCGTCTAGAAAACCGCTTCATTCTCAGCAAAGTGGCCGCCGATAAGTACGGTGATAAGTTGGATCAGAACCCGATAGGCACCGGTCCCTATAAATATGTCAGCTATCAAAGGGGTGGAAATTTTGTTTTCACCCGGAACGACGATTATTGGGGCGGCAAGGCCGACATTAAAGAGGTCGTTTTTCGCAAAGTCACCGAAGACGCGGCGCGCCTCGCGGCACTGGAAGCGGGCCAGGCGGACTTTATCAATAACGTCCCTGTCCACGAAGTGGCCCGCCTCCAGCGTCACCCACGAGTGAGAATCGATCAGATCGAAGGCTTGCGGATGTTCTTTCTGTCTTTCAATGTCGCTCATAAACCCTTCGACAATAAGCTGGTTCGCCAAGCAGTCAACTATTCTGTTGATGCGCCTGCCATTGTCAAAAACATATTCGATGGCATCGGCTATCCGATCAATGGTCCGGTGGGATCGAGCGTCATCGGCGCGGACCCAAAACTCAAGCGCTATCCCTACAATCCCGGTAAGGCGAAGGAGTTGCTCGCCCAGGCGGGTTATCCCAACGGCTGTGATATCCAGCTTTATTATTCCGCCGGCCGGTATCCGAACGACAGGGAAGTCTGTCAAGTGGTCGCAGCTCAGATGGTCAAGGGCGGTTTTCGAGTGGAACTTATCTCTCAAGAGTGGGCGCTGTTTTGGGGCAACGAGGGGGTCAACGGCGGCAAGCTGCCCTTTTACTATATCGGCCGTGGCTCTTTGACTGACGCCGATACGCTCTATGATCAGTATTTTCGCACTGGAACAACCAAGCGGGCGAACTATAGCAATCCGGATGTCGACAAGCTGATCGAAGAGGAACAGAAGACTCCCGACCAAAAGAAACGAATCGTTCTGCTGCAGCAAGCGGGTAAAATTCTTATGGAAGATGTGCCCTTCGTCCCACTTTACAATCTGGCGGACATCTACGGCGCCGCTAGAAACTTGGTTTGGAAGAAGCGGCCCGATGAAAGGGTCGTGGGTTTGGATATGAAGATCAAGTAGAGAGATACGAGCGAGGGTTCGCTAACTTCAAAGAGGAGGTTGTTATGCGACTAAATGACGGCGGAATTAATCGAAGAACGTTTTTGAAAGCCGGCACACTTGCAGGTATAGCGGCGTTTTTGGACGGGGCTTCGTATCGGCTGAGTTATGCCGCATCGAAAGAGCGGTTGACGATCCTCAGCAGCATTAGCTTAGACTCTCTACACCCGTACGCATATACCTCCAGCCCGCAGTATGGCATTTGGAATCATATGGCTGAACCTTTGATCGAAGTGGATTACGTGAAGCTGGAATATGTCGGCGTGCTCGCGGAATCTTGGGAGTTTGAAGGGAGAAAATGGGTTTTTCACCTCAAGAAGGGGGTGCGCTTTCATGATGGGTCATCCTTTACCGCTAAGGACGTGATCCACTCTATCAATAGAATATTGCACGATAAGGAAAGCCTGCAACGTTCGGCTCTGACGGACATAACCGAAATGCAAGCGGCGGATGATCAGACACTTGTCATGATGACCAAGGTGCCGAACGCAGTCATGCTTGACCAGTTGACGAATCGTTTCATTATCAGCAAGACAGCCGCAGATAAGTACGGCAACGACGTCGATCAACATCCAACCGGTACCGGTCCGTATAAATTTGTTAGCTGGCAGCGGGATGGTCAACTCGTTCTTACTCGCAACGATGATTATTGGGGGGCCAAAGCGGACATCAAGGAAATAGTCACGCGTAAGGTAGGAGAGGATGCTGCACGCGTTGCCGGGCTGTTGGCCGGTCAGGGTGACGTGATCAACAACGTGCCCGTTGAAGATGTGTCCCGCATCGAAAAAAATTCGCGCAATCGAATCGAGAGAGCGCAGGGACAGCGCATGTATTTTTTGGCGCTTAGCCCGGCTTTTAAGCCCTTCGACAGCAAGCTAGTTCGGCAGGCGTTCAACTATGCTATCGATCCCACGGCTATTATCAAACACATCTACGAAGGCAACGGCTATGTCATGGATGGTCCGGTCGCGTCGAATGTCATGGGGGCCGACCCAAAGATCAAGCGATATCCCTTGGATCCGACGAAAGCGAAAGAGCTCTTGGCGAAGGCCGGCTATCCAAACGGCCTTGAGGTCAAGCTTTACTTCTCTCCGGACCGATATCCCAAAGCGCGGGAGGTCTGTCAGGTCATTGCCGATCAACTTCTTAAAGCCGGGGTGAAGACCGAGCTTGTCTCCCAGGAGTTTGTGGTTTTCTGGGGAAAAGAAGGAGTGAATGGAGGCAAGCTGCCGTTTTACTACGTGGGCCGACCCGCTATTGATGCGGATACGGTGTACGATCAGTACTTTCGTTCCGGCGTGACAAAGCGGACGCAATATAAGAATCCTGAGTTCGACAAATTAATCGATGAAGAGCAAAAAACCGGAGATATGAAAAAACGCATCGCGCTGATGCAGCAGGCAGGTCGAATCTTGATGGAAGATGCTCCCTTCGTTCCCCTTTATACACTCGCTGAGATCTATGGGGTCGCGCGGAATGTCATCTGGAAAGCGACTCCGGGAGAGAGAGTTCTAAGTTACGAAATGAAGATTCGCTCGTGACTCGAAGCACGATCAGGCTTCGTTCGGATCATATCAAATCGGCTCGCCGCAGTTTGAAGGACACGGGCGAGCCGATAATTCCTTTCCCCTGAAAATCCCAACGGGATACGTTATTGCGCGACGACTTTGTCACTCCCACGCACATTTTTGCACGAAAGCCGCTAAGTCAATCGACAAATACAGGTGTCTTGTTTAAGTTTCTTTGGCACGGCGGTTGCTGCCACTAGTCGTTCATGACGAACAATATTCTGAGCTTAAGCGCAGCTCCGCAAACACGATCTTTTTACGCGAATGCTTTACGCTGTATTGGCCAGAGTCTGGAATCTATGGAACTAAAAGCTGTGGAAGTAAAAACCCACGGCGACAGTTACGTCATCCAGGCTTGGAACAAGGGGACATCCACTTCGATGGACATGGAGAGGCACTGTGGCCCCGAGGATCTGAAGCACTTGGAGATTGAGGGAAAGGAAAAACGAAAAGCCTTTCCCGGCCCGCCGAATCTCCTGAGCCTATCGCAGGTTCTTCGTTTGGCTGGTAACTATGTGGATCGAATACACGGCCGTCTCATCAGAGTTTCGTGGCAAGATCAGTCCGATAAAATTCAGTCGATCACCCTTCAGTACGAGCCGGTTCAGCTTGATCGCCGGGACCAGGGCGCATCTCAAACGACGACGATCGAAGAGCTCTGCATTCATGTTTACAAGCAGAGGAAGAAGATTGCCGCCGCGACGGATAAAAACGGCCACCGCCCGTTTGTCAGCGTGAGCCATAGCAACTGAACGGGAATGATGGCTCAAGCTTGATACTTGACTTCCCCGCCGACGATTGTGATTTCCACTTTAAGATCTTTGATCCGTTCCGCCTGGATTTCGAAAGGATCTTCAGCCAGCACGGCAATATCCGCTAGTTTTCCGACTTCCAATGTTCCTTTATCGTTTTCTTCGAAGCCGACGTAGGCCGCCGTTGTCGTGTGCATGGCGAAGGCTTCGGCGGGAGTAATCCTCTCCTCCGGCACCCATACTTCGCCCCAGCGCATTTTGCGCGAAACGCAGGCGGCGATATCTCGCAGGGGATCGACGGGCCAATAGCCCGGCGAATCGGAACCGCCGGCGATGATGACGCCGTTCCTCAGCAAAGTCCTGAAAGGAAAGGCCTTGGTCAGCCGCTTTTCTCCGACGCAATCAAGAATGGCATCGCCTACATAGTAGCCGATGGCGATATTCGGGATGGCAATAATCCCGGAGCGTACCATCCGTTGCATGCGCTCTGGCGTGCTGAGCCAGTTGCCCATGTGCTCGATGCGGTGGCGGTGGTCTTTGCGCGGCGAATTTTGGACGGCGTTTTCGTAGGCGTCCAGCGCCATGTCGAAGGCCCGGTCGCCGATGGCGTGCACGCAGCAGCGCAGGCCGGCATCGTGGCATTTCTGCACGGTGTTGTTCAATTCATCCTGCTGGATTCTGATAATGCCGTAGTTATGCTCGTCATCTTCGTAGGGATCGTAGAAGCAGGCGTTGCGACCGGTGATGCCGCCGTCGATACTCATTTTGACGCCGCCGATGCGGAGCCAGTCGTTGCCAAAACCGGTAATCAGACCGAGCTCGATCAAACTCTTGGATTCGATCATCGACTCGATCACCCGCGGCAAGAGGCTCACGCGGGCGTGCATGCGGCCTTCTTTGTAAAGTTCCTGATAGGCACGCACCGGTTCGGCGTATCGGACAATGTCGTGAACGGTGGTTACACCGCGTTCGAGACATTGATTCAGCGCGTAGACAATGCCGTCTTTGAGTTGAAGGTAATTAAATTCCGGCGCGACTTTTCTTAATATCAGTTGCGCCCGTTCGTGCAGTTCTCCCGTAGGCTCGCCCGTTTGCGAATCATGTTTAATATGCCCTCCGGCCGGATCGGGAGTGTCACGAGTTATTTTCGCTGCCGCCAAGGCGAGACTATTGCCCACGGTGATATGGGCTCCGAATGAGATCGATACCGGGTTATCGGGCACGGCGCCATCGAGGTCATGCTTGTCGGGAAATCGCTTGTCTTTTAGGCGAAAGTCCTGCATCGGGCTGCCATGGGCGACGATCCATGAACCCTTCGGGGCATCGGCCGCTCGTTTGGCAAGCCGCTCGATAATATCAGCGATGGAATGGACATCGGTGTAGAAGTCCCGGCAGTCGATCAACTCCATCTCCGCAGTGCCCTTTTCAGACAGATGAACGTGAGTGTCCGTGAGCCCCGGGATGGCGGTTCTACCCTGGAGATCGATGGATTGCGTGTCAAGGCCAGCGAGGCGGCGGATATCGTCGGATTTGCCGGTTGCAACGATGCGCCCGCCCGCGCAAGCGAGTGCCTCTTGGATCGAGTTTTCCCCCGCGAGGCTGCGAATTTTTCCATTGAACAGTATCAACTCAGGATAGGCGAGGGCTTTGTGCTTCATTAAAAGTTTCCTCCTTGCTCATTGCCGACACTTTGGCTATAAGTCGCTTCGTTGGCAGAAGTCAACAGTTTTTCATCCTGGAGGAATACGATATGGCGAAGCAGCCTTTCAAGTGGCCCAACAATGCAAGGATCGCTTTCGTGCTCGGTATTGCCTTCGAGGCGTGGGATAGAAATAAACCGTCGCGGGGCGGTGCGTTGCAGGCGCCGCTCCCGGCGAACGCGCTTTGCAAGCGTGACTATTCTACGGAAACTTTCCGCGAATTCGGAGGGAAAATCGGCGTCAAGCGGCTGCTCGATATTTGCGACAAGTATGATTTGAAAGTGAGCATGCCGATAAACGGACTGACCTGTGCGTACTGGCCGGAGCTGGTCAAGTACGCCCACAGTCGCGGTCACGAAATGGTAGCCCACGGCTGGGATCAGGGGGAGTATCTTTACATGCTGACGCGGGAGCAGGAGCGGGAGAATATTTTCAAGACCGTCGAGGCGATCACGCAATTGACCGGCGAACGCCCTACCGGCTGGTCTTCTCCGGGGGTTCGCTCGACGGACAACACGCTGGAGCTGAATATCGAGGCCGGCCTGTTGTACAACTGCGACTACCACGATGACGAGATGCCCTATCCGCGAAAGGTAGGGGATAAATTGCTCATCATGATCCCGCACCAGTACACCATCAACGACCACCGCATGGAGGAGCACGGCTCACGACACGACTTTTTCGAGAAATTTAAGGATGAGTTCGATTTCCGCTACAAGGTTGGGCCACACAGCCCGACCATGATGAACGTGATCACCCACGGCTACTTGAGCTCGCGTGTCCCGGCCATCGATACGTTCGAGCAAATCATTCAGTATGCCAAGGGTCATAAGGACGTCTGGTTCGCGCGGCGCGGGGACATCGCCGCCTGGGCGAGGAAGCACTATGAGGGGAATGACT
>DAIRFP010000128.1:0-3560 GCA_036794995.1 Thermodesulfobacteriota bacterium | reverse complement strand
CGGATAAACAGCTGTTGCATCAGCTTGTCCCACTCGGCGTATTTTTTCTCCGCCTCCTCGACGGAGTACTTTTCATCGATGTAGGACTTTTTAAATTTCTGCGCCAACGAACCGATGTCGTCGCGCGGCGACCAGAGCCCGCCCTTCAGGATGAGCTGTTGTCCTTCTTTGGAATGTATATAGTCGAGGAACAGAAGGGCGGCATGGGGATGGGGCGCCTTCACAATCAACCCGGAATAGGCGACGGTGGTTACAACGGGCTCCAATGGCCGCCATTCCACCGGCGCGCCTTTCTGTTTTGCCTGTGCGATGTTCGCGTCAAAAATCGTCGGCGATAATGGCACTTCGCCAGATACAACCAGGCCGGCCAGGGCCGCGCCTGACATGTTTTGTAACGTCACGTCCTGCTCCGCCATCTTCTCGAGGAACTCCCGTCCCATGGATTCCAGTGTATTGCCGATCCATCGAGTCCCTGTGGTGGTAGTGACGATGGACATTTTCCCTTTCCATTTCGGGTTCAATAGATCGTTCATGGTTTTTGGCGCCTCGGCTGGAGAAATCACTGAGGTGTTGAATCCTAAACTGGCGTACGTCTCATAGTGCCCGATAAAGTAAAACCCGTTTTTCCCTTTCACTTTGACATCATCCGGATAATGAACCGCGTCCGGTACATAGTGTTCTTGAAATACGCCCTCCCGTCTCATGAACTCCATCTGTTCCCCGGTGGTCGCGATCACGTCCGCGATATACTGGCCGGCCTTGATCTCTTCAAGTGCACGCTTGATGAGGTTCCTACCATCGGTGCGGAACTCGGAAACTTTGAGGAAAGGATATTTCTTCTCGAATTCCTTGGCGACGGTTCGATACCAGGTGTGAGAGCCGTAAAGCATGAATGCCCCTTCTTTCTTGGCGCCTTCGATGAGAATCTTTTCCCGGTCAGCGCCTTGGTAGAGGGCTAGTTGCGAAACCGTCGTCGGCGCGCTAGCGGCGAACACTGCGGACGCTGCCAGTAGGCAGGATGCGAGAGCGCCTAGAATAGAGCACACGCTATAGGATCGCGTCATGGACCGGATCTCCCTTCTTTTTTGGTGCTGCCCGATCCCTACCTCTTTCGAATAAACAGTTGTCGCATCAAATTTTCCCATTGGGTGAACTTTGCCTCGAGCTCTTCCGGCGAATACTTCTCATCGAGGTAGGTTTTTTTGAATTTCTGCTGCACGGTACCGATGTCCTCGCGGGGAGACCAAAGGCCGCCCTTCATAATGAGCTGTTGTCCTTCCTTGGAAAGAACGAAATCGATAAAGAGCAGCGCCGTATGGGGGTTAGGCGCTTTGGCCATGAGCGCGGAGGAACCGACGGTTGTGACGACGGGCTCTAGAGGACGCCATTCGACCGGAGCTCCTTTCTGCTTCGCTATAGTAACATTGGCGTCGAAAATCGTCGGGGACATGGGAACCTCACCCGAGCTGATCAACCCGATCAAGGCCGCGGGTGCCATGTCCTGGACGCTCACCTCCTGCTCTCCCATTTTGTCCAGGTATTCACGTCCCATGGTATCGAGGGCGTTGGCGATCCATCGAACGCCGGTCGATGTGCTGGTGATCGCCATCTTTCCCTTCCATTTTGGATCAATTAGATCTTTGAGGCTTCGCGGCGCCGTGGCGGGCGGAATGAGCGTGGTGTTGAATCCCAGGCTGTTGTAAGTCTCCCGGTCCGGCAGATAGAAGAAGCCGTTTTTCCCTCTCGGTTTGAGTTCGTTCGGATAGTAACGCGCTTCCGGAGAAAAGTACTCCTGAAATAGGCCTTCCCGTTTTATGACGCCCATGCCGTCGGCAGTGGTTTCGACAACGTCAACGAGAACACGCCCGGATTTAGCTTCTTCCAGCACTTTTCTGATGAGGTTTTTGGAGTCATTGCGCCATTCGGATACTTTAGTGAAAGGATACTTTTTCTCGAAGTCCTTTACGAAAGTCCGAAACCAGGTATGGGAGGTGTAGAGAGTGAATTGTCCTTCGCGCTTGGCGCCCTCGATCAAAATCTTCTCACGGTCGGCGCCCTGGTATAAGGCCAACTGTGCGGGAGACATGGGTGCGCCCGCCGCGAATGCTTTTGTGGCGGCGAATATTAAGATTGCGATGCTTAGAACTCCAGCCCTTCGATTAACTCGAAACAAAGACATGCTTATCTCCTTTGTCGGATCTATAAACAGCCGGATGTTATGAGTTACGGTTATTCCTGTCAAACCAAAAACGGCAACGGATCGATTCCAGCAGCGCAACGTGCAAAGGCTTCTAACCTAAGTCTGTGCTGTAGCAGTGCGGGTTACCTCTCGAAGTGTTATGGGTTCTTTGGGTGTAGAAGGGTTGGCTAATAATTGTTGCAAGTGGTTGTACAAGGGAAGGCGTGGAGGTGGTTCTTGTATTCGATTGACACAAATTAGTAGGGGGATAATCTTGCGATATGTTGCAGCGTACGTACCGGGTGGAATTTGAAACCGACCCGACAACTAAACAGGTTACCGCTAAATTGCCCAGCTTGAATCATACTGCCGATTTTGGCGACCAGATGACATTGTTGTTCACGTCATCTGCGTTGTGGCGCCCTAAGAACCGAAGCGCTCGGCGCAATAGATCTCTTAACGGTACCTGGCTGAAAGTAAGATCCCGAAGTGTTGCCCCGAGACAGGAATTTCGCGGGTGCGTTAGGCTGATTTGCATCGTTGCTAGGCCTGGCCCCAAGCCGTGGCTTGTTTTACGTTGGTTGTACGCTCTGGGCGGTGGGGCCGGCGATTAACTGCATGCTCTGGGCAATAACGTTCGGACCTGTGTCTTTGACCAAAAGATGAATGTGATTGGACGTCACCATGTAATTGAACACCGACAAGCCGAGGCGCTTCTTGGCCTCGAAGACCCAATGAAGATAACGCCGTCGGTCCCGCGTTCCGAAAAAAGTGAAATCTTGTCCACCTCCCTCCTCAACGGCTTGAACGTAGCGAAGCGGTTGAACGACTGGAACGATCGGAACTTCTGAAACCTCTTGGAGTCTTACTTTGAACGTTGAACCTTTGAACTTTGAACCGCCGCAAGGCTTTCTTTTCTTTGTCGCTTGGCAGCGCTGCTCCACTATTGATATCAGCACCCGGTAGTGGCCTTGCGGGTTCAGCCGTGACATGATAGGCGCTAAAAATAACCGTTCGAGGAGACCAACCATGAAAAACCGGTTCGACGGCGGTGAAGCCATAGTCGAAGGATTCCGCAAGCTCGGAGTCGATTACATCCTGTCCTCGCCGGGCACCGAATGGGCGCCCGTGTGGGAAGCCATGGCCGACCAGATCCACCGGCGCAAGGAGGGCCCCAAGCTCCTGGATGTGTGGCACGAAACGCTCGCCGTCGACATGGCCGCGGGCTACACCTTGGCCACCGGCCGGATGCAGGGCGTGTTGCTGCATGCAGGCGCCGGCCTGCTACAGGGCGCCATGGGTATCCACGGCGCCTTTGTCGCCGGCGTGCCGATGGTGGTGATCTCCGGAGAGTCGATGACCTACGGCGAGCAGCCGGAGT
>DAIRFP010000008.1:34043-48052 GCA_036794995.1 Thermodesulfobacteriota bacterium | reverse complement strand
CAAAGACGCATGGATGACGGAGTGGATGCCGAAGCTTACATCCGGGGAAAAACCGATCAATCCTTATCGGGTCATGTGGGAGTTGATGAACCTGTTCGATCGCCGCGAGATGATCGTCACCCATGACGCCGGCAGCCCCCGCAACCAACTCGTCCCCTTCTATCAGGCGCCGACGCCGCGCAGCTACATCGGCTGGGGGAAATCCCACGCCTTGGGAACTGGTTTGGGCTTGATCATGGGCGCCAAGCTCGCCGCGCCGGAAAAGTTCTGCGTCAATTTTATGGGCGACGCCGCCTTCGGCATGACCGGTCTGGACTTTGAAACCGCGGTTCGTTGCAATATTCCTATTCTGACCATCGTCCTCAACAACAACTTTATGGCCGCCGAGACCCATGCCATGCATGCGTCTCACGAGCGTTACGGTACCATGAACATTCTCGGGAACTATGCCGACCTCGCCCGCTCCCTGGGCGGCTGGTCGGAAAGAGTCGAAGACCCGAACCAGATCGTCGCCGCCCTTCAGCGCGCCCGGAGAGTCACGGAAGAGGGAAAGGCCGCTTTGCTGGAATTCATCACGAGCCGGGAGATCGCATACTCAAGGATGAGAGATTAGTCAACAGAACCGTGGCAAGTTCCAAGTCGGCGATTGGCCGAAGCACAGGCAGTTTCTCCAGCGCTGAATCACTGCCCAGAGGTGGTTAAATTGCGGCGCAGGTCCATTGACTTACCGGTCCTGAATTGCTAGCCATTTAGCCAGTGATAATAGCGATTTCTCATTGGCTTTTAGTTGTCTTTCTGCTTTCCGGCGGGTTCTCCGCCGAACTCGTAACCTTGCCAAATCACATCGAGTTTGCCGCCGAAGAGGATTTTTCCTCCATTGCCCGGCAGGATCAAACGTTTCGGTCTTCGATTTCTAGAAAGCGCAACGCCCGCGGGCGAAAAGTGAACCTGGCCCATACGCCGTTTCTAACTCCCATACTATTATGGGCGCCCGAGGGACGCATCAGCGGCCGGCAACCCGCCGGCAACCCACCGTCGAATCAGCAACTGCATCAATTCCACAAAGTCTTCCGCATCTAGCACACCCGTTCCGTCAAGCTTTTTTGCTCATTAACTTAGTGCGTCACTCCGCCAAGCGGGGTTTCTAGAGTTCGAAGGAGAATTGATCTATGACGCCGGAACGGCTGATTTTGTGGATTGCTTTCAATGTCTTCGTGTTAGGGATGCTTGCCCTGGACCTCGGCATATTCCATCGCAAGGCTCATACCGTCTCCATTAAAGAGGCCTCGATTTGGAGCTCGGTGTGGATTGCTTTAGCCCTTATTTTCAACCTCGGTATCTACTTTGTTTGGGGGCCGGATAAAGCGCTCGAGTTCCTCACCGGTTATGTCATCGAGAAATCTCTCAGCGTCGACAATCTCTTCGTCTTTCTGATGATTTTTCAGTATTTCGCGACTCCGGCGATCTATCAGCATCGGATACTGTTCTGGGGGATTGTCGGTGCGCTATTCATGAGAGCCATTTTTATCGCCACCGGCGCCGCCCTGCTGGAGAATTTTCATTGGATGATCTACGTCTTCGGCGCTTTTTTAATCATCACGGGGATCAGGATGCTACTGCAGGGGGATCATCAACTCGACCCACAAAAGAATCCGGTGGTGCGACTGTTCCAACGCTGCATACCGCTGACCCATGAATACCATGGGCAACGTTTCTTCGTTCGACAGAATGGGAAAATTCACGCAACGCTGCTAATGCTGGTGCTGGTTGTCGTTGAAACGACGGACGTTATCTTTGCCGTCGACTCCATACCTGCAATCTTCGCAATCACCCGGGACCCCTTTATCGTTTACACCTCCAACGTCTTCGCGATTCTTGGACTCCGGGCGCTCTATTTCATGCTGGCCGGGGTGATGGAAATGTTTACTTATCTGAAAGTGGGCCTTTCCTTCGTGCTCTGCTTTGTGGGAACCAAAATGTTGGTAGTGGATCTTTATAAAATACCTATCGGTGTTTCCCTGGGAGTTGTCGCTGGGATTTTACTCTTATCCGTGGTCGCCTCGCTGCTAACGCAATGGCATAAGGAAGGAGTGTTGTGGTCGCGCCTCGGAATGGGAAAGCTCACAGTGCAACCGGGGCAAAATCGTTGGTATCCCCTCAGGGTATCTCCCTCTGTCAACGTATGGGTCTTGATCCTCTTGGTCGGCGCGGTCCTGACCATCGTCAAATGGGACTCCATCGCCGACGGACCATCCGGAGATGACGCGGTCGCGGCGATTCGAGTGGTGCAGCGGGAACTAGCCGAGGCACAGAGGTCGCACCCCAGATCCAACGCGCCAATATTGTACGGTGCAAATGCGACGCTGGAGGAGGCCTTGGCTAGTCTCAAAGAGAAGCGCTATGCGGACGCCATTTCAGCGGCACAAGACGCAATGCAATTGCTTAGAACGCTTCCCAGGTAGGAATAAAAACAAACCAACCACCCGGATTATTCATGCCCCCGGCAAAGCTACGACAAAGTGTCGATCGAGGTGCGAGCCTGGAGGAGCGCAGGCACAGAAATGAAAAGCTCAATACCGTTTTTGGTATGGGCTCGACCTTCGCATTGTTTCCAGGTGTTCGCTCCAGACGTCCAGTTTTGTGGATCGCTTCAAAGCACCGATCCATTGCCTCGCTCCGGAGGGCTCGCTCCTCGATCGCTGCCAGGCGTGACCCAATCGGGCTAGGTTTGGCAATCTAAACTGGATGGGGCACGTAACCGGGCTGCATCCTCCGGCGCCGCCTCAATCCAGCTTCTTTCGATCCTTCTTCGCCCGCTCGCCGACCTCGAAATGTTTTCCTTCCAAAGCAAGTTCGGCTTCTTCCCGGTTTCGGTCCGACCAGTACCCCAGTTCGTAGCCGTGCCAGGGTGCTTTCAATTGCAATGGCGGCAATTCCAGCCGTCGCCAAAGGTCCAGAGCACCGTCCATAAACTCTTTTTTTGGCAGCGAGGTCGGTTTATAGGCCCATGGACGCGTGGCGTCGATGCAGAGCACGCTACATTGGCCTTTCTTCAACAAAGCCGCCCGCGCCTCGCCAAAGTCCTCCGGCGGCAGGACCGATGGATCGAGGCTCATCATGCCGGCTTCGACAATACGTGCGTCGCGATGCGGTTGCATGCGGAAGGTCAGCGCCCAGTTAACCGAGTCCGGATCGCGGGCATCGATATCCTCGTCCACCACGACGAGAATCTTGCCGACGTCGGCTCCCATCCGCAGCGCACCGATGATTTTGTCGAAGTCCTGTTCGGACAGCTTCCTGATCTTCACTACCAGGTATCCCCACGCGCCACTGCTCTCGTGCATGGCAACGTCGAGCAGATTATCCACTCCAGCCGCAAGCAACCGTTTGCGACAGATCCCCTCCGCCGCAACGCCGCGGATCTTGCTGCTTTCGCTGGGCGGGAACTGGCTCAGAAATCCTACATACACGGGATTCCGGCGCATGGTTATGCAATTGACATTGACAAAAAAGCCCACGCCTTCTTCGGCCATATAACCGGGAAACTCTCCGAAGGGTCCTTCCCACTCACCCGCATCCGTCGGGATCGTCCCTTCGATGACGATCTCGGCTTGCGCCGGGACCGAAAGATCAACGGTCTTGCAGCGCACCAGTTCCACCGGTGCGCCCGCAATGGCTCCGGCGACACCGTATTCGCTCAATTCCGGCGCGATGCGCGCCACCGCTGCGTAGGACAGGTTCGGCGGCACACCGATCACACAAGCAACTTCCAAAGGTTTTTTTAGACCGCGGCATTTGTTCCAGTGCGCCCGCAGGCCGGAAAAATTTCCCGCATAGCAGCCCATTCGGTCCGCTGCCTTGATCTGCCCGCGGTAGTTGCCCATATTGTACTGTCCGCTGTCGGGGTCACGCGTGACGAAGTGGGATGACGTCGTATACGGTCCGTTGTCGAACCCCGGCGTCGAGATCGGCACCGGAAGCAGATCCAAGCCCCGCTCTTTCAGTTCAGGCCCCTCGATGACCCGCTCTTGGCAGGGCGCGGCTTTGACTTCCACTGGCTCGATGGGATGCGACTGCGCCCGGGTCCACTTGTCGTAGATCTCGTCCTTCCCGCACTGCATCCCGAGCGCATAGATATCGAGGTTGCCCGCGTAACAGGCGATGGCCACCGGCATGTCGAAGCTCCGGCCCTTTAGGTCTACGACTTTCTCAAAAAGAAACGCCCTGCGGTCCGCTTCGGGCAGGCCGCGATATTGGAGCCGCACCAGCGGATGCATCTCCGTATCCTTGTTGATCGGCTGTTTGATACGAATCAGCTTGCCGCTATTTTCCAACGCCTGCAGATATTCCCGGACATCTCTGTAGTAAGCCATCGATTCCTCTGTTGGTCCAGTTAGCTTGCAGCGATCGCTACGAAGCCACTCCGGTCGCTTTCAAACGCCGCGCGGGATAAATCACTTTGGCCTCGTAATTAAGCGCAACCGTTAACTCCCGGCGGGCGCGCACCAATAACTGGGATTGTTTCGAAAAATGCTTTTAGGAATTTTCGCATAAACCAGATTCACCACATCCACGGCTTCGCCGATACCAAAATCCACCGCCAAGCTGCACAGCGCATAAGCATCCGCGGCGCTCATTGCTTTTTCAGTTTGAAGAAAATCGACCGCCTCTTGCAGAGCTATCCTCGTCGCTTCATTAAGATCCACGCTTAGCCCCATCATAAGATAATCCGTAGCGGTTTCGGCGCGCGGTAATGTTATCGTTCTGCCCTTGTGCAGGATAAACTGAAAGGTTGGCATCAGCGAGATTTCGATGGCGCCGCCGTCGACTTCGCCGTCGCCTTGCGCGGCATGACCGTCGCTAGTGAAGAATTGGGCGCCCTTATTGAATACCGGGAGATAAAGGCTCGATCCTTTGCCGAGAAACTTCAGGTCCATATTGCCGCCCCAGGCGCCGGGTGGCGTCGACGATACCATACCCAGGCTGGTAGGCGGTGACACCGCCATGATACCCATGAACGGGTTCAGCGGAATCTCGATATTTTCCGAGAACAGAGCGACGCGGCGTTCCAGATCGACGCGAATCAACTTGGCGGATTGTTCCTTCAGTAGTTTCGGTAGGACTCCCTTGCCCGGACCCGTGTTGTTCACGCCATAGGGCACCCGAAACCCTATGTCCAAGACGCGTACTTCCAATGTATCGCCGGGTTCCGCACCTTCCACGTAGATCGGACCGGTGAGAATATGGACGCTCGCTCCTTTTGGCCGTTGAACCTTGGCAAAAACGGCTTTGGCATCGGGCAGAACCTCTTGGGCCGGAATCCCGTAAACCGCGAAGAATTCTTCTGGAGTACGACTGGTGGTCAGGCCTTGATGCGAGAGAGCTTCGATCTTTACGATTTGCCCCGCCTTGATGGTCAGCGCCGGCGGCAGATTAGCAGCGAGATAACCCCAAAGAACGGTCTCGGGTGTCGAACATAGCGTCGCATCCGGTAGGCCGAAATCAACGGCAGGTTGGTCGACACCTTGGACAGCTGGACTATGTGCAACTTTGCTCATCGGCGGATCGAGCCTATCCGATATGAGCTTTGGCTGTCAATTGAGGCTTGCGGAAAAACGGAACCTGAAAGATTTCCTGGACTCGTCGATCGATGTTTTGCTCGTAAGAACTGAAAGCAGCAAGCGCGGCAATTTTTTCCCCACCGCAATCTCCTCTTCTATGAGCGCAAACGGTTCCGTCAGACAAATACTCATCGATTGAACCTTAGTTTTTTTGATATAAAGCGAAACCTTGCACGATAGTCTTGGCGACCTCCCGGGGATCGACGTCATACTCACCTCGGGCGGTAATTTCCTTAACTTGCCTACGGCGACGGTCGTCTCCTTAGGCTCGCGATAAAGCCAATCTGAGGGAGACGGAATCTGCCACGGGATCATCAACTTGATGGCCAAGAGTTTTCGTTTAACCGGTTACGAATCCCATCAATCCTTCGAGGCTAGACCCGTACTGGCTTCTTAGTTCTTTGCTTCCGCGCTTCCTGCGTGCGTCTGGGCGATAGGTTCTCCGACAGCTTGATGCCGAGAGCGCCGCGCAATCGGGCAACGGCCTGGGCAAGGATCTGGCAGACGCGCCCCTCGCTCAAATCAAGTATTTGGCCGATTTCCCTCAGCGTGAGCTCTTCATAATAGTAAAGTGTGACCACCAATCGGTCCCGCTCTGGCAATGCGGCTACGCCTGAGCCTAACTTCTCCACGAGATCTTTGCTTTCAACAAAGCTGAGCGGATCAAGAAAGGGGCTGTCCGGGTATTTTTCTTGGGCCCGCTCCCAGTCCGCTTCCGACGAAATGGACAAATCCTCCAAGCTAAGCAGCGTCGCATCATTTACCTGCTGATCGAGTCGAAAATAGCTCTCCAGAGGAATTTCCAATTCTTTCGCCATTTCTTCGACGGTAGGCTCTCGAACAAACTTACCTGCAAGTTTGGTCTTCGCCGCTTCTATCTTACGGCCCCAGGACCTCACGGAGCGCCTCACCCAATCCAGCGAGCGCAGACATTGCATGACTTCACCTTGGATACGGTAACGGGCGTATATTTCGAAATCGACGCCGCGCATTGGATCAAAGCGATCCAATGCTTGGAGAAGACCGACGACGCCGGAATGAATCAGTGACTCCAGATCGACTCCAGGGGGGAGACGGCGATGGACCCGTTCTGCCACGAAGCGGACCAACGGGAGATATTGGGTCACCATCTCCTCTTTAGCTGGGTGGGCCGCCTGGCTTAAAACAAAGCGGCTTTCTTTCTGCTCTTTTTGTGACGCCTTCATCTCGCTTCTCTGCCCCCCTCGAGCATACGGCGGAAGAAAAACTGAACATTGCCTTTTACCCTAGTCTCGGTGCCGGTCACTTGAATCAAGCGCTCCGCCATACGAGCGAAGGCTTGTGCCGACGGTGCATCGCACGCATCGGTTACCACCATTTGCGAGCGCGCTACGGCTCGGCTCAATTGAGGATCGCTCGGGATCCAGCCGAAGAAATCCAGTGAAGCATTTAGAAAACGCAGTGCGGTACTCGACAACGCGTCGAAGAGTCGGCGCGCTACGGCTTCTCCAGAGACGTTGTTCGCCAGGATCCAAAACCGTTTTTCGTAGTGCGCGAAAACAAGCATTTTGATCAGGGCATAGGCATGGGTCATAGACGAAGGTTCCGGCGTTACAACCACGACGATCTCCTGGGCCGAAGTGGCAAAATAGGCGACCGCATCGGAGATTCCGCTGCCGGTGTCCACCAGAACTAAGTCGACCTCATGACTCAAGGCGTCGAGTTCCGTCAGCAGTGCAACCTTCTGATCGTAACGAAGAGAAGTGATTTCTTGTGCGCCGCTGGCGCCGGGAAGCAAAAGAATACCGTTACGATTGGAAATGATGATTTCGTCGAGGGGCATCAAGCCGGCAAAGAAATCCGCCAGTGTGTAGGTGGGCCTTACGCCCAAAAGAAGATCGAGATTCGCCAATCCCAAATCGGCGTCAATCACCATCACTCGCTTCCTACGCAGCGCCAATGCCGCAGCAAGGTTAGCAACGACATTGGTTTTGCCCATCCCCCTCTTACCGCTGGTTATGGCGAAGACGGACGCGGGCCTCCCGCGCTTTGAGGCAGAGTAACGCTGGCACGGCGGCACAAGCTCTTGAACAAACGTCGGCCTCATGGATTGCCTGTCAAGGGAGATTCCTCAATTTTGCTGATCGACTCCCGTAAGAATAAGCTGGCAACGATCTCAGGTTTGGCGATCTCTTTCTGATTTTTCTTTGCTTCCTTGCCGTGAGCGGGATCTTTGTGTCTGGTGGACTCAGGCAGCCGAGCCGCCATTTTTAACAAAAATAAGCCCCAGCGGATGCCCCGCCTAAAACTACGAGGCTGCCAACGGGGAGAATGATGATCTTCTTCACGGGACTCTGCCGGCGAACCGTTGAGCAACCCATGTGCCAAGATTCCGAAGATCAATTGCTACGAATTCGCGCAAAAAACCGTCGGTCCGCGCGCCAGCGGCGTCAAGAAAACAACCGCTCCGTCAGCTTCTTGACGCAAAGAAAGGGACTAGCGCCAAACCTGTAAGTTCCGATCCGTGATGATAGGATGGGTGCCATAATTGTATGGCAAGCCGGCAAAACCGAAAGGAAATTAAAGCAGATACTTTTCCACGGTCTGAATGCGTTCGAGAAGGCGCATGAGGTGAAACGGTTTCGGCATGTATTCATTGGCTCCCAGCTCGAGGACTTTGTTGCGATCTCTTTCCGAAGCCCCGGCAGAGACGACGATGATATAGGGGGTACTGCCCTTCGGCTTCTCACGTAGCTCTTTGAGGACTGCGAACCCATCGAGTCGAGGCAACATTAAATCCAACAGCACGAGATGGATCTCCTCGTTGGACAGAATCGCCAAGGCGCTTTCCCCACTATCAGCGGTGGGCACATGGTAGCCATAACGCATGAAGTACATTCTCAACATCTCACACAGCGAACCGTGATCTTCCACGACGAGGATCGTCAGTTTTTTTGTTGATGGTTTTTTCTGCATTGCCACCTCACTCTCGTTTCGCGGCGGAAAGGGAATCACTCGCCCTCGGGCCGCGTTCGCCGCAGCCCTTTGACCTTTGGGAATCAACTCGCGTTCTCCCTTCAGCATGGGGCGAAGAAGCATCGGCTGCCTTCTTTTTACCTCGTCCTTTGGGAAGCCAAAGATCTCTCGAGCCGCCTCGATTTCTTGCTTGATCGTTTCGAATTGATCTGACCAGCCCTCCTCCCTCAGATGCAGATCTCTCCAGAACTCGGCCGGGATAATCCCCAGATCACCGCCCCTTCCGACAGGATGACTCTCACAGACTAGATCGGCCAGCTGCACGACGCCGATCAGAGCGCGTAGCTCCCTATCCATCGATTCTGGTAACATGCAAAACGGCTCGTGATGATAGCGCATCACCTGCTGAAAGCCCTGCGGCACCTCGTTCCGAGCCGCCCAGTTTTCACCCAACGTCACATGATTCATTCCCAAAGCTAGCGTCTCAGCCTCAGAGAGTGGAATACTTTTGTCCGAGGCTACGGTGATGGAGCTGTAAAAACCCTCTGTCGAACAACGATACAGTAGCAGTCTTCCCATATCGTGAAGAAATCCCGCGGCAAAGGCTTGGCGTGGCGAGACGTGATCAACTTGTGTAGCAATCCGGCCAGCGACGGCGGCGCAACCAATGGAATGCTCCCAAAGCTCGCGCAAGGTTATAAGACCGCCATCTGAATCGGAACGATAACTTTTGTTTGGGATGGCATGCAAGGGGAATAGGGTTAACCCTAGGGCCAAAGATTTGACCGCATCCAAACCCATCACGGTTATGGCATGGGACACCGTCACCAACCTTTGCGGTTGGCCTGCAGCAAAATTGGCTAGTCTTAGCATACGGGCTGCCAGCAATGGATCCGTAGTAATGACATCCGCCAGACTCTGAACCGGCGATCTCTCGTTTCTCAAGACTTCGAGAATACGCACCGCGACCGGCTCTGGCGCAAGACCCGCGACCCGCTCACAGAGTGAATCATGTAAACTGAGCCACCGAGTCATACATTGTGTTGATTCGGCTACAGCGTCTGTCTCCTTTAATCTTCGCTAAAGTTTTCGCCTGCTTGACGATTCAAACAGCATAGGAAATTAACCCAAGGGCATTCCTGCCCGCAGAGGAAGGGTAGAAAAACCCATGTGATCCTGTTCGGCGCAGTCATTGGCGGGTTTGTTTTCGAAGGGGGCTTATGTCACCTGGATTTGAATGGTTGGGTTCCAGTGCATCGGCAGGCAGAATTACTGATAGGTTTAGCGAACCTAGCGCCAGTATAACTCTTACGACTCATATTTTTCGGTTGTAGGTCTCCTCTTAGGGCTTCATACTAAGGCTTTATGCGCGACCGCTGGTTAGCGATGCCTTCCCTGCCTGTAGACACCTGCCTTCATTCGCACTGGTTTCCTGCCATAGATTTTAGAGTGCGAAGCCTCACGACAATCAATCAGATATGGCTAGTCGTGTTATTGCTGACATTGTTTCAGCAAAGTGCGCGCGCTCAGGATCATCCGCCGACAACTAAGGTTTTGGTCAAAGCGTATAAAATAAACGGGACCAGCGTCATAGCTTCTGCCGAACTAGAATCCATCGTCGCTCCTTACGTTGGGAGAGAGATGGACCTCACTGAATTAGAGAAGGTTGCGTATGTTGTCACCACTGCGCTTAGAGATAAAGGCTACAGTCTAGCCCGAGCCTATATCCCGGCCCAAGAGATCAAGGACGGGAATTTAGAGATTGCGGTCTTGGAGGGAAGAGTAGGTGAGATTATCGTTAGAGGGAACCAAAACTACTCCAGTGAGTTTATCAAAAGAGGCTTTACCCCGGTAGTCCGAGACGGGGCCATTAAGCAAAACTCCCTGGAAAAGTCCCTCCTCGTTCTAAATGAATATCCTGATTTGAAGGCGACGGCTGTGCTCGAAGCAGGCCAGGAACCTGGAGCGACCGATATTGTCGTAACCGTTAAAGACAAGTTACCGTTCCATCTCGTGATGGACTACGACAACTTCGGAACAGAGTCCGTGAGCAAAAATAGGTTCGGTTTGGAAGTGAACTTAGGGAAATTTCTGATCGTCGAAGGAAGCTCTCTTTCACTTCGTGCTGTCATCGGCTCCGATCCAAAGAGCTATCACTATGGGAGGGCGTCTTATCTCCTTCCGATAAACGGCTATGGGACCAAGCTGGGCTTTCTCGGTTACGGGGGTGATTTCGATGTCGGGCAGGAACTTTCGGAGTTCAACATAACGGCAACGACATGGGGTTACAGCCCTTATCTGACTCATCCTTTAGTTCGGACGAGAGGCGCAAACCTTACCGGCGAATTTGGATTTGAATCGAAAGACTCCACGCAATGGCTACTTGGCAGCTTATTCAGCCGGGATAGGGTGAGAATGCTCAGAATGGGGTTGAACGCCGACTGGATCGACAGGACGGGACGCAATTTCATATCGTTCTCGATTCTTCAGGGACTGGAGGAGGCGTTGGGCGCCATGGAGAACAGTGACTCAAAATCCAGCCGATTTGGAGCCGACAATAGATTTACTAAGGCCTACGTAAATTGGGCGCGAGTTCAGAAGGTTATTGATCGTGTTTCGATTATCCTGAGGGGCTCAGGCCAGGCAAGTACTCGCCCTTTGGTTGTAACAGAACAATTCTTCATAGGGGGAGCTGACTCCGTAAGAGGATATCCGCCGGGAGAGTTTCTCGGAGACAGTGGGTACAATGTGAGCACAGAACTCAGGGTGTCACCCTTGCCTAATCAAGATATCCTGCAGTTGGCCTTCTTTGTCGACCATGGTGGAGTTTCTATCAAAGACCCTCCCCCTGGAGTAAAGAAGTCTCACCAGCTAACCGGGGCCGGTTACGGATTCAGACTCAGTCTGCCTTATAACATCAACGGTCGCTTCGATGTGGGATTCCCGGTAAGACCTGCCAAAACATCAAGCGGCGATCGGCCGACCCTCTACATCCAAGCAGCGGCAAGATTTTAAGTTCAGAATATGTCCTTAAAACGTCTTTGCTTCAAGCCAAACTTTGCGTTGGAAGACGACAGCAGCAGAGTCTCGTCGTAGCGAGATATCCCTCTGTGAAAGAGAAAAGTGTCGACTGACAGGTAGAAAATGGCCTTATTTGTCACCGCCCTTTCCTACTCGCCCGCTAGTTTCTACCCAAGTGCCTAAAAACTATAGAGCTTTATTTCTAGCATAGATTTTGCTCCGACCTGTTAAAATTATGACAACCCTGATTAAAGTCCTCTCGTTCATCATACTTTTCCCGCGGTTAGTTCTGGCCTTGCCAGCGGGCGGTCAGGTCGTCGGAGGAAGCGCCAGCATAAGCCAAGCCAACGGACAAACTCTCAACGTCAATCAATCTTCCAATAGAGCGATTATCAACTGGAAGGGGTTCAGCATCAATGTTAACGAGCTGGTCAAATTCAATCAGCCGAGTTCTAGCTCTGTTATCCTCAACCGGGTTACCGGCGTTGATCCCTCCTCGATCCTTGGCCAACTTGTAGCGAACGGTCGGATTTTTATTGTCAATCCAAATGGAATTCTTTTTGGCCCGAAAGCAACGGTTGACGTGGCAGGGCTACTTGCCACCACACTGAACATAAAAGATGCCGACTTCATGGCAGGCAAGTTTACTTTTGCTCAGGATCCTGCAAAAAACCCCGGCTTTGTAGTTAATCAGGGTCAAATAAGAGTTTCTGATAACGGTTTTGTTTTCCTGGTAGCCCCGGGCGTGAGCAATGAGGGTCTAATCATCGCCAATCTGGGGAAGGTCGTGATGGGCTCTGGAGAGAGGCTCACGGTTGATTTCATGGGCGACGGACTCATCACGTTTGCCGTCGAAGGGAAGGTCTTAAACACCGTGATCGGCCCGGATGGCGCGCCGCTTAACTCCGCTGTGGCCAATGCCGGGACGATCAAGGCTGACGGCGGGCAGGTCGTTCTCACGGCCAAAGCCTCCTCAGAGATCTTCTCTTCGGTCGTTAACAACTCCGGTGTCATCGAAGCACGGAGTTTGGTCAACCGAGGCGGTGTCATCCGTCTGGAAGGGTCTGACCCGGTATCGAACACAGGCGAGATCGGCTGGCAGGCAAATCTGGGTAAGGTGCGAAACGCGGAGGGCCGCGTTTTAAACACCGGCACTCTCGATGTCTCTGCGCGAGAAGCTGGCGCAGCGCAAGGAGAAGTAACTCTCAGCGGGCAGATGGTTGGGGTCTCGGGATCGATCCTCGCCCGCGGCGCTGATGGAACACCAGGCGGACGCGTATTAATCACGTCGGGCGACAAGACTATTCTGACTCAGGATAGCGTAATCGATACTTCCGGTGTCGGAAATTCGAGTGCGGGGAATACCGTGGTCTGGTCTGACAAAGACACGGTGTTCCGTGGAACCATCGTCGCGAAGGGAGGAGAGACGGGAGGAAACGGCGGGCAGATCGAAGTTTCAGGGCATGAGAATCTCGGTTTCACCGGTCAAGTGAATGCCCTCGCTCCGAGCGGCTTCATCGGTTCGGTGCTGCTCGACCCACGCAACATCACGGTTGCAAACGGTGGCGGTGCCACACTGGCACAGGTGGATCAGTTTTCCGATACGCCTGGCGTGGATCAAACGATTGCGCCCGCAACGATTAACGGAGCACTCGCGAACGTGGTTTTGCAGGCGAACAACGACATTACTGTGACCAACGCCATCGCGATGACCAACGCTGGTGTGGGGATAACCATGCAGGCGGGGCGCGATATCAATGTGAATGCCAGTGTCAGCACGAATAATGGGAATATCTCGCTAAACGCGAATGACTCGGCCGCTACTGCCGCGAATCGTAGCGCAGGCACTGGCGACATCACTATGGCTGGCGGAACAACGCTCAACGCAGGAAATGCAGATATCACGTTGACAGTCGGCAGTTCTGCTGTGGCACCGTTTAGTCCTGGCAGTATCACAATGCAAAATCTTACTGGCGGTAACATCCAGATCAATTCTCCCAACACTGCGACGTTGAATGGCGCGATTGCATCCTCAGGCACCGTTACGATCAACGCCAACACCGACGGGGCTGGGGGACAAAGCTTCACGATGAACGCGGGCAGCTCGATTACGACTACCGACGCGACCGCAAATGCCGTACAGATCAACGTCAATGCGGCAGGAGGAGGGACGGGAACGGCAGCGCTACGGAATATCACCACCGGTTCAGGTGGCACGCTCGCAGTGGCAACCAACACAGGGGGCAACACCACTGGAGGCGACATCACGCAGACGGCCGGGACGCTGCTCAACGTAGGTGCAGGCACAATCAACCTGACGACTCCTGCGATTGCGGGAGCGAACATCGGCTCATCGGGTGCCAACATTTTGACTACGGCGGGCACGATCACGGCGAGCACGGGGACAAGCGG
>DAIRFP010000008.1:1843-33943 GCA_036794995.1 Thermodesulfobacteriota bacterium | reverse complement strand
GTGCCAACATTTTGACTACGGCGGGCACGATCACGGCGAGCACGGGGACAAGCGGAGTGTTTATCACGGAGAGTGACGGAGCCAACGTCACAGCGACGGCGACAGGCGGCGGGGCGATCAACCTGACGAGCACCACGGGGGAGCTGACCATTGCAGGGGGGACCTCTACGGGCTCGGGAGCGATCACGCTGACGGCGAACACGGTCAATATCAATGACTCCTTGAGCAGCACCGGAGCCCTGACGTTGCAGCCTGTAACGGCAGCGGGCGACTTGACGGTGAGCTCCTCGTCATCGAGCAACCTGACCGACGGCTTTAGCAGCATCACGATTGGGAATGCCGCTGGGACAGGAGCGGTGACGGTCAATGCGCTCACGGTGAGCGATCCACTGACGATTCGGTCTCCGACGACAACGGGGACGGTCACGGTGAACGGGCCGATCACGGGGTTGGGTAACGCCGCAGTCACACTAACTGGCGGCACGGGGACGACACCGATCACATTGAATGCCGGGATCACGACGGCGGGCAACGCGATCACACTGAACGACAATGTAGGGCTGGGGGCCAATGTGGTGCTGGACAGCACCAATGGTGGAGGCTCGCCAGCGGGAGCGACCATCGCTGTTACGGGCACGGTGAATGCCGACTCAGCAGCGAACAATCGCACGCTGACTTTGGCGGGAGGGACCGCTGGCAATGTCACGTTGAGTGGCGCGGTGGGTGGGACCCAGGCTCTTCAGAGCCTGACGGTGACAAGCGCAAATGCGCTGACAGTGCCTGCGGTAACGACGACCGGCGACATCCAGCTCAATGCCCAGAACGCGGTTACCTTAAACGGAGCGGTGAACGCAGGCTCAGGCACCGTTACGATCAACGCCAACACCGACGGGGCTGGGGGACAAAGCTTCACGATGAACGCGGGCAGCTCGATTACGACTACCGACGCGACCGCAAATGCCGTACAGATCAACGTCAATGCGGCAGGAGGAGGGACGGGAACGGCAGCGCTACGGAATATCACCACCGGTTCAGGTGGCACGCTCGCAGTGGCAACCAACACAGGGGGCAACACCACTGGAGGCGACATCACGCAGACGGCCGGGACGCTGCTCAACGTAGGTGCAGGCACAATCAACCTGACGACTCCTGCGATTGCGGGAGCGAACATCGGCTCATCGGGTGCCAACATTTTGACTACGGCGGGCACGATCACGGCGAGCACGGGGACAAGCGGGATTTTCGTGACTAATCAGACCGGTGTCGATTTAACAGGTATTCAGACTACCGGCCCTTTCAGCCTGACCGCCAATGGGCCCATTACGGGAAGTGGGCCCGTGGTCGTCGGTGGCACGACAACCTTGACCGCCGGGGCAGCCAACAGCATTACCCTCAATAATGCGGCCAATGACTTCAGCACGGTAGGGATCACCAGCGGGAACAACGTCACTTTGGTCGACAGCAACGCGCTGAACCTGGGGGCATCGACGATCTCTGGGACTTTGAGCGTGACTACGGCCGGATCGATCACAGACAGCGGCAATTTGAACGTCAGCGGTGCCGCCAACCTGGCTGCCGGAGGGGGCAACGATATCACGCTGAACTCGGCGGGGAATAACTTTTCGACGGTGGCGATTTCCTCTGGGCGCAATGTGACGCTGGTAGACAGTAACGCGCTTGACCTGGGCGCGTCGAACGTCAGCGGAGCGTTGAATGTAATCGCCGGCGGGGCCGTTACCGAAAGCGGCGTGTTGAATGTCGCGGGTAACACCTCTTTCACCGCAACGGCAGCGAATACAGATATTTTGCTCAACACTCAAGCCAATAACTTCGGCGGTGGGGTCTCTTTCGCGGGAACACAGTCGAATTTTCGAGATGTTGCTTTGCGGAATACAAGCGCCGGCGCAGTGGTCCCGGTCTTGTCCGGACTAACAAATCTAAGGAATTTAGAACTCCTGCATGACAATGCTGGTGTGAGTCTCCCAGCTCTGAGTGCTTCCGGCACCATGAATGTAACGACAGGTGGGACGATTACGCAGTCCGGGGATGTAAATGTGACCGGCACCACGACACTGAGTTCTGGTGCAAACAACATTACATTGGGCAATGCCGGGAACAACTTCAGCACCGTCGTAGTCAGCGGTGGTAACAACGTCATCCTTCGGGATATCAACGCGCTGGATCTGGGAGCCTCAACTATCTCTGGTACTTTGAGCGTAACGACCGCTGGGGCACTCACGGACAGTGGGAATTTGAATGTGACAGGGACGACGACCTTAGCCGCAGGCACTGCCAATGACATTACACTCGATTCGGCTGCGAACAACTTTTCCACCGTAGCGATCACTTCTGGACGCAATGTGACGCTGGTCGACAGCAATGCCCTTGACCTTGGAGCCTCGACCGTCTCTGGTGCTTTGAACGTAACCACCAACGGGGCGATAACTCAAAGTGGCGCGCTCAATGTGTCTGCGACAACTACCTTATCTGCCGGGGGGGGCAACAACATCACGCTTAACGATGCATCCAATGACTTTAGCACCGTGGCAGTCATCAGCGGGAATAATGTCAGTTTGGCAGATGTTAACGCGTTGGATCTTGGTACATCGATGGTCTCGGGTAATTTGAACGTGATAACCAACGGAGCCTTGACTCAGAGTGACGCGGTAGTTGTGGCCGGTGCAACGACTTTTGCAGCTGACGCGGGTGACGTCACTCTTGATAACGCGGGCAACGACTTTAGTACTGTCGGGATCACAAGCGCAAACAATGTAACGCTGCAAGATAGAAATAACATCAGCTTAGGGACCTCCACCGTTACGGGGAATTTCAGCGTGGCCGCGGGAGGGGCGATCCTCGATGGGGGTGGCTCTGCAATCAATATTACCGCGGCGACCGCCAATCTAACCGCGGCGGCCAATATTGGCACAAGAGTAGACCCGCTGGAGACCAGCGTTGGGACGTTGAACGCTAGCACGACCGGCGGAGGGATATTTGTCAGTGAAGCGAATGCTGTAACCCTGGGCAACATCTCAGCAGGCAGTGGAAACGACATCGTTATCGGCAACAGCAGCGGCAATATAACGGTTCATTCTGTGACCACCGCTGGTGGTGCCGTGACGTTGGCATCTCCCGGCGGAGCGATTCAGGATGGTAACGGCGCTGCAAATAATGTCACCGCTAGCATACTCACGATTTCAGCGGCTAACGGCATCGATCTAGACACCAGGATTAATACTCTGTCCTCCGCGAACGTCACGGGGACTGGTTTCGTTGACATCAGCAACGCGGGTGCTTTGGCCGTCAATAACGTGGCGACCACGAATGGAAACATCGCTCTCAATGCGACCGGCGGCAACCTTGCAATCAATAGGGTAACGGCAGGCGGAGCCGGCGACGTTACGCTCTCCACGACGACATCGGGAGATATCACCCTCGGTAGTGTGACATCCCCTAACACCCTAGCCATTACAAGCGCCGGAGGGATTACGGACAACAACGGTGCGGCTGCTAACATCAGTGCCAATACCGCCGACCTGACAGCGTCCGCCAACATTGGCACATCGGGAGATTCAATTGAGACAGCCGTCGGCACGTTGAACGCGACGGCCACTGCCGGTGGAATCTATATCCATGAAACGGACACCGTGACGCTAAACAACATTGTGGCGGGCGGCGGCAACGTCACGATTAGCAACACGGCGGGCGATATGATCATAAATTCGATTACCGCGACAGCGGGCGGGATCGATCTTACGGCGTCGGCGGGCTCAATTCTTGACGGTAACGGCGCCACGAACAACCTGACTGGCGTGGCTAACTCCAATCTGAGGGCATTGGGCGGTGTCATCGGCCTTAGCACAGACCCTATTGAAGTGAATATCAACCCAGGCATGCTTGGAGTGGCCGCTACGGGGCAAGTGGGCGGAGTCTCCGTCGACATCGACGGTACGGTCTTGCCGGCCAACGCGCTGACGTTACTCAATTCGCCGCCGGGAAAGGTCATTTTCAATTCTAGAGTACTGAATCCATCCCCTAGCAACTTACCGAATTTGACCGGCATTGCCGCTGAACTTAACCCGCAGCGAGTTAATGAGGACGATTACTTCACAGAGTTGCTACTCGATGTGCTCGGTGACGACTTCGTCAAGGCGAAGCCATTCTATTGCAAGCTGGATGATAGCCTGCGGGTAAAGCTCGACTCTAGCCTGTGCACAGAAGACGATCGTTGATGGAACAAAACGGCTAGCCGGCCTTTCTCGCAGTCCTCACGTGCCAGAAGCAACATCCCCAAGGCGGAACTGTCGATAAAGTTAGCCTCAGCAAGTCCACTCTGAGCCGCGACTTACCATCCTAGAGCACGCTATTGACGACGGCCGCAGGTAAGGCCGCAGGGCGAGTGGACTGGAGCATCCCTTTTTTGCGCAGGCGCTCGATAAAGGTCGTACGATTCAGGTTGAGGAGCTCCGCAGCCAATGTCTTATTTCCTCGCGAGCGCTGAAGCGCTTGCTGAATAAAGTCGTTTTCAATCTTTTCCAAGAAACCATCGAGATCCACACCTTCTCTGGGCAGGGAAACACGCGCCGTCGTTTGATGTTGCGGCGCAGCATTGTGGATAACGTATTCGGGTAGATCCGCGCACCGAACTATGCCGTCCTCGTTCAGGACCACTAGACGCTCAATGAGATTCTCAACTTCTCTGACGTTTCCGGGCCAGCTGTATCTCTCCATCATGACGATGGCGTCATTATCAAATTGCATGAGCGGCTTGTCTCTCCTGCGCGCGTGAAGGGCCAGAAAATGATGAATAAGAAGCGCTATGTCCGATTCGTGCTCACGCAAGGGAGGGAGTTCCAGCGGAAGAACGTTCAATCGATAAAAGAGATCCTCGCGAAATTTCCTCTCCTTGACGGCGACTCTCAGATCGCCGTTGGTTGCCGCAACCACTCTCACGTCGACCTGAACGGGACTGTCACTTCCGACAGGTTCGAACTCTCGCTCCTGGAGAACTCGAAGTAATCTAACTTGCAACTTCGGACTCATCTCGGCGATCTCGTCGAGAAAGAGCGTCCCGCAATGGGCAAGCTGGAAACGTCCCTGACGTGTGTTCACCGCTCCGGTAAAGGCGCCACGCACATGACCGAACAGCTCGCTTTCCAACAGCTCTTCAGGGATCGCTCCGCAATTGACCGGCACGAAGGATTCATCTCGCCGCGGACTCAGTTCGTGGATGGCACGTGCGGCTAACTCTTTGCCTGTGCCGCTTTCACCCGTGATTAAGACGGTAGAGTCACTGTGCGCTAACTTGGCGATCATCGCACGAACTATCCTCATCCTTGGACTATTTCCAACCAAGAGATTACTTAGCGCATCGTTCAATTCGGACACTTCGAAGAAATGATGAGCGATCTCAAGCGGCATTTTCTCTCCTTTGCCAGAATGAAACGACAATTATTTGAAACGGCAGTCTCTCACGCAAGCGTGGTGCCATGGGGTTACTCCATGATACCGATTGCATCTAAGGCACCGAAACAATGGAGAATCTCACGCTCCAATGACTCCACAAGGGACGTCATTATCGGTGGCAGAAAATTAACACATGGGGAGCTGCTGTTAAAAAATTGGCAGGGCGCCTTATCACTGTCGATTGCGTTCTAAAGCGAGGCGAGCGTTGTAGTTTAAAGCCCGATCATGAAAAACCTCGGCTTGGCCGTTATCGTTGTTAAAAAATCTGACAGCCAATGTCAGTGGTTAGACGCAATGTCTTGAAAACACCTCGCCTATGACGCTCTATTGGAGCGCTTTGCGAGCTTCCAGCAGCCACCGGACAATATGATTGCAAAAAATCCAAAGCTAACGTAAACTCTCTTATGTTCTGGCACTTGGCAATCGGACCGATCCCGCACTAGTAAGCATGAATAGCGTTGTGCCCCCCGCCTGATTCCAGACATGGCCAAGAAAAGCCCAGTCGTCTGTGACGCAACTTAGGGTATATTGACCTTCCATGCTGTCCTTTGCTTCGGGCATGATCGGCGCGCACCCCTCGGTTACGAAAGTCTATGAAATCATTCAACGCATCGCAGTCACCGACGTAACCATCCTCATCACCGGCGAAAGTGGTACTGGGAAAGAACTTGTCGCCCGGGCCATTCACAACCTAAGCCTTAGGGCCGATCGCCCCTTTGTCCCAGTTAACTGCGCAGCCATTCCGGAAAACCTGCTGGAGAGCGAGCTTTTTGGTCACACGCGCGGCGCCTTTACCGGTGCACACTCTTCCCGCGCCGGACTGTTTCAACTTGCTAACCACGGAACGATATTGCTTGACGAGGTCGGCGAGCTGCCTCTAGCTTTACAAGCGAAACTCCTGCGCGTACTACAAGACGGGAAAGTAAGACCCATCGGCGCAGATCATTCGGTTGACGTTCAGGTACGAGTCATTGCATCGACAAATAAGGATCTTGCGCACCAGGTGGAAAGAGGTTCCTTTCGCGAGGATCTTTTTTTTCGACTGCAGGTCATTCCGCTTCATCTGCCCCCGCTTCGGGCACGACGTTCGGATATTCCGCTTCTCGTCAATCATTTCCTAGAGAAATCGATCCGAAAACATGGCGTTTCGGTGAAGATTACTAGAGAGGCGATGATTTATCTTTGGGAATACGACTGGCCGGGCAATATTCGCGAGTTAGAAAACCTTGTCGAACGGTTAGTGATTTTGAGTGACAACGGCGTTACCGATTTAAAGGATCTACCGCCTAATATTCGCTCCTATGTCTCTGACAAGAAATGTCCCCAACCGACCCTGGGGAGCGGTCAGATCGATTTACGCGACGCCACCGAGCAGCTTCAATATCGACTGATGGAAGAAGCGTTGCGGCTTACCAACGGCAACAAGAGTGCGGCCGCTCGAATGCTTGGATTGAAACGCACCACACTGGTCGCGAAACTGAGACGAAAGCCGACCCTTAAGGGCGGAGCGGTCGCTATGGAGCGGCAAGAGACTTCATCGGCGCTCCTGGCCGCCTCTGATCCTGGCAAGAACGGTTAGATCTTCAGCGATTGAGCAATAATGAACGCGGGATGCCTGACAGCAAAACAGGAATCAACCCCAACAATCCTGGTGGTGGACGACAACAAGGAGGTCTTGGAGTTCCTTGTGCTGCTGCTTTCCATGCATGGACTGTCAGTAAAAGGCGTCTCGAGTGGTAACGAGTGCCTGGAGATCGTCAGGCGCCGCCCTGCTGATCTCATCCTCTTGGACGTAATGATGCCTGTGATGGACGGCCTTCAGGTTTGCGAAGAACTAAAGCAGATTGCTCCGTGGATTCCGATTATCTTACTCACGGCCAGAGACGATATGAAAACACGCGCCGCGGCCATGGATCTCGGTGTCAGCGAATTTGTCGCCAAACCCGTCAACAACCAAGATCTGCTCAACCGGGTTCAAATGCAGCTTCGCAACCTCGAGTGGAACAAAACCGTGGACCAAGCCTTCTTGAAGATGGAAGGATCCACGCTCCGTCCTGAGTCCAAGAAGTAGTACGGCGGTGTTGATGCTCATTCCCACGCCGCATTCCCTCCGATGGGCTATGTTTCAAAAATGACGAACCCAAATCGCTGACAGTCCCATCAGTCGCGGATTGCCAAGGCACCTCCGTCCACCGGCAGATCGACAGCATAGATAAAGTCGGATTCATCCGATGCTAGAAAAACTGCTGCCTTGGCGATGTCCCCCGGTAAGCCACGCCGACCGGCGAGGTTTTTAACAAAACGATTTTCCGGCACTGCCTCCTGGCCGACCGGCGAACCGATCCGGTTGGGTGAGATGGAGTTAACACGGATACCTTCGGGCGCCAGCTGAACAGCTATGGAACGAGTCAGATTCAAAACTCCGGCTTTGGCAGTCGTATAAGCGGTCGCCTCCTTACGTCCCCAATGGCCCGAGGTGGATGCAATATTAATGATCTTTCCCTTTCTCTTCTGATCGATCATTACCCGTGCTGCCGCTCGAGTGCAATACCAGACGCTCCGTAAGCAAACGTTCATGGTCTGGTCCCATTCTTCCTCGGTTATATCAAAGATCGTCTTATGATCTGTCCAGGCCGCGTTGTTTATCAGAATATCGACGCCCCCGAACTCCTGCACTACGCATTGGACCATCTTCTCCACCGAATTCGCTGACGAAACGTCACAGACAACAGCAATCGCCTTTCCCGGCTGGGCAGCGTTGATCTCGCTCGCCACACGACTGCTCCGGCCATGGTCTAGATCGACCACCGCGACTTTGGCTCCCTCATGAATAAAAAGCTTGCAAATGTCTTCACCGATATTGCGCCCTGCGCCAGTGACAATCGCAACTTGGTCTTTGAGTCTCATAACTTTCTCCATGTCGATTTTTCTCAATCCACAACAAAAACCATCAGTCGCATCGAATAACGAACCCGTTTTGGGTGCTCGGGTAACCGACGCGGCAGCATTCGCTGCTCCAAAAGGGAGGGTGAGGGGACCCCGGAACTTAGCTACAAGCTAACCTTTTCAGTGTAAAGGTCCTTGAGAAACTTGCTTCCTTTAAGCTCTTCCAGAAAGCGCGGCTCGATGATGTCCGTGGGCTTCAGCGATTTCGTGCGCTGATCCGCCACAGCGCCAACGTCCACGATAGCCTGGATGGCTTCAGAAGTCAGCTCTGGAAGGGGTCGCAGCTGGGCGGCAAAATTGTCATACATTGCATCCACGGTTACCGCTTGATTGCCAGGGAAATACTTTTTGAGGATTACGAGACTGTCGTCGCGTTTCGTTACAAAATGATGGATGGCGGCGGCATAGCCCTTCATGAAGCGGCGCACGATGTCTTCCTCTCTCTTAACGAACGAGCGGGTGGTTATGATCAAATCCGTCACCACGGGGACGGGTCTTACTTCGAGTATTTTAATCCCTAGCTTTTGTGCCTCAGCAGCCACGTCAGGACTCAAAGGCGCGCCCTGGACAAGGTTTTTCGAAAGTGCCAGGGCTCTAGCGGGCGAAAGGCCTGCCGCAACTACTTCAACATCCTTCGCGGGATCCAGGCCGGCGCGTCTCAGAATAACGCGGGCGACTAGGTCAGATCGTGTGCCTAAGGCAGAAACGCCGATTTTCTTGCCCCTGAGATCCTTAACGGCAGAAATAGACGAGGCCACACCCATACCGTAATGGTCGAAACTCACGTGTGCGCCCACCAAGCTAAGATCTGCTCCCCCAGCAACGGGTTGGAGAATCGCCAACGGATTACCAAAGCCGATGAGCAAATCCACTCCCAGAAGTGACTGAACCCCCGCCGAGAGTGTGTCCCTTATAGGTAGCTCTTCAATCTCGAGGTCGTGCCTCTTAAAAAGGCCGGAATCGACCCCTACATAGGCCACCGCAGTACCGATTTCCCAACCCGAGTAGGCCAATCTTAGTTTCTTTGATTTATCCGCGGCCGACGACTGACTAGGAATAGAGATAAGTCCAAGGGCAGCGCCAAAGGCTACGACGGCAAGCAATATCTTCGATTTTGAGATCTTCATAATTCTTTATAACTCACATTCACCTCCACTTCCAAGCGCAAAGAATAGGCGTTCCCCTTAGATCGACTGTCGATCAAGTTGAGGTCCTCCTAACAAACGCCCCCAGGCTTTTCACTATTGCCCGTGATTGGCTCGTCGATTTGCAAGCTTTCGGGTTTTCATCTAGGATTGAGTGATTGTTCGCATAACAATTCCTTCGAACTCTAGGGGATCAAGTTAAATGGCAACAATGATTACCAACGATTGCATTAATTGCGGCGCCTGTGAACCTGAGTGCCCAAACAATGCGATCACGCAGGGCGAAACAATTTTTGTCATCGATCCAAAGCTGTGCACGGAATGCGTCGGTTTTCACGATTACGAAGCATGCGCTGCGGTCTGCCCGGTGGACTGCTGCGTTACTGACCCAAACAATATCGAGACGGAAGAGGCGTTGATCGCGCGAGCTCGTGAGTTGCATCCGGATACGCGATTCGAAGATAATTTTGAATCCCGTTTTCGGAAGGGCCAAAGCAACTCGACAGCGGCAGCAACGAAGAAAGAGGCTCCCGCGGGTGGTGCAACTGCATCGGGGAACGCGAGTGGGCAAGTTACCAGCCCAACTACGGCAGCAATCGCAGCTGCGACCCCGGGGTATAGGGAGCCCGACATTAATTTTGTTGCACTCCCGGATATCGCGACATGGGAAATTCCAGTTCGCTGCTTCAAATGCAACCAACCCCATGTCGAGCCGGTGCGAAACTTTATGATCGGCAACGTCATTTTCTGCCCGCACTGCAACAAATCAATGGTTGTGCGTGACAATCTAAATTTTCATATTCGAACCGTACTGAAGGATTCTTACGAAAAGTGGGAACATGACCAAACCGAATTCGAGACTAGACGCCAGCAAGAGCTTGAGGAGTTTAGCGAACGGCGCGCCAAGGAGACAGAGGCCTTCCAGGCCCGCCAGCAACAAGACTTGCACAAGATTCGCCAGCAGCTTGACGCCATCGGCGAAACCTATGACGCGCCGGGCAAGCCGCTGAAAAAAGGATCGCGCTTCGGATGGGGGTAATCTTTTTCTCGAATGCTCAACTCCTGGCTTCACCTTATAGCCCTTGCCGTGTATTTGGGGGCCATCGTCGGTCTCTGGGTAATGTTGCTACCCGCGGCGTCAAGACTCGAGAATCACAAGGACAAGGTCCAGTTTCTCATTCGTGGTCTTAAACTCTACAACCCACTCCAAGTCGGTGCCTTAGGCGTCCTACTTTTCACTGGCGCTTTCCTATTGACAGACTTGAAGGCCGCCTATCGCGAACTGTTCGTGAAACAGGTTGGCTATGACTTGGGCATAAAGCTGTTTGTCGTATTCTTTCTCGTGATCGTTAGCGTGTATCAGTCCATGGGCATAGCCCACCGTTTTGTCAGGCGATATGAGGGGGGGGATAGGGTCACACCTCAAGAATTTGACTCCCTTCTCTATAAACTAAAAAGCTCGAACGGGATTATTCTCATGCTTACCCTCATCACGCTGTGGTATGGACTGCGACTTCACTCCTAGCGAATGGGTGCAAGCGAACCATACGGGCGACCGCCAGAAGCCAAATCTATCGAGGAGGTGAACTCTCATGGCCCTTGCAGAACTGAGAATCATTTATCGTTCTAACTCCCACGCGCCGCTTTGGGTCGTAGCTGAAAAATCTGGAGTCTGGGAGAAGAACGGCCTTGCGGTTAACACCTCCCCTCAACTAGTACGAGAGAAAGCGGTAGAAGCACTGAAGAAGGGCGATGTCGATCTCATATCAGGAAATCATCATAATCTTTACGTGAGGAACGCCAACGGTGAGGACTTTGTCCACCTGGCGCAAGCCGGCAACAATTGGACGGAGAACCGACTAGTGGTGACAAACGGCATTCGATCAGTAGCGGACCTCAAGGGCAAGAAAATAGTCGCCGACAAGCTAACCTCTCACGCCGGGTTGAATATCTGGCTATTCTTACGGCAAGAAGGACTCGATGTAGATCGAGGTGATGTAGAGCTGGTAGAATTACGTGGCCCGACGGAGGAACGTTGGAAGCGGGTATTGAACGGAGAATTCGCCGGAACTTTTGTCACCCTTCCCCACGACAAGCGCGCGGCAAGAGCCGGCGCTCATGTGATTCTCGTGCGCGCGATGCCGATGATACGGGGCGTGACTTTGACGACAACAATGGATTTCGTAAGAGGTCATGAAGCGAAAATCCGGCGTCTCATTCGGGGGTTCGTAGATGTGATTCACTTTTTTATCACACGAAAGCAAGAGACTCTGGAGATCCTCAAAGAGCACGCGGCCCCGATTCTGCATTTGGGGTCGGATGAAGAGGTCGAGACGCTTTACGAGGAATGGGCCAATTCATTAGAGCGAAAACCTTACCCTTCCATCGAAGCCGTCGCCAATGTTTTTCAGCTCGCGGTTAGGCGTAATCCAGAAATTGCAAGCTTCAACCCACTTGGGCTCTGGAACACTCACTACGTCCGAGAACTAGATGATAGCGGCTATATCGATAGCCTTTACAAATAACAAAGGCGGGGCATGCGCCCCGCCTTTGTGCTATCGTCACGAGAAATTTTCTCAGGTCTTATCGTTGACTCAGTCGGTCTCCTGTCTGCTGAGACGCGCGTGGCTCTGACGGTGATGAGGGCGTGGCGGCAGTACTCGGCGCGGAGGTAATCCCTTCCCGATAAACCAAAATTTCGACCCGGCGGTTCTTGGCCCGGCTTTGGCTCGTGCTGTTGTCCTGCAAAGGTGCGCTTTCTCCGTAGGACACCGATATCACCTTGAGTGGATCCATCTTCTTTTGAGTGATCAAATATCGGCTTACTGCGTCGGCCCGCTTCTTCCCAAGCTCGTAGTTAAAGTCTTCGGAGCCTGCATTGTCGGTGTGTCCGGCCACAAGAAAGACCGTACTATCCGCACCAGCAGCGTCACCCTTGAGATCGCTCAGAAAACCGTCGATCTCCTTTTGCGCCTGCGCTGGCAGATTTGCCGAGTTGAACGCGAAATTGGCTCCCTCTTTCATATCGATGATGAAACGCCGATCTAGCCTTAAATTGGCCAGGGAATTGAGAGCTTTGTCGGTTTTCGCATCCACTTGACCGAGCCGACCTTCGAACTGACCGAGTCGACCTTCATATTGGCCCAGCTTCCCTTCGACTCCACCCATGCGGTTATCCAAGGTTCCGATCTGACCTTCAGCTTTAGTCAGTCTTTCCTCACCCTGCGAAACTCTCGTGGACAGGGGATCCATTTGTTCCTTGACCCAATCACGCGTGGCAATGCATCCTTGCGTGAAGAGCAAAGCACCTAAAGCCCCTGTTGTGACAAAATGCTTAGCCCGATTGTGGGCACATCGTTTCATAAACCTTTTTCCTCCTTTTTTACCACCCGTTAATACTTCCTGATTAAAAACTATAATAAAGAAACCAAGAGGCATGCCACACCGCCGTGCCTTGAAGAATTTGAATTTTAGGAAGCGCTAAGCCCATGTATGAAGGGAAAACCATTCACTACGTGCAGGACATTCGAGTGCGGGAATGCCCAACTTTATGACCGACTGCTGATACCTGATTTGTTCCATTTTGTAACAACTCGTTTTTGCTGGATTGGGTCACCCAGCCTCCTTCCAAACAAGTTTCTTTTCATCGCCCGACAATTCATATCTCGGCAGAACCGGTGTGACTTTGTCGCTAGCCGACAGCAGGATGTTCAATAGTTCCATCCCGACAAACGGTTTCCTGAGCGTAGCGGCGGCGAATTTCTGGGCTTCCATTATCAACGCTCCGCGATACTGCGTAGGGGCAGCACTCATATAGATCGTCTTTACTGAAGGATTGATCGTTCTAATGCAGCGCATCATGTCGAAACCATCCAAGTGCGGCATTTCAATGTCCGTCACGACCATCTCGGTTTGGCATCGGCGGTAGCTCGAATAACCTTGCAGCCCGTCGCGAGCCGTCCAAACGTGAAAGCCTTTCCCCACTAAAAATTCGCTGATCATCCGCGCCAAAAGTTCATCATCATCGACAACTAATACTGTTTGGACGTTTGCCACAGTGCACCAGAAGAAACTGGGCAATTTCCCTCAGCAAACAGCGTACCAACTAGAGATATACTTGAATTATCAATGGTTTTCGTCAATGGTCCATTTCATCGCGCTTTTTATGAAGGGGTTTCCCTTCATATCGGAGCATGGACTCCAAAGGGTGGGGCAGCGCTTCGCGGATGTCGCTGAGGACCACTACCGGCCCACAGGCTGGGAAAAAATTGCGGGAGGGAAACCAATCAATTGGGCATGCCCGTTTTCATTCGCTTGAATTCCTCGACTTTGAGGTCGTGCTTTTTGAGGAGCTCATAGAAATCGGCGCGGTATTTACCCGCGAGTTTCGCGGCCTGGCTGACATTGCCTTCGGTCATGGAAAGCACTTGCACCAAGTAGTCTCTTTCAAACGCATCTCGCGCATCCTTGAGCGGTCTTAGTCGCTCCTGAGAGCCATCTCTTCTGTCAAGCTCTAAGCCCCTTCCTGTGTCCAGTGCGGTAGCCTTGGATTGCAGCACGGAGTCATCGGCGATAATGTCCTTTTGCGCCATGGCTACGGCGTATTCAATGGTGTTTTCGAGCTCCCGCACGTTCCCCGGCCACTCGTGGAGCATTAGCTTTCTTATAGCTTCAGGAGTCAATCCCCTCACTTCCTTTTTCATTTGTTCGCTGTATTTCTTCAAGAAGTGTTCGACCAACGGTACAACGTCTTCTTTTCTCTCTCTCAACGGGGGAAGATAAATCGGAATGACATGAATCCTATAGAACAGATCATCGCGAAATAATCCCTTCTTTACTTGATCCTCGAGATCCTTATTAGTCGCAACGATCACACGCACGTCCACGTCGATGGGCGATTCACTGCCCACCGGATAAAACTGTCGCTCCTGCAACACGCGAAGCAGCTTGGATTGTGTGGAAAGCGGCATGTCGCCGATTTCGTCCAGGAATAAAGTCCCCCCATGCGCCTGAGTGAAAAGTCCTTTAGTGCTTTTCACCGCCCCGGTAAAGGCACCCTTCTCATGACCAAAGAGCTCGCTTTCGAGCAATGTTTCGGGTAACGCGGCGCAGTTCAGGGGCATAAAGGCCTTGTCGTTTCTTGCGCTCGCAAGATGAATCGCTTTTGCAATGAGTTCCTTGCCCGTGCCGCTCTCCCCGTGGATGTATACCGTAGAATCAAGCTTGGCAATGCGGGTGACGACATCTAAGACAGATCGCATTCTGGAGCTACGGGCGATGATATTGCCAAAGTTATTTGTCTCTTCCAATAACCCTTTTAGTCGCTTGATCTCAGAATTGAGCCTCCTGTGATCGAGCGCTCTTTCAATTTGAAGAAGCAAATCCTGAGGTTCAAAGGGCTTAGTAAGATAGCTATAGGCCCCTTTTCGCATGGCCTCCACGGCACTTTCAATAGTCCCGTGCGCCGTAAGAATAATGGCGGGCAGGTCGGGATTCACCCCGTGGATTTCTTCCATCAAGGAGATACCGTCCCGATCCGAAAGCATAAGGTCAAGCAGACAGAGGTCAAAGGGTTGCGCTCTTACTGCCGTAACCGCATCTCTCCCCTCGAGGAGAGACGCCACATCGTAACCCGCCGATTCAAGCCTTATTTTGACAAGCTCGAGGAGGTTTGCATCATCATCCACTACGAGAATCTTGCCTGACATCTCTAGCCCTCTAGCGCGATCTATCACGTTTCCTTTCTTCAATCTCAATATCCACCTGCTTCAGTTTTTCCATGCCATCTAATACCCCAACCCAAATTCTAGCCTGTTCCGCCCAAGAGCTTTCTGGGTAGCCTTTGATGACCCGGTTGAAAAAGTAGATGGCTCGCTTATTGTCCTTTTTTGGATTTTTCGGATGGGCATAGATAAGCCCCATATTAAAGATTGCCGTGTCAGCCGGTGGCTGATCCTTGGACACACTTAACACCCTTTGGCTTTCCCGCAAGGACCCTTCATAGTCACCTCTAGCTAGAAGATTTTGCGCCAGCACTAGATACTCATCGGCTTCTTGACGCTCCGAAACAACTTCTTTGGGTGCTTCAATGACCGGCGGTTTCGGAACCGCCTGCGGCTCCATGACGACCTCCGGTTCCGGAGCTTTTGCTTTCGGTACCTCTTTTTTGAATAGCGCGCAACCCCCAAAACAGAGAATCAGCAGGGTAATACGAATATAAAAGTGCTGCCTTGGTCTAGCTGGTTTTCCACCCATATCTCACCACCATGAGATATAATTATGTGTTTAGCAATCGCTAAGCCTAGTCCCGTGCCGTTGGCCGAGAATGCTCCCGCCGAGTTTCCTTGTTGAAATTTGTCGAATATCGTTTTTAAATTCTCTGCCGCGATCCCCGGGCCGGTATCTCGAACGGAAACTTCCACTTTGCCATTTACCGGTCTCGCGGAAACTTTGACACGCCCGGCTTTAGGCGTAAACTTGATCGCGTTGCCGATTAGATTGCGTAAAGCTTGTAGGATCCTCTCGCGATCTAGTTTCACCGTCGGAAGCACGTCGGCGACTTCGGTTTCCAACTGTATACCCTTCGCCTCTACCAGAGGTGTTATCTCACCTACGGCCTTCTTGATCAATGGGGCCAGACTGGCTTTCTCAAAGCTGTAAGTCATCATCCCGGCCTCCATTTTCGAGAAATCCAACAAAGAATTGACCAGACCAATAAGCCGGTTACTTTCTTCGGCAAGGATCGTCAGCAGTTTTCTCTGTTTTTCTGTCGTTGCCCCTCCTACTCCTTCCAGCAGCAACCCTGTCCCCTCTTTAATCGAGGTTAAAGGGGTACGTAACTCATGAGACATTGAAGCGAAAAAGTCGGTCTTCATCTTGTCGAGCTCGCTTAACCTACGACACATAAGATTGAAGGATGCCGCGAGCTCGCCAATTTCCGGCGGCGAAGAGAGACGCAAATCTCCCTCGAATCGACCTTTGGCAATTTCCCGGGTCTTATTTTTTAGAATGGCGATAGGTCTTGTAATACTCCGGGCTATCACTAGAGAAAGAATCAGAATAAACAGCAGGGAGGCAATCGTAATCGTTACGGCTGCCTCTCGGGCCCGCGCTCCAGCATCGGCCAACTCTCTGACCTTGCGATAGGTGCCCTGTTGCCTTTCGGTTTGCAGTTTCTCCAATGATTCCAGAATCGTGTCCGTGATTCGGTTTTTCGCGGTGTGGTACCATGCTTGCGGATACTCCTGATGAGCCTTAATATGCGCTGTTTCTTTGGCAAACAACTCCTGATAGCGCTCGTACTCTTGTTTGACCTGGTTCAATAGCGCCAGCACATTGGGGTCTGCAAACATCACCGCTTCGCTTAGGTCACGCTCAAAGTCACTTTTGAATTTGCGAAACTCGCGGTACAATGCCTGATCTTTTGCAATCACAAACTTCCGTTCGTAACGAACCTGCGATAGAAAGCTGTCGCCGAGTTTTTTTTCATAATCGAGAATGCGGTTGTCTTTGTCGAGAATCGACTGGGTGATGTCGTCGAAGCGTTGAAGTTCCCGGAGGGCGTAAAGGCTCACGGCAATCACCAACGCCAAGACAGCCAGATATCCGAGAATTAATCGAGAGAAAAGACTCAACCTCACGTAGGGCCACCCTCGCTGTTTCGAAGGAGTATTTTATCCTGTTTTGCAGTCATGGGAAGGCCTTTCGAAAAGCCTTTCATCCGTATCGGCGGAAAGCAATCGTTCACCGAACTGATCCAGACGCTTGTCGGTATTTTGATAACTCGCTTGAGCATGCCCCAAATGTTTGCCCAGCACGCCAAAATCATCACGGAACTTTAGGAAATCACCCTGCAGGCGGCTTAGGTATTGGACAATCTCTTTAGCGCGTTCCTCGACCTTCAGTCCCTTCAAACCAAGGACGATGGCTTGCAAATACGCGTAGAAGCTGTTGGGCGACACCGGAATTACGTGTCGGCTCAATGCGTACTGACTGAGATTCTTCTCTCCCTCGGCATCATCCTTGATAATCGTCTCGTAGTAAACATTCTCCGCCGGAATATACATCAGGGCGAAGTCATAAGTCCCTTCATCGGGCAGGATATATTTGCCTGCAATTGCGTCAATATGCTTTCTGACATCATTGACAAACTGCCTCTTGGTTCGTGCCTTCTCCTCATCGGTCACGGCTCCGAGCATTCGCTTGAAATTTTCCAATGGGAATTTGGCATCCACGGGAACCAAGAACATCCCGAGCTTAATCACCGCGTCCACTTTCTCCCCGCTGTGGAAAGCGTGCTGGACAGTAAAATGATTGGCAGGAAGGATTTGAGCCAGTAGATCTTCCAAAAAAAACTCCCCCAGTCCTCCTCTAAGCTTCGGCGCGCGAAGGATCTCCTGTAAGGAGGCTATATCCTTCCCCACTTCGTAGATCTTGCGATTCGCTTCCTCAAGCCCCCCCAGGCTTCTCTGAACATTGCTCACGACTCGGGCAGCGTTGTCGAGCCTTTCACCGAGGCTCTGTTGCGTCCTCTGTAGAATCTCGGCATTCTCCTTGAGTCGATCGTTCACGTGACTAAGTACTTGCCCCAACTGCTGCTGAACGAGCTGACTATTGTTGTCCATCGTCTTGCATAGTTGGATACGAAGCTGGTCCACTTGCTGCTGCATGAGCATCAATGACTGACCCTCTTTTTTATCTTCCAACAGGGTTCGAATACGAGCTAATAAGAACCCACCCAAAAGCAGGAGGCCGAGGGAGAAAAGCAAAATAAGTGAAATCGGACTTAGAGATTCCACGACTTCCAGGAATGGGCTTACAGAAGTCTTAGCGCGTACTCGAGAATTTCGCTAAGCTTACGGATCTGAGTCGCCCGAATGGACCGCTCTTCGGAAGGCGAGGATAAATAGTCGTCGAGGCTTTTCTTCAGATTCCACTCGAGTAGTTCCACGCATTGCTCCATGCTGACCTTTTCAGACCGGCGGCGGCGTGCCTGATGGATCGCCTCAAGCTGAATGACCTGACCCATACGAATGACGTAGAATAGGGATGCCCAGGAGGCATTGTCAAGGCCCGCGGGCCAAAATAGTCGGCTCTTGCTGCGTCACGCAGTGGATTGCGCCTAACCCCGCGACCACGACCCGACAAGGCAAGCCCAACACCTTGCGGTCGGAAAAAAGCTCCTGCAGGATTCCCAGAGATTTAACATCATTGGGATCATCGAATACCGGAACCAACACGGCCTCATTGGCGATGTAAAAGTTCGCGTAACTCGCTGGCAAGCGTGCCCCGTGATCTGCGATCGGCGCGGGGCAAGGGAGCGTCACCACGCAAAATCTATTGCCGTCTTGATCACGCGCGCCCTGAAGACGCTCGTGGTTCTCTCGCAAGGGAGTGTAATTGTCGTCCCGGGAGTTTGCTTCAAGGACACAAACCACGGTTGTCGGATTGATGAAACGGGCAATGTCATCGATATGTCCGTCAGTATCGTCGCCGACGATTCCCTCCCCTAACCAGACGATGTGACGGACGCCCAGCGCATCTCTCAGAAATTGCTCAATCTCCCTACGGCTCATCGACGGATTGCGGTTCTTGTTCAATAGACACTGCTCCGTAGTCATACAGGTTCCGGCGCCGTTCACCTCGATGGAACCACCTTCAAGCACGACGTCATGATTGAATACCGGGATGCTTAATAAGGAGGCGATGTCTTTGGCGATCCGGTCGTCATTTTCGTAGGATTGGTATTTTCTCCCCCAGCCATTAAAGACCCAATCATTGATTGCCAGCGGATTGTAACGATCCACCCCTGTGAGAAATGTCGGGCCGTAGTCTCTCATCCAAACGTCCACGGTAGGCATTTTGAGGATCGATACATTCTCCATTGCCGCTCCGACGTTCTCGAGTCGCGCCGTAACGTCTCGTTGGGTTTTTTCGTCATTGACCAACAGCGCCACCTGTTCGTGGGACGCCAGCGTTTGCATCATCCGGACCCAGATTTCTTGGACCGCCTCCAACTCCGTTGGCCAGGTTTCCCGATTGTGCGGCCAGGACAGCCAGGTCGCTCGATGAAGCGCCCACTCTGCGGGCATGGCATAGCCGCATGTGCGCGGGTTGGCTGGGCTCGCGTCAATTGGGGTCATGGGAGGGTCATGGCTGAAGCAAAGGCCCGATATTTAGTCCCCGTCGGATTTTTCAATAAAGCGTGATTGCAAATATCCATAGGCATCGATGCGCCGATCGCGGAGGAAGGGCCAGCTCTGGCGAGTCTCTTCAATTTTACTTAGATCGCACTTTGCGATGAGGATCTCATCGCGTTCACCGGATGCACGGACCAGGATTTCCCCGAAAGGACCGGCAACGAAGGAATTGCCCCAGAATCTGAGTTTTCCCTCACGACCCACTCGATTGACAGCGGCGACATAGACACCGTTGGCCACGGCATGGGATCGCTGGATGACCTCCCAAGCCGCGCGCTGGCTCTGGGCCGCCGCACGCGGCTCCTTCGGAATCCAACCGATGGCGGTGGGATAGAAAAGAATCTGAGCTCCCGCCAATGACATCAGCCGAGCCGCCTCCGGAAACCATTGGTCCCAGCAAACCAGCGCGCCGATCTTTGCGTAGCGGGTTTGAAAACTCGGAAAACCTAAATCGCCGGGGGTAAAGTAAAATTTTTCGTAGTAAAGCGGGTCATCCGGAATATGCATCTTGCGGTACTTGCCCGCGATGGATCCGTCGGCATCGATGATGACAGCCGTATTGTGATAGATGCCGGCCGATCGTTTTTCAAAGAGCGACGCGACGATCACGAGCTCGTTGTCGCTGGCGAGTTTTCCGAGAGCCTCGGTGCTCGGACCTGGAATGGTTTCAGCAAGCTTGAAGTTCCGGTGATCTTCGCTCTGGCAAAAGTACCGCGAACGGAACAATTCCTGAAGGCAGACGATCTGTGCCCCTCTTTTGGCAGCAGCGCGGATCCGTGACAGCACGGTGGCGAGGTTCGCGCCGAGACTTTGATCGGTGCTCATTTGAATGAGACCCAAGGTCACGAACTCTCGCTCCCTAGTTTTTGCCACAATAACAGCCCGCCAAGTTACGTTAGTCCCGTCGGCGCGAAAAAAAGAGCGGAAAGGCGATCTGACCTTTCCTCTTCCAAGAGAATGGCATTGGCGTTTTATCTCAAATGTTGAGCAAAAAACGCTTTTGCCTTTTTCCAACCATCGTGAAGCGCGGAACCCGTATCGTCCATAAAGAACCGCCTTGAAATTTCCCGTTTTGAGGTGTTTTTCTATCAGATTTTTTTTGGTCGGTCCACCCTTTGAACTGATTAGGGTGGCTCCGGAATCAGCCATGATTATTTCGTCAGAACAACAGGCGTGGTTGCTTCCGGCACGATCGGCATTGCCAAACTCACCGTGCCGGGAATCCAACCCATTTACAGCCGCCGCTTGAGCGCCAATGGCTGGACATCGACCACGGCGCCACGTAAGATCTAGCAGCTGGCAGGATGCATGAAGGTCGTCAGAGCACAGGTTGGAGGTTGAACTTGTGAGCCACGAACTGGCCGGGAAAAAATTTGCTGAGCTCTTAGATGTCATGGCCCAACTCCGCGGTGCTAACGGATGCCCCTGGGACAAGGAGCAGAGCCACGACTCCTTAAGGTCGTTCCTCTTGGAGGAATGCCACGAACTTCTGGACGCCCTGGAGGGCGGGGATTCTGCGAAAATCCGCGAGGAACTCGGAGACCTGTTGCACCAGATCGTTTTTCACTGCCAGATCGCGACGGAAATGGGCGCTTTCACCGCCGAGGAGATGATCGGCGATCTGAGAGACAAGATGGTCCGACGCCATCCACACGTCTTTTCCGGCGAGTCACTACCGGACGCCGATTCCGTCTTGAAACAATGGGTGAAAATCAAGGCCGCTGAAAAAGCTGGGCAAAGCTCCCTTTTAGGAGATCTTCCCAAGTCGATGCCGGCGCTTTCGCGGGCACAAATCATCACAGAACGGGCTTCTCAAGTCGGCTTCGATTGGCCGAATATCGCTCCGGTATGGTGTAAGGTTGAGGAAGAGTTGGCAGAGCTTAAAACAGCCTGCGCCGCCGGCGACGAGCGTGGCGCCGCGGAGGAGCTGGGCGATGTCATTTTCTCCCTCGTGAATTTATCCCGCTTTCTTGAACTCCAAGCGGAAGACGTGCTCGCCCGGGCGACCCAGCGCTTTATCAAACGTTTTCACCATATCGAGAATCGGTTGCGCGAAGCGGGAACAAGTCCCGCGGCTTCATCTTTAGAAGTCATGGACCGGTTGTGGAGCGAGGCAAAGGCGCTCGAGCGTGGGGAAAAGACGCAGCCGTGAACCGAGAGAAGATCGTTTTTCTTGATGCCGCCACCTACGGTGATATTTCGCTACAGCCTTTCACCCGCCGTTGGGACTGCACGATCCACGAGATGACGCGCCCGGCAGAGACGTGCCAACGATTGAGCGGCCAAACGGTCGCGGTCACCAATAAAGTCGTCCTGGACCGGGCGGCTTTCAGTTCAGTTGAAGCCAAACAACTGAAGCTTATCGCCGTGGCCGCTACCGGCACAGACATCATCGATCGCGAGGCAGCCAAGCAGTTTGGCGTCACCCTCTGCAACATTCCGGGATATGCAACTCAATCCGTGGCGCAATTTACCCTGGCGCTCATTCTGACCCTGGCCACCGGGGCCGCCCGTTACGGCGCGGCCGTCCGCTCAGGCGCATGGCAGAAAAGTCCCGTATTCACCTTGCTCGATTTTCCGGCCATCGAGTTGCGAGGAAAAAAACTTGGCATTATCGGCTACGGCAATATCGGCCGAGCGGTGGCGGACATGGCTCGCGGATTTGGTTTGGAAGTAATAATTGCAGCCCGTCCCGGCTTCGTAGAACCGATCCCTCATGGTCGACTGCGGTTGCCGGAGCTGCTCCGGCAAGCCGACGTGGTCACCTTGCATTGCCCGTTAACGCCCCAGACGAAAAATCTGATAAACGCGGACACGCTGTCCTTAATGAAACCCACGGCTTTTCTGGTCAACACGGCTCGGGGCGGATTGATCGATGAGCCGGCATTAATTGACGCGCTGCGTCAACGGCGCTTGGCCTCCGCCGCGCTGGATGTGATCTCTCAGGAGCCGCCGCCGGACAATCACCCAGTGATCCAAGCCGCCAGGGATCTTGACAACCTGCTCGTAACTCCACACACGGCCTGGAGCGCCCGCGAGGCACGCCAACGATTACTCGATGAAGTGGCAGAGAATATTAGTGCTTTTCTTGCCGGAAAAGCCCGGAATGTTGTTGGCTAGAGAGTTGGTCCAACGAAGCCATGGTCATGTCTCTAGAATGGAATGTCGTCATCCAATGGCGGCATGCCGCTACTCTGGCTCTCATCCACGCCGCCCGACTCTTCGGGCGCGATCCGCGTTCCGCCGCCGCCCCCCAAAAATCTAACGCGCTGAGCGATAATTTCGGTCACGTATCTTTTATTGCCGCTCTTGTCATCATAACTACGAGTTCGGATACTTCCCTCGACGAAAACCTGCCTGCCCTTGGCAAGATATTGCCCGCACGTCTCACCCTGTTTTCCCCAAACGATGATATTGTGCCATTCGGTTCGCTCTTGCCGATTGCCGTCCGTATCCGTCCATTGTTCGGACGTGGCGATGGGGAACCGCGCCACAGCACGGCCTGTGGATGTAAAACGCACCTCAGGATCCTTACCCAGGTTACCAATTAGGATTGCTTTATTTACCGACATCGAAGCCTCCCGGATGTTATCCACGAACCGTCGCAAAAAGCAGTTTTACCTTATCGCCCGCATATTCCTTAGTCAACAACGCGGACTAATCGGCTCGATCCATGAGATTGTTACGCTTTCGCAACGTCAACGGATTGATTTAAGCCAAAGCCGACCCAACTCCCGTGAAACCCCCCGTTGAACTGTTGCCCGAGGCGCTTCCCTGGAAGAAGCGGAGCATAATGATACCTTCACTCAAAAAAGAAACCCGAGATTCCCGCTATTCCGACAATCCGCTGGATTGCTTTTTGACGTGCCGTACATTAAAGTTATTCAGCTTTTTCAATCATTTGATCTAATAAAACTACGTACATCTTTATGCGTTACAGACTCAAGCTGCTTGTGATCTGTGCGGTCACCGTCCCGGCGGCTTTGTTGACAATTATCCTCGGACTCTTCGATCCACACGGTAAGCACGTCTACGGGATCAGCCGATTTTGGGCCTGGGTAATTCTCAGATTCGGGGGAGTTTCGCTCAGCGTGAATGGTTTAAGCCATATCGATCCTAGGCAGCAGTACGTTTTCATGGTGAACCACCAGAGCAACATAGATATCCCTGTACTGGTGCAGAGTCTCCCGGCCTTCCAGCTGCGCTGGTTAGCGAAAAGAGAGCTGCTTCGGGTCCCTTTTTTCGGTTGGGCGCTATGGGCTGCGAAGCACATAACCGTGGATCGCGCGGATCGATTCGATGCGCTAGGCAGCTTAAAAAAAGCCAAGCAACGGATGAAGAGCGGGATTTCTTTGGTTGTTTTCCCGGAGGGGACGCGCAGCAGCAACGGTCATCTCCTGCCATTCAAGCGGGGCGGCTTTTTGCTCGCCGTCAAGACACGAACACCGATTGTCCCGGTGACCATCAGCGGCAGCAGCGCGATTCTGCCGAAGGGCGACTGGCGTCTTCGCAGCGGCAAGATCGACGTGACGCTCGGCGCGCCGATATCGGTGGAAAACTATCGGCCGGGGACTCTTCGCGCTCTTTCGGCGCAAGTGCACAAGCTCATAGAAAAAACCCTCCGAACCCCATCCCAACTCAGTAACAGCAACTGTGGAGGAGAGCCCGCTACGGCGGCGGTCAATCCGTCGATGGAGAAACGAACCGTCTGAGATCACGATGGAACCACTGAGAATCATTCCCCTGGGCGGCTTGGGAGAGTTCGGACTCAACATGATGCTGCTGGAGTACGGCGATGCTGCCATCGCCATCGACTGCGGCCTCATGTTTCCGGGCGCGGACTTGTTGGGGATCGATTTGGTTATTCCCGACGTCAGCTATTTATTGGAGAAAAGGCACCGGCTCAAAGCCATCGTACTCAGCCATGCTCATGAAGATCACGTGGGCGCGCTGCCTTACATCCTGAATCAGCTTCCAGTGCCGATCTTCGGCACGCGCCTCACCCTCGGCTTACTCAATAACAAACTCCGGGAACACGACCTCGACGGCAGCGCAGACATTAGGGAGATCACCGCAGGCCAGCCTTGGGACATCGCGCCCTTTCAAGTGGAGGGCATCCGTGTCACCCATAGCTTGATGGACTGCTTGGCGTTGGCAATTGAAACACCTGTCGGAACCGTTATCCACACCGGAGACTTCAAGATCGATAACACTCCCATGGAAGGTGAAATGTTCGATTTTCAGCGCTTCGCCGCCTATGGTGAAAAGGGGGTGCTCCTGCTGCTTTCCGATTCTACGAATGTAGAGCGCACGGGCTACACTCCTTCCGAACGGGAAGTAGGAAAGAATCTAGAGCAGATATTTCAAGAGAGCACAGGCAAAATTCTAGTTTCGACCTTTTCATCGAGCATCCCACGGATTCAACAGGTAGTCGATATTTCTGCGAACTGCGGACGAAAGGTAGTGTTGAGCGGCCGTAGCATGATCAGAAACAGCCAGGTCGCCTCGGAGCTGGGATATCTCCGGCTGCCGCCGAGTTTCATGACCGAGAATGAACCCTGGCGTGACTTGCCGGCCGCAAGCCTCACCTTCCTGACCACGGGCAGTCAAGGCGAACCCATGTCGGTGCTTCATCGGGTTGCGTTGGATGACCATAAATCCATCAAAATCGACCCGGGAGACACCGTCATCCTTTCCTCCAAGTTCATACCCGGGAATGAGAAAACGATTTCCAATCTGATCAACCATCTCTACCGCCGCGGCGCTGAGGTCCATTATGAGAAGGTTTCGGAGATCCACGTGTCGGGTCATGCCAGCCAGGAAGAGTTAAAAACCATGCTGCAACTCACACGACCACGCTACTTCGTGCCTATACACGGGGAGTACCGTCACCTCGTCAGACACCGCAAGCTCGCCCAAGACGTCGGAGTCCCCGAGGACCATTGCTTCATTCTGGAAGACGGTGACGTTTTAGAGTTGACCGCCACGAGCGCAGAGAAGGTTCAGCCGATCCAGGTAGGCAAGGTATTTGTTGATGGCAAAGGAGTCGGGGATATCGGCGACGTGGTGATTCGCGATCGTCGCCATTTGTCGGAAGATGGCATAGTGCTCGCGGTCATGGCCATTCACCAACAATCCGGGGAGATCGTTGCTGGTCCGGATCTCATCTCTCGCGGCTTTGTGCGTGATGAGGAAGGGGAAGAGATCCTCGAACAGGCCCGAAAAGTGGTGCTCGACGCATTGGCGGGTATGAATCGGGAGACCCGGACAGACCCAGCGGAGTTGAAAGAGGAGGTCCGCAAGGCGCTGCGGCGCTATTTCCGAAAGCGGCTCGAGCGACGTCCGGTGGTGCTGCCCTACATCATCGAGACCTAGCACTCCATCGTCTCCATTTCAGCGCGTTATGGAAAAAAGTCGACTGAATCGTGAAATTTGCGGCGTGCTGATCTGCCTCACTGCGCTGTTAATCACCCTGAGTCTGCTGACTTACAATCCCGGCGACCGTTCGCTCAACACACCCTCAGGAGCCATCGATACGAACAATTGGGGCGGTTTCGTCGGCGCTTACCTAGCTGACCTGTTGCTCCAGGGACTCGGACTTTCTTCGTATCTGGTACCGATTCTTCTTTGCATCATTGCCTATTCGATGTTTCGCGGTGCCTACAAGGGAATCCTCTTCACGAAGGCCGCGGCTTACACCGTGCTTCTCATCAGCTTGGCGGTGATGTTATCCCTTTTCATCGAGTCGGAGAACGCGCATGAAGCCGGTGGCATCGTCGGCGGATTTCTAAAGGAGAGCGTGCTGATTCCACTATTTGGGCGCATCAGCGCTACTTTGATTACTCTGTTTGCAGTCTTGCTATCTCTGATGCTGGTAACGCAGAACTCGCTTGTGGAAATGCTGCATAGCGTCAATAAGCATTTTGGCGAACTAAAAAAGTTTCTGGTTCCCGTGGTGGTCAGCGGTTTTCGGGAACTGAGAGAAAAAAAAGAGCAACGCAAAGGGGAAAACGCCAAGAAAGAACGGCGCGACTACGTCCCGCCACCGATTGTGGTGAAAGAAGATCTCAGGGAAGAACCGGCGAAAAAATCCCTCAAAAAAAGCGCCGTTTCGCCGGAGCAATTCAAGCTGCCAGAGATCGGTGAAGGCTATAAGCTGCCACCTCCAGAGTTGTTAGACCCACCGGAAGGCGGCAATCTAAAGCTGGATACGGACATCCTCCACGCCAATTCTCTTATTCTGCAGAAAAAGCTCGCCGATTTTGGTGTGGAAGGTGAAGTGGTCGCCGTGCGACCCGGCCCGGTCATCACGATGTATGAATTCAATCCTGCCGCAGGTGTCAAGGTGCGGCGAATTGTGACCCTGGCGGATGATTTAGCGATGGCCCTGCGCGCTGTCAGTGTGCGAATTTTGGCGCCGATCCCGGGAGAGTCGGTCGTCGGCATCGAGATCCCGAATCCGCGACGGGAGACGGTGTGTTTGAGAGAAGTTATCGAAAGCGAAGGGTATCAACATTCGGACTCGAGAATCACCCTGGCTCTCGGCAAGGATATCGGGGGCTCTCCGTTTGCAACCGATCTCGCACGGATGCCTCATCTCCTGGTCGCCGGCGCCACAGGAACCGGAAAATCGGTCTCCATCAACGCCATGATCCTGAGTATTCTCTTCAAGTCAACGCCTCAGGATGTGCAATTCATCATGGTTGACCCGAAGATGCTCGAACTCACCATATATGAGGACATTCCCCACCTCCTCGTTCCTGTGGTCACAGACCCCAAGAAGGCTGCCGCAGCGCTTTTTTGGGCCATGGATGAAATGGATCGGCGCTATCGTCTAATGAGGGACAAAGGAGCGCGGAACATTGACAATTACAACCGGGTTTTGGAAAAAGACAACGCATCTAAAAAAAGTGCGATTGAGCTGACAGTCGCCGAGCCCAACGACGAGGTGTCGGAGCTCGGTGGTAGCGTGGATAAAGAACCGCCCTTGGTGCATGAACGGCTGCCGAGGATTGTCATCATCATCGATGAGCTGGCGGATTTGATGATGACCGTAGGGAGAGATATCGAAGAGTACATCACCCGACTGGCACAAAAGGCTCGAGCCGCCGGGATTCACCTTATTCTTGCCACCCAACGCCCATCCGTGGACGTCATCACCGGGCTCATTAAAGCCAATTTTCCCGCGCGGATTTCGTTCCAGGTAACGTCCCGCGTCGATTCCCGAACCATTCTGGACTCCATCGGGGCGGAGAAGCTCCTAGGAAACGGTGACCTGCTGTTCTTACCCCCAGGCACGGCTCGAGTGACCCGGGTGCACGGCGCCTTCGTTTCTGATCAGGAAGTTCGCAAAGTAGTGCAGTTTATCAAACAGCAAGCGAAACCTCGTTACCGACCTGAGGTTTTTGAAATCAAGCGGGAGGTTGAAGCTGCGGCGATCGACGAGGAATATGATGAAATGTACGATCAAGCGGTGGCCCTGGTGACCGAGACTCAGCAGGCATCCATCTCTATGATTCAGCGGCGATTACGCGTAGGATACAATCGCGCGGCCCGAATGATCGAGCAAATGGAACGGGAAGGTGTAGTCGGACCGGCAGATGGCGCCAAGCCACGGGAAGTTTATGCTAGAAAAATGGAAGCCTAAAGCAACCCCCAAGATCGTATTGGGTTTCGTTCTTGCGGTCGCGATGGCGGCGAATACTTACAGCTTTGCCGCCGATAGTGGCGCCGAACAGATCGTCGATAGTCTTCAGAAGAATTACGATGCTACGGTCGACTTCATTGCCGACTTCCGTCAAGAAACGCAAGTAAGAACGCTTAACCGCAGCCTCAAAGCCTGGGGGAAACTGACCTTCAAACGGCCCGGAAAGATGCACTGGCGCTACGAGGAACCGAAGGGACAATTTGTTCTCGCAGACGGAAAAAATCTCTACTTCTACCAGCCGGAACAAAATCAAGTGATCAAAAGTCCGTTGAAGAACGCTTTTCGCTCCGATATACCTCTGTCGTTCTTGCTCGGCATTGGCAACCTGAAGAAAGATTTCAACGCCACATTGAAAGGCACCGAAGAGAATCATTATGTCCTTCGTTTGGAGCCCAGGGGAGAATCGGGGGGATTCAGCGAGGTACTCGTGGGAGTCAGCCGCAGCACATCCGATATCCTCTGGGTGAGCGTTCGAGACGCCGTCAACAACATCACAACCATTCGTTTTTCAGGCATGCGCAAAGGGGTGGGGGCGCAAGAATCGCTCTTCCATTTCCAGGTACCCGATGGCGCCGATGTCGTGGAGTTGGGTCAGTGAGCCTTAACAAACAAAAATTCAGCATTGTGAGTTTGGGTTGCGCCCGCAATTTGGTGGATTCCGAAGTCATGGCTGGCCTATTACAGAAGAACAACTACGAAATCGTGCGCGACGCGGCGAACGCGGACGTCGTGTTAGTCAACACCTGCGGTTTCATCGAAGCGGCCAAAGCCGAGTCCATCGATACGATCATTGAAGTCTCACGGCTCAAGGAACAGGGCAAGATCAAGAAGATCATAGTCGCCGGGTGTCTTTCGCAACGGTATCCGGAAGCGCTAGCCCAAGAATTGCCCGAGGTGGATCTTTTTATTGGAACCGGCGAAGTGCCGAGAATCGCCGAAATCTTGAGAGAGCAAGAAGCGCATGACCAGCGCCGGCAATATGTCGGCATGCCCCAGTACCTTTATGATCACGTCACGCCCCGGCTCCTAACGACTCCTTCCTATACCGCTTTTGTCAAGGTTTCGGAGGGTTGCGATCATAAATGCGCTTTCTGTATTATTCCACAGCTGAGAGGCCCGCATCGTAGTCGCTCAATTGACTCGGTAGTCAAGGAGACTGTGCTTTTAACCCAACAAGGGGTTAAGGAGATCAACCTCATTGCCCAGGATTTGACCGCCTATGGCCGGGACCGCAAAGACGGCTCAACGCTTTTTGGTCTGCTGAAGAAAATGGTTCAAGTACCCGACGTTGTATGGATCCGGCTCCTTTATTCCTACCCAAATTTTCTGGATGCGCCGCTACTACAATTGATCCGTGAAAGCGATAAGATCTGCAAATATATCGACATACCGTTTCAACACGCCAGTCATCGGCTGCTGCAAAGAATGCGACGGGGCAAAAGTGGCAGCGCCGTGCGGGAAACAGTGACGAAGCTTCGGCAAGCGATCCCCGGACTGACCCTTCGTACCTCTTTGATTGTCGGATTTCCCGGCGAAACCGAGGAAGATTTCAGAGAACTTTTAGACTTTGTCGAAGAAACCAAGTTCGAGCGGCTGGGGGTTTTTAAGTACTCGGAGGAAGAGGGTACCGCCGCCGCCAAACTCCATGGCAAAGTTTCCGCAGAGGAGAAAGAACGGCGTTGGCAAGAAGTGATGGAGCTGCAAGCCACGATCTCACAAAAAGCGAACGAGGCCTTGATTGGGACCATTCAGCGAGTTATGATTGAAGACATCGATGCGGAGTCCGGTAAACGCACCGGACGAACCCAAGCCCACGCACCAGAAGTTGACGGTTTTGTTTTTATAGAGGACTCGGAGGCGCATGCGCAACCGAGTCCCGGAGAGATCGTCGATGTTAAGGTTACGGATGCTCTAGAATATGACTTGATGGGTGAGATAGTCCATGCCTAAAACCGATCCCGAGAAAGAAAAAAAACAGCGAAGAGAGTTTCTTAAGCAAGCTGCGGTTACGTTGTTGGAGACCAAAAAGCAGCTGTTGAAAGAAATGCAGGACCGCGTCAAGGGAGAGACCGAAGGCGTCAAGGACGACGGCCGTGATACCTACGATTTAGCAAGCGACGAGAGGGATCGGGAAATCAATTTCATTCTCAACGATCGAGAACGAGAAAAACTGCTCGCCATCGATGAAGCGCTGCAGCGCATTAAAGACAAGACTTACGGCATCTGCGAAAGTTGCGAGGGTGAAATCCAGTTGGGACGCCTCAAAATCCTGCCCTTTACCCGGTTATGTGTAAAGTGCCAGGAAGAAAACGAGAAAGAGAGCAAGCGTCAAAAAACACTGGAAGACGAACGCGGCTACCGCAAGCTGGTCATCACTGACTTTGAAGAAGACGGTTTCTAACTGCTTCGCAGGAATCGTTCTTTCCGCCACGCCGGCAAAACTCCCTTAACCGCTAAACTTAACTCTATCCGTTATTATTGTCGGGATCTCGCTTCTCGAACTTTGCCGCAAGCACGATTCGCTGGGTGAAGGATCAGCATCAATTCGGGAGACCACAATAAAAAACAGGAGGGTTTCGGCCCATGAACCAAAACCACTCCTGTTTGGGTTGGAGTTTTTGACTTGCCGGGTGCTAATCGCCGCCCTTGGCAGGGGTAAATTCGATCTTGGATAGAAAGTTCTTGTCGCCTTTCTGGGTGTATTCCGCCACGGCCGAGGAGCCGAGGCCGATGTCCGACATCTTGGCCGCGCTTTCTTTTAGTTCGGTAACTTTAGTTTTCTGCGTGTAATCGATAGTTACCAGCTTGCCGTCCTTGGTAACAACGATCATGTAATTCTTCTCGGTGTCCAGCAAACCAATGTCACCGGAAACCTTCTCCGCCTTCGCCTTTTTCTCTTCCGCCTTTTTTTCTTGGGCAAGACCGGAAGTACCGATGGCAAGCGCCAAGGCGACTGCCAGCCCACATGCTACCTTCGATTGCGTTTTCATTAAACCCACCTCCTTAAATCGTTAGACCAGTAGCTAGCGCCCCAGTTACGTCGCCGCCTAGTCGCCACCTTTTGCCGGCTTGAATTCGACACTCGACGCAATATTTTTTTCCCCATCCTTTGTATATTGCACTACCGCGGAGGAGCCGAGACCGACATCGGCAATCTTGGCGGGCGTGGGATCAATCTGGGTTGCTTTGGTCTTCGCGTCAAAGTCCAAAGTAACGAGTTTCCCTTCCTTGGTCACCAGGATCAAATAGTTTTTCTCGGTATCGAGGAGTCCCACATCGCCGGCGACTTTCGTCGCTTTGGCTTTTTCCGGCGCCTTTTCCGCAGCGGCCTTTTCAGCCGGCGGGGCCTTCTCAGCCTTCGCCACTGGAGCCGGCGCTGCCGGCGCGGCTGGTTTCGCTGTCATATCGTCCTGCGTCGCACAGGAAGAAAGCATGAATAAGATATAAACAAACACTAAAGCGCTTGCCGAAAACAAACTTTTCATCGTACCTCCCTAACACTGCAGATTTGTACTATGTTTTTTAAATTAATTATCGTGAGAGCCCTATCATCTCAATACGCTTTAGGTAGTATTTTTTGTGCCAAAACTCGCAATGTTGTCCTATTTTATACGACTGGAGTCTTATCCGCCGATAG
>DAIRFP010000008.1:0-1743 GCA_036794995.1 Thermodesulfobacteriota bacterium | reverse complement strand
GTTCTACTCCTCGATCTCAAGATGCCCAAGGGCGATATTGTGCAAACTCTCCTGGAAGTGAAGGACATCAATCCAACCACCAAAGTACTCGTGCTCACGGCATTTTCCGAGGACGAAAACATCTTTAATGCGGCCAAGGGCGGCGCTCGAGGCTACGTCCTTAAGGGCATCGACTTTACGACGTTGCTGCGCGCTATTAAAACCGTTCAGGGCGGAGGTTTATGGGTCGACAAGGATCTGCCCGCGGCCGAAGCTTTTGAGGAGATTGCCCAAGACCAGCTCAACGATTTCGCCGATGTTAGAAGCGAGACCCGAGAGAACAACGAAGCGCTGAAGGCGCTCACCAGACGAGAGGTGGAAATTCTGCGCCTGGTAGCGGAGGGGCTGACCAATGAGGAGATCGGCAAGAAGATATTTATCAGCGAAAAAACCGTCAAAACGCATCTGACGAATATCTTCGACAAGCTCAAAGTCAATAATCGGTTTAAGGCGGCGCTGCTGATCATGGGTCGTTCCGGCGATGCCGCTCTATCCTCCTCCACTAGAAGTATTAAGAGCCCATGAAAACTGTCGCGACTTTACCTCGTAGAGCTTCGAGCTTCACCCCGGGAGACAAATAATGACACCGCAGGAGCAGTGGATTTTCCAAAAGGAAAAAGTTTTGGCGTGGCTTCGCGTAGGCTTTGCGATCTTCGCCATCGCCGTCATCCAATTGAATCCGGCAAGGGTAGCTGGTTTCCCGCGGCTCTCCTATTTGTCCTTCGGTTGTTTTTTGATCTACAGCCTCGCCGTGCTCTATGTCGCCACGCGGGAACGAGCCTATTCCGAAGCATTCGGATTCATCACCACGGGGCTTGATTTGGTGGTAGTTTCGCTGATTGTTTTCTCCACCGGCGGCACGGCGACACCCTTTTTCGTCTACTATTCTTTCCCCATGATCACAGCCAGCTCTCGCTATGGCGTCAAAGGGGGCCTCATCGCCGCCGCCGCGGGGACCGTAACGTACGGATTCATTCGCTTCTATTTTGACTGGGCAGATGCGATCGGCATCGACCGTCTCGCGGTACGCAGTGTTTATCTGTTCGCTTTAGCCTACCTCTTCGGCTTCCTCAGCGAGTTCGAAAAGAAGCAAAACCAGAAACTATTAGCGCTGTCAAAAACCGCCGGTGAAGTTGCCACCGTTGAAGAAAGACGAAGAATCACTCAGGAAGTTCACGATGGTTTACTGCAATGCCTCGCCACGTTCATCCTTCGCCTTGAGGCCTGCCGGAAACAGTTCCTGGATTCTCCTCAGGAACTCGATCGGGAGCTTCAGTCGATTGAAGACGATACCCGAGGCGCGATGAAGACGATTCGACAATTTCTTGCGGGTAAAGAAACGCCGCCCTTCCCTCCCGGCATGCTGCTGGAAAAATTTAGAGACGACTTACGTTTCTTGCGTGACGGGGTAGGATTGCGGGTCATACTGGAAGCGGAACCCGAATCTTTCAGTCCCCCTGAAGGTGTCGAGCAGGACCTCTACTACGTATTGCGGGAGGGGCTTATGAATATCATTCGCCACTCCCAGGCTTCGAGGGCCGATATTGTTTTGCGGCAGACCGAGACCGAGATACGGGGATCCCTGAGAGACGACGGCATCGGCTTTGATCAAACCGCGGCAAGAAACGATCGGGGCTTGGGACTGCCGAGCATGAAGGAAAGAATCAGAAGACTCGGCGGAGAACTGGAAATTCAGTCCTCCCC
>DAIRFP010000127.1:0-14349 GCA_036794995.1 Thermodesulfobacteriota bacterium | reverse complement strand
AGATCTCGATGTATTGGAGTCGCTTGATGAGTTCATTCGGGATCATTGGCCAACCGGCGCTCAAGGGATGGTGACGCGCTGCAAAAGTTCATCAACGATTTCCTCGGCCGAAACCCGCTCGGCCTCGGCGCGCACAGTCCGGATGAGCCGGTGCCGGAGCGCGTCTGGAGCGATGCGCTTGACGTCCGTCGGCAAAACATAGTCCCGGCCGGCGAAAAATGCCGTGGTGCGCGCCAGCGCTAGCAGGTGCTGCGCCGAGCGCGGCGAAGCCCCATGAAGGATCATTTCCTTGACCACAGGTAGGCTCGTGGGCTCGCTATTGCGGGTCGCTCGGACGATGCGCACGACATATTCGCGCAAAGCGTCGCTCACATAGGTCCTGCTGACCAGTCGGCGATAACGAACGACATCGCCGGGAGCCATCAGGTGATCCACGGAGATTTCGCCAAGTTTCAGGTTGAGCATGGCGGTCTCGTCGCTGTGCGAAGGATAATCCACCTGGAGCTTTAGGGCGAAGCGATCCACCTGAGCCTCCGGAAGCGTGTAGACGCCCTCTTGCTCGATGGGATTTTGGGTCGCGAGCACCCAAAAGGGTTCTTCCAATGAATAGGTTGTTTCACCGATGGTGACCTGCCGTTCCTGCATGGCTTCCAGGAGCGCGCTTTGGGTTTTCTGCGGTGCCCGGTTGACTTCATCCGCAAGAATCAAATTGGCAAAGATCGGCCCCTTTTCGGTGCGGAAGGAACTGACCACCCGGTCGTAAATCCGCGTGCCGATGATGTCCGCCGGCAACAGGTCGGGAGTAAACTGAATGCGCTGAAATCTTGCGCTGAGGGTGCTTGCCAGGGTCATCACCGTCAGGGTCTTGGCCAATCCCGGGACGCCTTCAAGCAAAACGTGTCCATAGCCGGTCTTTTCTTCGCCGTCGCGCTTGAACGAATAGGGAATCTCAGAAAAAAGCCCGATCAGGAGGCGCCGGATGAGCCAGTCCTGTCCCACTACCACACGGTTGACTTCGGCCTCGACCCGCTGGATGGCGGCAAAAACTTTTTCCTGATTGAGTTCTGCTCTCTGTTCCATCATGGTTTACTAATAACAGTTTGAGGCTCGTATTGCAGACTGCTCAAAAGAATCTCAGAGCGCACCCTTTGACACTGTTCAGAGCTTGCCTTGAGTTCATCGAAGGGGCGATCGGTTCAGGATTCGCTGCGACGATCATTTTCCGTTCGTGCTGAGCTTGTCGAAGCATGAATCCCATTCCTAGAGCAGCCTGCTAGACTAACATTCCAAATAGTAAAAGACCGAAGGCAGCCATGAGAAATCGACGATAGGTGTCTTCATATTCAATGACCTTCCGGAAGCCCTCGATCTTTCGCTCTTGTTTCACAATCCCCGTGAAAAAGCCCTCAAGCTCCTGGCCGGTGAGCGATCGATGGGCGCTGCCGCCCGTGGTTTCGGCGATCCAACGCAAGGTTCGCTCATCGAAACGGCTCACTATTCGGTTGCCCTTGGCATCTTCTACGTATCGGACCGTGCCGTTTTCGCGCCCCATGGGAATCGGAGCGCCCTCCAGGGAACCCAGGCCGATGGTGTGAATTCTGATGCCGTGGCGGGTGGCCTCACGCACCGCGCTTTCCAGCTCATTTCCATGGTCTTCGCCATCGGACATCAGGATGAACACTTTCTTCTGACGGGCGCCTTCGGGATGAAGCTCGGCGTCCCTCGAGAGGACAGTCAAGCCGTTTTGGATCGCGCGCCCGATATTGGTTCCCGGGTTAAAAACCGAATCGTCTTTCAAGTAATTTAGATAATAGAGAATGTTCGAGGGATCCTCAGTGAGATAGGAGAGAATCAAGCTTCCCGAAGCAAAGGAGACCAGGCCAATGCGGTCCTGAGAGGGCTTGTTGCGCGCAAATCGGCCGACGATCTCCAGCGCGCGCTCCAGACGGGAGGGGGGAATATCCTCGGCGCGCATGGAGGGAGAAGTGTCGAGCAGAAAAATCACATCTATCCTTTCCGACTGGGCCATTTGTTTCTCCCGTATCAGTTGAGGTTGGGCCAGTGCCAGCACCAGTGCCACCAATGCCAGATTGATCAGCAGGTAGCGCGCTAGGTCGCGCCACAAAGGGCGCAGATGAGAAATCTTGCGTAGCGGGCTACCGGCGCCCAAGCGTCTGCGGCTATTGCGCTTGCTGAGAAAATAAAACAGCCAAAAGGGCACCAGAAAAGCGAGCACGAAAAACAGCTTGAAATACTCCGGCTGCAAAAAAACCATACAGGGTTACCCTAGCTTTTCTGGCGCGATTTCCTGCTTTTTCTCCTGGGCCGGCCGCATCTTGTCAAGAATTGATTTTACCTTCTCCCCCTCGCGCCTACCGTCCTGTTCCTTTTGCGCGAAAATCTGCTTGATGACTTCGTAGTTGTATTTTAAATCCCAATCCTCTGGCGCCGCGGCCAATCCCCTCTGGTATTCCGCCAGCGCCGATTTTAGATAACTCAGCGCTTCTTCGCCGTCCTTGCTGGCCACTGCCCGGCGAAAGAGCAGGCTACCCGTCCAGAAGGCGAAGTCGCCCCGATCTTTGATTGTCGGAGAATTATTGACTGCCTCTTCAAATTTCTCCGCAATCACCTCTTGCTCCCCCTGAGCAAAAAGCACATTCGCTTGATCAAAGATCAGCTTTTGGTAGTCGTCTTTGAGGATCTGCGAGAGCCACGGAACCGTGCGGAAAGGAGTTTCGGCCAGTGCAAAAATGGTCGCCGCTTTTTCGAGCTCGCCCTGGCGAGCCGCGGCGACGCCACGGGACATCTGCAACACCAGCCACGAGTAACCGATGAGCGCCGCCGAGCAGAGCAAAACGATCATTAAGAAAATCGGCCAGAAAATGTTCTTCATCGACGATGCTCCGTCTCACTGAGAATCTATAGCCGTCATTGAATGTTTACTACCCCACCAAACGCAAAAGCAAGCAGCGAGACTTTCGCCCCTGGCTTTGGGCACCGACCTGGCCCAGAACGTAAGTCTGTCATACAGGGTTTACAATCGCCATTCCCGTGCTTAAATTTCCTTTCGAGTTCCCATTTTATGAAGGAGATGAAATGAAGCCAGCCCTTAGGCTCGTACTGGACAAAGACAGCCAAAACAACAATTCGTTTAAGCCCGCCGACCGGTCAGATGAAGCTTTGCTCGACGCCTATTCCCTTGCGGTCACAGCGGCGGCCGAGAAAGTTAGCCCATCGGTGGTCAATATCGAGGTTAGGCACAGCCCGGATAGCCAGCAAGCGTCTCCATCCCGTCGTTCCGCAGAGGCTCGTGGCAGCGGTTCGGGTTTCGTAGTGACGCCGGACGGATTTATTCTGACCAATAGTCATGTGGTGCATGGAGCGTCCAAGATTGGCGTTACGCTTGCGGACGGGCGTAACTTCGAAGCGCGCCTGATCGGAGAAGATCCGGACACGGATCTAGCGGTGATTCGCATCACCGCGTACGGCCTGGTGCCGGCTCAGCTGGGCGACTCGAAATCGATCCGTGTGGGCCAATTAGTCGTGGCCATCGGCAATCCCTACGGCTTTCAGTGTACAGTAACCGCCGGCGTGGTGAGCGCCCTCGGCCGCTCGCTTAGATCACAGTCCGGCCGTTTGATCGACGACGTCATTCAAACGGATGCGGCGCTCAACCCGGGCAACTCCGGTGGCCCGCTGGTGACTTCGCGGGGAGAAGTTATCGGCGTCAACACGGCGGTTATCCTGCCGGCCCAGGGTCTATGCTTTGCCACCGCAATCAACACGGCGAAGCATGTCGCCGGCTTGCTCATACGGGACGGCAAAGTCCGGCGCGGACAGCTCGGGGTTGCCGGCCAAAACGTTGTGCTCCATCGCCGTCAAGTGCTGCTGCACAACCTGGCCGTCTCAAGTGGCGTTCTGGTGGTTTCTCTGGAACCGAATGGACCCGGCTATCGCGCCGGACTCCGAGAAGGCGACGTCATCGTGGCTTACGGAAACCATCCGGTTGCGAGTATTGACGATTTGCACAAGTTCTTGACCGAGGAGCAGGTGGGAGCAAAGGTCGAATTGACGGCGCTACGCGGGGGCGACAAGACGGTGTTGGACGTTGTCCCTGAGGAGTCCCAGCGGCAGGCCAAAGCACCGTAGCTTTCTATTCGGCTTCGACCTCGGCCGCCTCTTTGAGGCGGCGCTGGCGCACCGCGTCTGCCAGGGTATCGAGGAGCCCGCGGCTGTCTTCCCAGCCGACACAGGCGTCGGTGATGCTCATGCCGTAGACCAATTCTTTCCCCGGCACCAAATCCTGGCGGCCGGCTTTGAGGTGGCTCTCGACCATTACGCCGCAGATCCGGCCTTCACCGTTGCTGATCTGACCGGCCACGCCGTGACCAACTGCCAGTTGATTCTGCGGGTCCTTGCCGCTGTTGCCGTGGCTAAAGTCGATCATGATCCGCGCCGGGATGCCGGCCTCGGCCAGGCTCTTGGCCGCGGCGTCGACGCTGGCTGCATCGTGATTGGGCTGCTTACCGCCGCGCAGGATGACGTGGCAATCTTCGTTGCCGGTGGTGGAGACGATGGCGGAATATCCATCCTTGGTTACCGACAGGAAATGATGGGGAGCCTGGGCTGCGCGGATCGCATCGAGGGCGATTCTAACGTTGCCGTCGGTGCCGTTTTTGAATCCCACCGGGCAGGACAAACCGGAAGCGAGCTCGCGGTGCACTTGACTCTCCGTCGTGCGCGCGCCGATGGCCCCCCAGGAGACGAGGTCGGCCAGATATTGCGGGGTGATCATGTCGAGAAACTCGGAGCCCGCCGGCATGCCGCTCTCGTTAAGCTCGAGCATCAGGTGACGCGCGATTTGCAGCCCTTCGTTAATGTGGAAGCTACCGTCCAGTTTGGGGTCGTTGATGAGTCCCTTCCAGCCCACGGTGGTGCGCGGTTTTTCAAAATAGACGCGCATTACCACCAAGAGGTCCGCCGCCAATTGGTTCTTCGCTTCCATCAGTTTGCCGGCATATTCCTTGGCGGCCTTCGAGTCGTGAATCGAGCACGGACCCATGATCACGAGCAAGCGGTCGTCCGCGCCGTGCAGAATCCGGTGAATGGCCTGCCGTGTTTCCCATACTGTTTTTGCCGAGTTGTGCGTGATGGGAAAATCACGCAGAACTTCCGCCGGCGGCAAGAGTTCCTTTATTTCCTTGATTCGTAGGTCGTCGGTTCTGTATTCCATGTCGAAGCCTCAAATCCAGAAAAACCTTATTATAATAGCAGAACCATTAGGAATCTAAAGTCGCTAATAGCCAATGCAATCGACATCAGAAATCAGTCGTTGCCGATGCCCGCTGGGGGCGTTTGTACTGCGTTGAAGGAAGAAGGATTAAAAATATTCCTTATAGAAAACCTGCTAATCCTCAAGGGTGAGTCTCCAGGCGGACCAGGCCGGCGCCTATGCAATACCGTAGCGCTGCTGTTTCATTTCCTTTTGATGGATTCAAAAAAACCCTCACGTTCCAATTCATCGATCACTGTTTCGTCAACGAACTGGCCCGCGTTGAAATCCCCGATCCCGTCCTTGGAGACCAACTCGACGGCATTGCGCAAACCTTGTCGATTCAGCCGCGGCGGGAAGGAGAATTTGCCGGCAATATCGTCGTAGGTTGCATCTAAGCTTTTGGCATCTTGCTGCTTGAGATACTTCTTATAGATGTGAGTGCCCGTGTCTTTGGATTGCATCAATCTATATATCGCTTCGCTGTATCCCGCCATGAACTGCTTTACCACGGCCCGTTTCTTCTGAAGAAAACCGCGGTTGACCGCGACCACCGTCATCGGAAAAGCGGCTTGCATGTCACCTAGGTGCGCTAAAATGTTAAGTCCCAATTTCTGGGCCTCAAGCGTGTAAGGCATAGACAATAGAGTTGCGTCGAGACCTCGGTTTGCGAGCGCAATCAGTCGACTCGCTGTGTCGCCGCTCCGGATTAGAGTCACTGCCTGACGAGGGATGCCCCATTCCTTCAAAGCCAAAACCACGGCAAGCTCGTTGGATCCACCGAAGTTGACGATCCCAATTCTTTTGCCCGCCAACTTGGAGGGATGATCAATCCCCTTCTGCGTCACCAAACTAAAAGGGAACTTGTTGAGCGCGGCGCCGATAATCGCCACGTTTCCTCCCTGCAGCCCAACACTGATCGGCGGTGTTGCCGACGCTAAAGCGAAATGAGTATAGCTTGACAAAAGCGCCTGCATGGATTGTGTCCCGCCGGCGATTAGAACGATTTCCGGGTTGAGGTTGTATTTGGGGAAGAGCTTCAACTCGGAGAACGCCCACAAGGGCCCCTGAAAGCCAGAAATACCGCTGTACGCCACGACTATGTTTTCATTGGGCTCTGCTGCGCCGCGGCTCAGCAAAAGAAAAAAGGCTGTCGTGATGATGGAAATCAAGCAGAAGAATTTAGTTAGCACTGCAGGTTTCCTCGACTATTGCATGGTCCTTAGATTGATTTTCATAATCCCCAGTTCTTGTCAAGGTTGTCTCGATTCTGTGTTGTCGCAAAAGTTTACTCCTCTCGGCATTTGATGTCGCATATCGTAAGCAACGTCGCTTGGTCAGGTTAGCGGCGAGATGATTCGCTATGCTGAGACTTATGGACTCTTGAATGTGGTTGGGCAAATTGCAGTAGGGGTTAACGCCCAACAGAATTACTTTACTAACGACAAATCCGACATCGCGTTGACACACTATAACGGATCTGTTATTCGGCTGGCGTCTCGACGAGGAATTGTCTGCTATGTATGATTTGCGCTACTGGCTCCAAGAAGTTGAAGGTTTAGGGTATCTCAAACGAGTTCAAGGAGCGAATCCCCACCTCGAAATCGGAATCATCACGGAGCTAAACTGCCGGCGCAAAGGACCGGCGCTTCTGTTTGATGAGATTCCCGGTTTTCCAGCAGGCCGGAGAATTCTCACCGGAACGATTCTTGACGCACCGCGCCTTGGATTAACTCTTGGCCAGAGGGGCGTCAGTTCGAGTGAGGAACTGGTGGCTCGACTCGAGGGGAAGATGACCGAGTATGAGCTAGCGTCTTCAAAATTCCCGCCTCGTGAGGTGAACCAGGGGCCGGTTCTCGAGAATCAGCTTTTCGGTGACGATATTGATCTCCTGAAGTTCCCCGCGCCCAAATGGCACGAGCATGATGGCGGGAACTATATCGGTACAGGTTGCGTGGTCATGACCAGAGACCCGGATTCCGGACAGGTAAACCTCGGTTGTTACCGGGTCATGGCGCAGGACGAAAAGAACGTCACCGTGCAAATCTCCTCCGCCCATCACGGCGCCATCAATCTCAAGAAGTACCGGGATAGAAATGAGCCGGCACCGGTGGCCGTGTCTTTTGGCCATCATCCCATCTATCTCGTGATCGGTGGACTCGGTGTTCCTTATCGAGTTTCTGAGTATGCCTATCTAGGCGCGATGTTCGGAGAGCCGGTTCCGGTGGTGAGCGGCAAGATGACTGGGCTCCCTATCCCGGCCGACAGCGAGTTTGCCATCGAGGGGTTTTGCCTGCCGAACCAGTCGCGCAACGAAGGTCCTTTCGGCGAATTCACCGGTTACTACGGTTCGGGAGAGGAGCAAGAGCCGTTGCTCGACGTAAAAGCCGTGTACTTCAGAAACGACCCGATCAACTTGGGATCGCCTCCGGGTCGCCCGCCGCACGACTATTCCTATATGTATTCTTTGATCCGATCGGTGATGGTCAAAGAGTCACTGGTGCGGGATGGAGTACAGGACGTGCGGGGAGTCTGGTTCCATGAGGTGGCGGGTGTCAATTTCTTTGCGGTAGTATCGATCAAGCAGCGCTTTCCGGGACACGCAAGGCAGGCCGCTTATTTGACGGCGCAGTGTCAGGCGGCCGCCGGTCATCTCGGCCGATACGTGGTCGTGGTGGATGACGATATCGATCCGTCGAACCTTGCGGATGTCGTTTGGGCCATGGGCACCCGAACGAATCCGGAAGCGGACATCGATCTTGTCCGCAACACGTATTCGAGTACGCTGGACCCAATCTATCCTAAAGGCCCGCGGAAATTTTTCGGCTCCCGCGCGATCATCGATGCGACTCGGCCCTACGACTGGATCGAGGATTTTCCCAAAGTCGCCGAGTCGAGCGCAGAGGAGAAACAAAAAGTAATCAAGAAATGGAAGGAGTTGTTCAGCTAGTGAGTCTGAAGATCCGGAAGAGCAAAAAGGCAGCTAAAAACTCCCCGGTTTTTGACGGGAGCACATCAGGAAGTTGAGAAAAACATTGCCAAGGAGGCGAGGATGATTACGCTGGATGGAGAAAAGATAGAAGTTATCGACGCTCATTCGCATATGGGCTCAAGAAACAAGTTGGCGGTCCACCAGATCCCCCGTATCATGAATTTCACCGCAGAGGACATGATCGCTTCGATGGATGAGGCAGGGGTTGATAAAGTGGCGACATTTGCCATCGGCGCGGGTGAGCCCGTGGATTACCGCGACACCAACAGCTACATCGCAGACTCGATGAAGAAGTATCCCGACCGGATTATCGGATTCATTCGTCTCAATCCCGCCAAAGGTCCGAAAGATACTTTGAAGGTGTTGGAAGAGGGGGTGAAGCTGGGCCTCAAAGGAATTAAGATTCACCCGCTGATCGAAAAATGCCCGGCGAACGACAAAGAAAACGTCTATCCTCTAATGGAGGCGGCGCAACATCACGGGCTCCCTGTGCTATTTCATTGTGGCCTGGGCGAGGATGCGAGTCCCAAACGTATCGCTGAGGTGGCAAAAGACTTTCCGAAATTATCGGTGATCCTGGGCCACTCGGGTGTCATAGAGGGCGTCCGGGATGCCATCGACGCGGCCAAAAAATACGAAAATCTTTCAATGGATAGTTCCGCCGTCGGATGGCTGCCGTTTTTTTGTGAAACGATTTCCTGGGCAGGCATCGACCGGGTGATGTATGGTTCGGATCATCCTTTCAATCCGATGGATTGGGAAGTGGCCAAGATCGTAAAACATGCCCAGAAACATTTGAAACTGCAGATCGAAGATTTGCGAAAGATTATGGGAGGAAACCTGAAGCGCCTTCTCGGTATTTCCTGATCTCACACGAACTTCGGCGACTGCATTCTTGAGACAGTTTGATTTTCAATTATTTGCTAAATCAATGGCCTGGAATTTTCAAATGTTCAGGGCTGGGCGGTGCGCGGTCAGCCGTCCCGGCACAACCAGGTAATTGACAAAGAAAGAGACGGGAACAATGGAGCCCAAAATTTCAACGCAGCCGATTGCGGAAAAAAAGAGCTCATACCGAAAGTGGATTGAAACCGAAGGCATACCGCTGATGGAGGGATTCTTCATCGAAGATCTCAAAACTATGTCGCTTTACCCGTGGGACCGCAAGGGCGGCTTGGGAGCCCGGATCTGCCTGGAAGGCACCGGCGAGACCAACGACTCCTATGTCTGCGAAATTCCGCCGGGCAAGAGTCTCAAACCCCAAAGGCACCTCTTTGAAGAGTTGATCTACGTGGTGAGCGGCCGGGGTGCCACGACCATCTGGCAAGACGGCGGAACGAAGCGCAACTTCGAATGGCAGGAAGGTTCGCTCTTTTCACCGCCGCTTAACAGCTGGTATCACCACTTTAACGGCAGCGGCGATCAGCCGGTGCGTTACTTCGCGGTTACGAGCGCACCCCTCATGATCAACCTGCTGCACAATGTGGATTTCATCTTTAACTGCGATTACGTGTTCAAAGATCGGTACGATGACCAGGCGGACTACTTTACCGGCGAGGGAACCTGGTACGCCGGCAGGATATGGGAAACTAACTTTGTCCCTGACGTGAAAAATCTTAAATTGCTCGAGTGGAAGGAACGCGGCGCCGGCGGCTCGCAGGTGCGCTTCGAGATTTCCGAGAACACGATGTGCGCCCATGTCTCGCAGTTTCCCGTGGGCACTTACAAAAAGGCCCATTTTCACGGCCCCGGCGCGCACGTGGTCATTCTTGGGGGTCAAGGCTACTCTCTCATGTACCCACAGGGGCAACCGATCCAACGGTATGATTGGAAGCCTGGAAGCATGATCGTGCCTCCGGCCAACTGGTTTCACCAGCATTTCAATTCCGGCAATGGTCCGGCGCGCTATCTGGCGCTTCGCTGGGGCAGCAGAAAATATTACGGGATTACCGGAGAAACGTCGTCAAAGACCGACCTGGATGTGAAGCTTGGCGGCAATCAGATCGAGTATGAAGACGAAGACCCCATCGTGCGGCAGATGTTTGAAGAAGCCTGCGCCAAGGCGGGTGTGAAAAGCCAGATGGAGAAGTATTATGCTGCGAAAGCGTAACTTGCATAGCAAGCTGGCCTTATTCGTATTATTCGCTTCGCTGCTTTGGGGCGTCAAAGCCGGCGCGGCAGAGCTAAGGCGAATTACTTTGGGCTATTCCAGTATCGGACCCATGGCCACCGGCTTTTGGATGGCGAAGGAGATCGGCGCCTTTGAGAAGCACGGGATTCATGCAGAGCTCATTTATATCTCCTCCGGACCCGTGGTTATCCAGGCTCTCATCGGCGGAGATCTGCAGGGAGGAAGCGCGGCGACCAACGCTGTCATCAATGCAATCTTGAACGGAGCACCTATCCTCGGTGTGGCGGGAACCTCTAATCGGCCCTATCATCGACTCTACGTGCAGCCGGAAATCAACCGGCTCGAAGACCTGCGAGGCAAGACCCTGGGGGTCACGCGGTTCGGCGCCATCACGGATAACCTGACGCGGATCTTGCTCCGGAAGAACAACCTGGAGAACGCGGTAACCGTTCGGCAATTGGGGGCGAGCGCCGCGGTGGGAGCGGCATTCCAGCAGCGGGTAATAGCCGGCGCCGTCACTTCCGACCTTCGTGTGGGAACCAAACTGCCGGCAAAGATTCTCGTCAATCTCGTTGACTTGGGGATTCCCTATTCGATGCAATTGATCACGGTATCGCGCGATTATTACCGGCGTAATCCGGAAGTCGTGGAGGGGATGATCAGAGCCTACGCCGCAGGCGTGGCTGCCTTACATGATCAAAAAGAGAGAGCACTCAAAGTGATCGCCAAGTATTCGCGCCAGGCTGACGCCCAGGGTATCGAAGAGCATTACCGCGACTCGGTGGCCAATCTCGACCGCATCCCCCGCGTCGAGTCGGAAGCGATCGCGACGATCCTGGAGTTCATGGGGAAGCCAGGGATTCCTCGCGAGACCTTTGTTGACGATTCCATCGTCGAACGGATGTCACGCGAGGGCGGCTTCGATAAAAAGAAATAGCACGCGTGCCGATCCAAAACAGCACTCAGAGCAAATTGCTGTTAGATGCTTTACCCCTTGCGATGCTAGATTGACGCCACGTTCCCCTTTCTTTCGATGCAAGAAACTCTCTCGATGAGATAGGCTAGATTAGAAAGCCCGACCCCGTGACCGACCGACCCCCGGCGCCGGTCAAATAAGCTGGAATGACCTGCAGTTGTAGATTACCTTTGTAAGGTTTCGCGACCCACAGCTGCGAGAAGAACTGCGGATAAGACAAGCAGCGGCGCGTAGGCCAAGAACGGCACACCGGGGCCGAAACTATCGGCGAGAAAGCCGCCGAGCAGCGGCGCACCGACGCCTCCCATTTCGGCCATCGTGCGCCGTGCGGCTTGCAGCCGCCCGCGGGCGCTTGCCGGCACAACATCATAAGTGGACGTGGCTAACGATCCCAACGATAGTCCGTTGGCAATGCCGAGAAAAGCAAGCAAGATGGCCAGCTGGAGGAATGTCTCAGAGAAAGGAATGATCAGAAAAGCCAGAGCAGGAATTCCAGTGCTCGGCACTGTTGCCCATTTTCTTCCAACCTTGTCGATGACGAAGCCGGCGGGCAGGATCATGGCAAAAACGGTGGCGCCGAAAATCGAAAACAAGAAGCCCACTTCCTTCGGCGTCAGGTTGAGCTGAGAACTGGCGTAGAGGGGTACGATGCTCTGAGTCGTGACCCGGTGAACGAAACTGGTGAACGTGGCAAATACCAACACGGCATAGGTCGCCCGGAGATCCGGTTGAATCTGATTAAAAAGATCTCTCAGGCTGCGCAGCCGGTCGAGTACCGCCGAAAGCCCCCAGCCCTTTATGGAGTCTTCTAGAGTGGAATGAGACTCATAAGAGGATCGGGAGTTCTGAACCGAAAGCCCAATGAGTACGGATAGCGCGGCGCAGGCCGCGTAGGCGACGAATATGGCTCTGAAGCCCGCAGTTTCGACGAGCATGCCTCCGAGCAGGGGACCCAAAGCGAAACCCAAGTAGTTGACGCCATGAAAACCGCTGAGGACTCTGCCGCGCTGGTCCGGGCGGGCGAGATCAATGCCGGCCACCTCCCGAGCGATGACCCAGACACTCTCTGAGACGCCGATCAAGACGACCAACACCAGGATCAAACCGAACCAGGGCATGCCAGCCGCCAGGAGTCCCGCGATGCAACTTAGTGCCGGGCCGGCAATCAGCGCGGAGCGCGTGCCTAGCCGATCGAGGACTACGCCGGCGACCGGCAAGCCGACAAATCGTCCCAGCGCCAATGCCGTAATGATTTGCGCGGCGGTGCCGGCGGAAATGCCAAAAGATTTTGCCAATACCGGGAGGGCCGGAACGATCATCGACCACATCCCCGCCAGCAAGGTGCTGGTATAAAGCGTGACGAGACTCCGGGTTGTGGGGCTAAAATTCAGCGAGAGGGCCATGCGTTTCAGGTGCTTGGAATGTATCGTTCGGGACCGGGTCAGTTTGGCTCAATGTAGAACGGCAACCAAGAGAAAATCTTTCTCCTTTGCCGGCCGCCGGTGAGCCGATGGCAAGGTCATGGTGCTAAAAGTCCGCATTCCCTGGCGTGCGCGGGAACGGAATCACGTCGCGGATGTTTTTGAGACCGGTCAGATACATCATCATTCTTTCAAGTCCCAAACCGAAGCCAGAGTGCGGCGCCGAACCATAGCGACGCAAGTCGAAATACCACCAATATGCTTTTTCATCCAATCCGCTGTCACGGAGCCGTTGCAGCAGCACGTCGTGGCGGTCTTCGCGCTGGCTGCCGCCGATAATCTCGCCGACTCGGGGAACCAAGACGTCCATGGCCCGCACGGTTTTGTTGTCGTCGTTGACGCGCATGTAGAAAGCTTTGATGTCCTTTGGGTAGTCTGTAACGATCACCGGTTTCTTGAAAAGTTCTTCCGAGAGAAACCGCTCGTGCTCGGTTTGCAAATCGACGCCCCAGTCCACGGGAAATTCCCAAGTTTTTCCGGACTTCTTGAGCTCTTGAATCGCGTCGGTGTAAGTGATGTGGCCGAATTTCGATTCGGCGACGTGTTCCAGGGTGCTGAGCACGGTTCTTTCGATCCGCTCATTGAAGAACTCGAGATCTTCACGGCAGTGTTCCAGCACATAGCGAATGATGAACTGCAAGAACTCCTCTGCCAGGGCCATGTTGTCTTCCAGCTCGTAAAACGCCATCTCCGGTTCGATCATCCAGAACTCGGCCAAGTGGCGCGGCGTGTTGCTGTTCTCGGCCCGAAACGTAGGGCCGAACGTGTAGACCTTGGAAAAGGCCAGGGCGAAGATCTCTCCTTCCAACTGCCCGCTGACGGTGAGGTAGGCGGGGCGGCCGAAGAAATCTTGCTGCCAGTCGATCTTGCCTTCGCCAGTGCGGGGCGGGCTCGCCATATTCAAAGAAGTCACGTTGAACATTTGCCCTGCGCCTTCGCAGTCGGAAGTCGTGATGATGGGTGTTTGGACATAGATGAAATCGCGCTCTTGGAAGAAGGTGTGGATCGCGTGGGTCAGAGCGTTGCGCACCCGAAAGGCCGCGCCGAAGGTGTTGCTGCGCACCCGCAGGTGACCGATCTCGCGGAGAAACTCCAGGGTGTGGCCTTTCTTCTGCAGCGGATAGGTGGCCGGGTCCGCGCTGCCATACACTGAAATTTCACCGACCTTGAGCTCCACAGCTTGCCCCTTCGCCGGCGACGCGACCAGTTGTCCCGACGCGGCGATGCTGCTTCCCGTGGTGACTTGCTTCAGCGTCTCTTCCGGCACGACGCCGGCATCGACCACCAGTTGCATGCTTTTGAAGCGCGAGCCGTCGTTCAGTTCGATGAAAGTCACGCCTTTGGAGTCCCGGCGCGAGCGCACCCAGCCGCGCAGTGTGATCGCGCTGCCGACTGCAAGATTGAAGGCCTGTTTAACGGAAGCATAGTGTGAGTTCATAATTTGAAGTATCGAATAAAGCGCAAGGATGTCAACTCTTGTGGCCGGTCGTGTGATGT
>DAIRFP010000126.1:12674-14355 GCA_036794995.1 Thermodesulfobacteriota bacterium | reverse complement strand
GAAGGGGAAAAATATTTCTTACGAATGATTTTCACGTTTTTTCCGACCTTTGCGGCCTTTGCGCCTTTGCGGGAGATATTCCGAGTTTCGGTTGCGGCTGTTCGCCGACAGGCGAACCGCGCAGTCTGGGGAAAAGCGTGCGCCGCTACTGATTACTCAAATGAAAATAATCCACCGCGTTGCCCACGGTCATCTGCCAAATCTCGTCCTCCGTCGATTTAGCGAAATTTTCCTCGATCACTTTGCGCGAGTTGGGCCAGTCCGATTCCAGATGCGGGAAATCGCTTGCCCACATCAGTTTATCGATCTCCAGCTCGTCGCGCGCGATGCGCACACCCACCGGGTTTCGGTTGAATCCCCAGTAGCAATGCTCGCGGGCGATCTCGCTCGGCATGCGTTTGAGCCGCGGCAAGCCCAGCACGCGTTCGGCCCAATACTGCTGGCGGCCGTACTCGTTGTCCATCTGGTCCATCCAGTTGGGCACCCAGCCGATCTGCACTTCGGCAACATAGATCTTCAGTTTTGAAAAACGGTCAAAGGCGCCGGCCCAGATCATCTGCACGACTTGTTTGCTGCCGCGAAAGCCATATTTGTTGAAGCGCTCGACCACGTCCGGGACGTGATGCTCGGGGTCGGTCTGTTTCGGATACTTGAACGCCGGCGCCGCCACCGCCGACTGGCCGCGCCCGCGCCGGGGAAAACCGAACTCCACGTGGATCGTCAGCGCCATGTTGAGATCCACTGCGGCGGCCCAGAACCGATCATCGCCGGGCGTGGGATAAGGATTACCGGCGGGGAAATTGTCGATGGCCACCGCCTTGAGACCGAGCTTCGCGCAGTGCTCTAACTCCCCCACCGCGTCGTCGATATTGGTGATCGGGATCACGCCGATGCCGATCAGGCGATCGGGTGCGTAGGAACAGTATTCCTCGGCGAGCCAATCGTTATACGCGCGCACCACCGACTTATAGGCGTCGTCGCTTCTGATGCCGCGCCAGAAGCCGGGCCCCACGTTGCCGGGAAAAAGCACCTCCGCATCCACTCCGTCTTGGTCCTGTTCGCGCAGGCGCTGCTCGGGCGAGCCGGTGCCGGGCGACTTCTCGTAATGCTCCCCGGGCAGAGGATCGAAGGGCCGGCGTTCTTCGTAAGCCACACCGCAGGAGATATTCGAGATCAAACGCTCCAGGGGCTGACCTTCTTGCAGCACGGCCAGGGTGCCGTCTTCGAGCGTGATCACCTTCGGCGCGCGGTCGCGAAATTTCTCCGGCACTCGCCTGGAGTAGCGGTCAGGCCGGATTTCAAGATGAGAGTCGGCGGAAATGCAATGGTACTTCATAAAAGCCCCTCGACATTTAGAGATAAGATCGCTGCTAGTCGTGTCGGGCACCGACGCGTTAGATGGACGAGAGTCGGCGTAACCTTCATTGCCAGGGCTCGAATTACACCGCTCGCGCCGGCTTGTCAACGCCGCGGCCGGCTGAGCGGAACCGCGAAGGCCACTCGACCACGCTATGTGGTCGTGCCAATGTTTTCTTCGCCGAACCACGCACTAAAGCCTTCCAATCGTTCCAAGAGTCTGCCCTGAGTCTATCGAAGGGTTCCAGTGCTTCGCTCGGTTCCACGCGCAACCAAGTGCCTATCCAACTCAGAAAATCGCGGAAACGAGAAGCGCAGGGAGCGC
>DAIRFP010000126.1:6442-12574 GCA_036794995.1 Thermodesulfobacteriota bacterium | reverse complement strand
GCGCGGTTTAGGGAGCGAGAGAGGGAAGGATCTTCAGATAAAATTCCTGGTCGCCGTCGAAGGTGCCGTCCAGACGGCAAATCTCGTCAACCGTGAGCCAGCGGGCATCGCTCACTTCTGCTGCGTTAAGCGCCAATTCGCCACCGACGTACTCCGCCATCCACCAGTGGAGTCTAAAAGTTCCTCGCGTCGAGACGTTCTCCCAAACCTTCCGAATCGCCCGAACTGTCAAGCCGACTTCTTCCATCGCCTCCCGCGCCACTGCCGCTTCCTGACTCTCTCCGGGCTCGACTTCGCCGCTGACCGGCGCCCAATGCCCGCCGCCCCGGATGCCCGCCGCCCTTTGAATGAACAGAATCTTTTCCTCTTTTGTGATCACGGCGATGACGGCATCGAGCATGAGTGCACCGGTTCGTGTCGTTTCCAAACGTGTTTTTCTCTCCTTGGCCGAAGTGTGGCAAGCGGCACCATAGCAGCTCGTCCTAACTGATAGCAAGAATTCGGAAAGTCCCCTTTTCAAACGCAACTGGTGGACGAAGAAGCGCAGAAAAAACGATCCCACATCGTTCATGAGGTCATCGAAATCACAAAGCACACCTTCGATTGCGTTTTGCTAAGAAAGCGGAAAGCGAGCCGACCCGGGTTGGAGACTTAGAAATTTCATGGTGGGGCCTTGAGAGGCTCGACACAAAGGGAAACCTCGTGATTCTCCCGATGGCGCCATCCAATGCGGCGTTCCGACGCCGGTTGATGCTGTCCTTTCGGAGCAACACCTTAAACTCAGAGGCCCCATGTTTTCGCAATTGCGAAAACATGATAAGTGTTCCTGCCGTGGAAGAAATCACCTATAGGCAATCACGGCTATGCCGCCTTCTTGGCGCATAGAGTCGTTGAAGCGGCAAAGGAAGTGAAACATGATAACCGGCATCACTGAACAACTGGCGCTCCATACAGCGCGGGTGCGATTTGAAGATATTCCACGCGAGGCGATTGAAAAGGCTAAAGACTGCATCCTCGACCAGATCGGCGTCGAGCTGATCGGCTCGACTCTGGAGTGGAACAAGATTGCCTATCGATACGTTGTCGAAATGGGTGGCCGCGGCGAAAGCACCGTGGTCAACTACGGCGCCAAAGTTCCGACCCTGGATGCGGCATTCGTGAACGCCACATTCGGTCAAGGCTGCGAGCTCGACGACGTCGGCTTCGCAGCCGGGGGCCACCCGGGTGCCGCCACGGTTCCCGTAGCTCTTGCGCTCTGTGAAAAATACCCATGCACCGGCAAAGATTTTCTTGCCGCCGTCGTCGTCGGATGGGACATCATGTATCGTTTATTGTTGGCGGTGCGGCCTTCAGCCGGCAAGCGAGGTTTTCACAGCCACGGCATCGGCGCGCCCTTCGGCGCGATGGCGACAGCAGCAAGACTGCTCGGCTTGAATGAAGGGCAAATTCTTCATGCCTTCGGCATCGCCGGCATGCATTCCAGCGGCACCATGGAATACGATCAAACCGGAGGCGAGGTGAAGCGCGTGATCGCCGGCGTCGCCGCCCGCGGAGGTATTCAATCCGCGCTGCTGGCGCAGCTCGGCTTGACCGGCCCGCCGACGATTATCGAAGGCAAGCGCGGCTTTCTGAAAGTCTTCGCCGATCAGTCGCAGCCTGAAGAAATCACGCGCGGTCTCGGCAGCGACTTCAAGATCATGCGCATCTGGTTCAAGCTCTATCCCTGCGTCGCTACAGTGCAGGGAGTCATTTACACGCTCGCCAAACTGATCGAGGAACATCGCTTTGGCGCGGACGACATCGATGAGATCCGCGTCGGCATATCCGAAACTTCGGTGACACACGGCGGGGCGATTTATGAGCCCCATGACACGGCAAGCGCGCAATTCAGCCTGCCATTTTCCTTGGCAATTCGTTTACTGAAAAATGACAACGATCTGAGTTTCTACATGGACCCGAAACTCTGGACCGACCCGAAGGTGCTCGCGCTGGCCAGAAAGGTGAAAAGTTACGCAGACCCGAATGCGAAAAAAGATCAGAATTACAACACGACGATGGAAGTGAAGCTGACCAACGGCAAAATTTACAAGGCGTTCGAGCCCTACCCGCCCGGCTCGCCGCACAACATGGTGGGCCGGGATGTGCTGCGAGCTAAGTTTCGCAAAATGGCCAGCGCCGTGCTGACCAAAGAACGCATCGACAAAGTGATCGAAGCAGTGGACGGATTGGAGACTTACGAAAAGGCCGCCGAATTAATACCCCTGCTCGTGAAGTGAACGAAGTCGATAGCGATCTATACGGTGCCCGGAGAACCAGGCTCGCAATCGGTCGAACATGCAAACTTCGTGAGTGGGGTTTGAACCCCACTCACGACCAAAGGGGATGTTCGCACCCTTCGAAAACCCAGCAATTTTGTGTCCGACTCAAGAGGCGCGGATTATTGGCAATCAAACTAATGTCAACAACCCGCCCAAAGTCTGCGACGCAACGGGCGCGTCCGGCAGCGTGATCAAGTTCGCGACGGAAGCTCTGTTCGAGAACTTCCGGATCGGCGACGTTATGCTGGCCGGACGTGAGTGCTTTTTCGACCATTTCACCGCCCCAGACGCGCATTTCTTTTGGTGTTGCCGCCGCGCCACCCAGTTGGGAGTTGACATCTCAGGCTTCCCCAACGTCGCCGCGCATTTCAAGCGCATGCAGGAGCGCCCGAGCGTCAAGAAGCTGCTCGCCTACGAAAAAGAAGTGAATGAACGGTTTGCCAAGACGGCTTAGGCACTATCGAGTTTCGCAGACACACGCAGTTGCCAAGAAGCAGGAGTATCTCGCTGCGCCTTACGGGGACGAGAGGGAGAGGAGTCAAACCGTGCTGCCCCATTTCCATTTCAAGACTGACACCAAATCTTTGCGAACGGTTATTGAGAGCAAAACCGAAAACAGAAACGTCAAGGTTCAAGAATTGGCCCCGAATCCTCTTCTCTTGCACGATTGACGGTTCGGCGGGATCGCGATATGGCCTCTTTCAGAAAAAACGGGTGTTTAAATTTGCCATCCATATGAGCAGGAGCACCGAGATGACCATCTCAATTGTTCTGAGACTCGCGTGCGCGGTGGCGCTCGCCGTCTCCATCACCGCACACCGCACCAGCGTTCAGGCTCAACAGCGGGCCGGGACCGCCGAGACCGAAAAAATTCAGCCCGTCAACAGCGGACCCAACCCCTATCGCGTCATCCGCGATTGGGCACAGCTCACGTTGGAGAAAAGGCCGTGGGGCGGGTCCAACGGTGTAGCCATCGACCGGGACGGTAAGTCCGTTTGGGCGACGGACCGTTGCTCGCCAGGAATTGCCCCGGGCTGCCTCGGCACCAAGGCAAACCCGGTCCATCTCTTCGACGAGACAGGGAAGGAAGTCAGGAGCTTTGGCGGCGGCATGTTCGTGTGGCCACACGGCATCCATGTCGATCGGGATGGAAACGTGTGGGTGACCGACGCTCGCGTTGCGACAGCCGACGAACGCATCAAGTTTCCGGGTGAAGACAAGAAGGGCAGCGTTGTCATCAAGTTTAGTCCCGATGGCAAGGTGCTGATGACGTTGGGCAGCCCTGGCGTGAAGGGAGATCCGCCGGACGCACTGACCGAACCGAACGACGTCGTCACGGACCCGAGTAACGGCGATGTTTACGTGGTGGAGAGCCATACGAACGTCGCGGACCCGAATCTTGTCGGCCGTATCTCGGTGTTCGACCGGAACGGCAAGTTCCTGCGGGTCATCGGTAAGACCGGAACAGGGCCAGGGGAGTTCCGCACGCCGCACGCGATCGAGTTCGACTCCCAGGGACGGCTGATCATCGCCGACCGCCACAACCACCGGATTCAGATTCTGACGAAGGACGGGAAGTATCTCGCTGAATGGCGCGAGTTCAGCCGCGTAAGCGGGCTCGCGATAGACGGGAACGACACAATTTATACGGCAGACTCTGAATCGGATCCAAAGAGGCATCCAGGCTGGCTCAAGGGCATTCGCATTGGGAGCTTGAAGGACGGCAAGGTGACAATCTTCGTGCCGCCGCACAAAACCGATGCGCCCGATGGAGCCATGGGAGAAGGAATCGCCATTGATAGTGCCGGCAATCTCTTCACGGCAGAAGCCACAGTGAGGGGAGTGACAAAGTACGTCAAGGATTAGCGGACGTTAGCAGATCGGTACCGCTTCCGCTCTAAAGCAGAAACGCTCTCGAGAGCGTTACGGACAAATGGAGGGCTCCATGCGTTTCCCGCCTTTCACCACGACAACAGTTTGCAGTTTGCTAATCGCGCTTGATGGTTGCGGCAAGGGACCGATTCATTTGCGAAGAGGTGTTGGAGGAGGGTTGTCTCTCTTCCCTCTAATGTGAGCCGAGCGGTGCAGAAGGCATTATCAAATTAGTGGAGTTAGACCGCCGAGAAAAAAGGGGAAACCGTACCAATCGCTCGTCAATGAAATATTGGCCGAGGAGATCCAGAAAGCGAGTTACTAGAGTTAGGCAAGTCTGACACCATTGACAGAAGCAAGCTTACCGGACACGCAGGCAGTATCGCCAAGAACGAGCGTTAACAAGAAATAGTAATGTCCTTGACTCCGCGAAAGCCCTAATGCATAGTCACGTTACGTGAGACTGGAGAAACAGAAATTCGAGCAGAAATCTCCCGAAGAGCAACCTGCCTATAGCTTGACAGAAGCTTCGCGATACCTGTCGATCCCCAGCGCGACACTGCGATCGTGGGTTGCGGGTCGTAAATATCCCACCGAGTCAGGACCTAGATTTTTTAAGCCGATCATTCAACTCCCTGACGACGTTCGCGCCGGCCTTTCGTTCGTCAATTTGGTTGAAGCGCACGTATTGGATGCGATCCGAAGACACCATCAGGTCCCGTTAGGTAAGATCCGAGAAGCGATTCATTATCTTCGGAAACATTTTTCCTCGAAGCATCCTCTAGCGGAGCAAAGGTTTCAAACCGACGGAATCGATTTGTTCATTGACAAGTTTGGTCAACTGATAATGTCACGCAGAGCGGCCAAATCGCCCTGCGCGAACTTTTAGAAGCGCATCTCCATCGCGTCGAACACGATTCAACTGGGACCGTGGTCAGACTTTATCCCTTCACTCGCAAGCGTGACCTACATGAACCTAAAGTCGTGGTCATCGATCCGCATATCTCCTATGGGCGGCCCGTCTTAGTCGGCACAGGAATTCCTACGGCGGTTGTAGCCGAGCGTTACAAAGCCGGAGAATCGATAGACGAGTTAGCGGAGGACTATGGCCGCTCGCGCAAAGAGATCGAAGAGGCCATCCGCTGCGAGCTCTGGCTCGAAGCTGCCTGAACGTTTAGTTTTTTTCATCGACCGTTCCCTGGGTAGGAAGATCGTCGCTCAAGCGCTGCGGGAAATCGGCGAAACCGTCGAGATTCACGATGACCACTTCGCCCCAGACGCCAAAGACGAATATTGGCTCGTCGAAGCGGGCAAACGTGGCTGGGTCGTGCTTACCAAGGATGATCGCATCCGCTACCGCGTCACTGAACGAACGGCACTTACCTCGGCGAGGGTCAGAGCTTTTGTGCTGACCTCCAGCCAGCTCCACGGGGCCGAAATGGCTGCCGCGTTCGTAAAGGCGCTTCCACGGATCAAGCGCCTTATCGCCAAGCACGCGCCACCCTTCATTGGCCGGGTTTCAAGAAGTGGAAACGTTTCGCCGTTGTAAGCTGTCTGCACAGGGACATAAGGTGCTCCGATCCTTCGGAAGGCCGCGCTTGGTCAAGCGGAATCGAGAGGATCACGATTGATGAAATTCCGACAGGGAACTGGCCGCACGTGGAACTGAGCAAAGCTGTGGAGCTTTTGGAACGCTTTGAACTCTCCTCAGTCGTGCCGCTGCTCATTTCCACGTTTCCGGAATTCCGGAAACGTGGAAGTTTGGCCTGATAGGATCAGAGACCGTCACATTGTTTCGGTTTAGAACCCCCCGCGTGGTCTACAACCACTAGGCCGGGTCCAAACGAGCAAAGCATATGCACTAAAAGCTTATCGGAGTGTAGTTGTGTGCATACGTGATACCTTAAGCGAGCTCAACGCGATTTCCCGGTTCAAAGCGATG
>DAIRFP010000126.1:3461-6432 GCA_036794995.1 Thermodesulfobacteriota bacterium | reverse complement strand
TGAACTCTCCTCAGTCGTGCCGCTGCTCATTTCGCCGGCCCGGTCAAAAGGAGCAAAGCACATGCTCGGCGCGGGCACGAAAAGGCTATCGGAGTGTTTCCGTACTGGAGAGATCTTCGGCCTCGAAATAATTGGAACGGTTGGAACCATTGGAACAGGTTTCTCTTAGGTGTTGTTCAAAGCGATGGAGGGCCTCAATCCGCAGGTCAAACCGAAAATTGTTTCCGACAATCCCAGACGATTCTACGGGATTTGAAGATTGGAATGTCATTTCAGGATCTCACGAGGCTAAGTGCTCAAATCAAGATTTGCGCCCCATCGGCCAGGTCCGCTACTGCCAGCCTTGGCCAATAAGCAATCAGGAGTGGAAACATGTCGAGAATACCAGCGTTGAGCCGAAACGAGATGGATGCGGAACAGCAGAAGCTTTACGACGCGACCCTGGCAACGACGGGGCGGGTCGGCAGAGGACCATCGGTCGGCTATGCGTATTCGCCGGGCCTCTGGCAGGTTCACAACGCATCGAGTGCGCATCTCCTTGACTGTTCGTTGACACCTGCGCAGGTTCGGATCGTGTCGCTGATGACGGCGCGACACTGGAACGCCGCTTACCCCTGGAGCGCGCAAGCTGCGATCGCGCTGGCCGCAGGCGTTGACCGGGCCGTGATCGAGGCAATCAACGCGGGGGAACAGCCGAAATTCACCGACGGCACCGACGAGATGGTGCACGCCGTGGCGCGTGAACTGCTGGCGACCGGGTCGCTAGGGGACGACATCTTCAAGGCCGCAGAATCGAGGATTGGCTATCAACGACTCGCCGACGTGGTCGGCGTGATCGGCCATTTCTTTACAACTGCCTTGATGGCAAATGTTGTTGGCGCCGAACCGCCGACGGACGCGCCGTCGTATCTCAAGCGTTAAACGCGGAGTTTTCTCGAAAGATTACTGCTCGTACACCAATCACGACGGCTGGAAGAACGCGTATCTGAGCACAAATCCTGATCTTATTCCATTTGAGGGTCGAGGCCCGAAAGCCGGCAGCCGAACTGAGCGCTAACCAGTACCTTGGCTTTCTTCACCGACTCGAGGGTTATAATCCTCGCTCGGGTGGCGGTATTCACGTTTGGCAAAAGATCGGAGTTATTTCCGTGCTGGAGAGATCTTCGGCCTCGAAACTATTGCAACGGCTGGAACCGTTGGAACAGGCTTCTTCGTAGCTGTGTTCAAAACGATGGAGGGCCTTAATCCACAGGTCAAACGGAAAGTTCTTTCCAACAATCCCAGACGATTCTAACGGGATTTGAAGCATCCTAGTTCCCCCACAGGACGGCTTGAACGACTTGAACAGAGCGCAGCGGTTGAACGGTTTGAACGGACTGCTGCAATAAGTGAGCGGCTGAACAGCGTCTGCAGATGCTATTTACCGGTCTAGCCACTATTCGCCAACATTGTCCGCGTTAGATTTCTAATGTCAAAAGTTTAAAGAGATGACTCCAAGGCCCCTTGTTAGCCCCCTCTGCGCTACCCGCTGTCTAGCGTCTATAAAACCGCCGCGCGTTGTCACCCAGGATCGCCAGCTTGTGTTCTTTCTTAAGATCGTCACGTTCTAAGACCTCGTCGATCTCTTCCATGCAGTTAGAAATCGATATCTCGTGCGGAAAGTCCGAGGCGAACATGAACGGCTTGGGGCCTACGCGCTCGATGGCGTAGGCCAGCGCTCTTTCGTTGCCTTCGCAACCGACAAAAATCCGGTCGTCTTTGAAATAGTCTTCCGGATGGCGCTTGAGCTTCAAGCCGCCGTATTCCAATTCCCGCTCGAGCCGGTCGATGACCAGCGGTATCCAGGCGGTGCCGCCTTCCATGAAACCCACGCGTAGTTTAGAGAAACGGTCGAACACGCCATCAACGATCATGCCCGTGGCGGCAATCGCCAGCGGAAACGGCATGCCCAACGCGCGCGTCGCAGGGAAAACGGTATAGGTATTAAAGCCGAGATTGATGTAGCTGCCGCCGTGCACGGCGAGCACGCAATTCAACTTCTCCGCCTCCTCGAAGATCGGCCAATACTCTTGGTGGCTCACATGACGCGTCAGTCCGTTGGAAGGAATCATTGCTCCGATGAAACCCAGCTCCGTTACCGAGCGGCGCAGCTCGGCTACCGCATCGGGAACATTTTGCATCGGGATCAGCGATACCGCTTGAAATTTTGGGCTGCGTTTCAAGTAGCGTGCGTGAATATAGTCATTGTAGCCCTGCGCGTAGCCCAATGCCCACTGCGGGTAGGCGATGTTGCCGTAGGCCAGGCCGGCGGTCGGATAGAGAACCGTGTAGTCGGTCCCGGTCTTGTCGAGAAACTGGAGCCACTCCTCAGGGCCGGTGTTAGGATCGAAGGTCCCAGGTACCCGCGGCGTGCCGTCGGCCGGCGTATGGAAATGATCGAGGCTCGGAATCCAGTTGCGTGTGCCGCGATTGTTGAGCGGAGCTTTGACAAACGTGAGGATGTCTTCCGCGTTTTCCATCACATGGCCATCGGCATCGACGTAGTTATTGGACATAAAGCCTCCTATCCAAATCGCCAAATCTAAGCGCGCCGCCGAAGTATCTCTGCGGCGCGACACCTAGCCCGGATTATTCGCCAGTTGACGGCCGAGACGCAAGCTTCTCCGGTCGCGGGCAATGGGTCTGTACCTTGAGGCGACCCGCCACCGTAAGTGGTGCCGCGACCGTCGAGAGAAAAACGCACAGCTGGAAGGCTCCCCTGTAAGTCACTGTGGCTTTACACTCCTGTGCCCGCTCGCTACGAAGCTTACTTCTCGTCCTACACTCTGTCGCGCGTTTCCCTGGGCGTTGACTGTGCCCCCGTGAGCTGTTTCCGTTTGGGATTTTTATAACAACCGGTTGTTTTTCTTGTCAAGGCATTCTCACGGTCAATCTTATTTGGCCGATGCTCCGACCAAGTTCCCGAGCGTGA
>DAIRFP010000126.1:0-3361 GCA_036794995.1 Thermodesulfobacteriota bacterium | reverse complement strand
GGGCGGCGCAGAGCTGAATGTTAAAATGAAGACTTGACTCGGAAACTTGACCCGTGGTTATCTCTCTCGCGTGCGTCTAGTCGGCTGAGCCGGGAGAAGCCACCGACCCGTATGCCTCAACCCGAATTTTGCGGTTGGGATTAAATCAGGAGGTTTTCTCAATGAGTATCATCGCGAAATGTTTCCAGTCGGGCGCCTTTGCGCTGTTCTCTTTCCTGCTTGCTTGTTCGGCTTGGGCTCAGTCCGAAAGTATGGACGAGCTTTACAAGAAAGCCTTGAAGGAAGGCGGCACGTTGAACTTCTACGGGACTCTGGCGCAGATCAATGCTGAAAAAATCCTTCCGGTGTTCGAGAAAACCTTCCCCGGCATCAGGATAAATCACGTCGATGCGACTTCCGATAAGCTGGTTGCGCGCGTCATAGCCGAAGCCAGGGGCGGAAAAACCCTAGCTGATGTATTACAGGTCAATCTCAGTGACGCGATTCCCGCGCACGAGCAAAAACTATTGTTGGAACTCGCTATCCCTGAGGCCCGGGAATACCCCGAGGGCATGAAGGGAAGCTTTTGGGTTTCGTCCGACTTGGACATTTACATCGCCGGCTGGAACACCAACCTGGTCAAGAAAGACGAGGAGCCGAAGCAATTTGACGACTTTGCCGACCCTAAATGGAAAAACCGCTTGATCGCCGAGCCCAGAGACGTGGATATACTGATCGGCCTGGCAAAGTATAAATTCAAGAGCGATGAAAAGGCCATTTCCTTGATGAAGAAGATCGCCGACAACAACCCGGAATTTCACAAAGGACACTCGCAGCTGGTCGAGCTGCTGATCGCCGGGCAGGGCGCGGCTTGTTTTACCTGCTATTCGCATCACTTCCCGCGCCGGATCCAAAAAGGCGCGCCGTTGAACTACATGTTGACCGAAGGGGTTGCGGCCCTTGGCTCCACGGCCGTTCTCAAGAACGCGCCCCATCCGAACACCGCGCTGTTGTTTGCTCGCTGGCTAACCAGCAGGGAAGGACAAAAAGTAATGGCCGCGGGCGGGCGCACGACTTCTCACCCGAACGTGGAGCCGGCGGAAAAGGTTCGGCCGGCGAAGATCTATCCCATCAGCGCCAGCGATATTCAGGAGTACCCCAAATACGAAAAAATTTGGAAAGAGATATTCAAGCTCCGGTAAGCTATGAATGCCCTCTGTTGTGGCAGCGGAAACCAACCCAAACAGACAACGACTTTGCTTATGTGATCTCTACGCGGGCGAGGAAAATCTCATTATCGGTACCGACTACGGCCACGGCGATACCTCGAGCGAGCTCAACGCGATTTCCCGTTTCAAAGCGTGCGCAGGTCAAACGGAAGGAAGATTCTTTCCGACAATCCCAGACGATTCTACGGGATTTGAAGATTCGAAAGTGGCTTCAGGACCTCATGACACTATGTACTTAAGTCAAGATGTGACCCCAGGTTTACTTCTTTCTCTAAGAACTCTCACTTGGTTTTAAGAGTGGCCGCCGCTTTGTTGACCAAAGTCCAGTCGGCGAGTTTGTCGAGCGGAAAATTGGATGGGACTTGAGCAAGATTCGCCGCGGTTCTCAAACCCTTGTCCGACGCAACTCCATTGTCCGGCCAGATATCTCTCAACCGATTGTAGGCGCTCTTGGCCGTGTCCAAGCTGTCCAACCCCAGAAAATCCTTTAATAGAGGCGGCATTTCTTCCCCATTCGCTTTCGTATAACGGATTCCCTTCAATACACCTGTCAGAACCTTCGTAATTTCTTCTGGCTTTTCCCTTAGACGGTCGTTGTGTACGACGATACCGGCAAGAGGAAACTCTAAAACATCTTTGACATAAACAAGCGATCTGAATCCCTCTTTCTCAAGATACAGATCATGCGGAATCGATAACATCGCCGCGTCGACGGTGCCGTTCCTGAGAGCTCCGATACCGACAGCTGTACCCCCTAAACCGCGAATCTTAACTGCATTCGGCTCAATTCCAGCCTGCTCCAGAATAAGCTGCAACTCGCGATGCACTGTCCCGCCGGGCTGGCTGATCGCAACTATACGGCCGCGCAATTGCGCCAGCGAGGTTATTCCCGGCTTTGCTACTAAAACGTGATGGGATCGTTCACAGAAGACCATGATCACGCGAAGTGGTAACCCGCCGACAGTAGCCGTCATCGGCGACCCGATTTGGGTTATATACCCGATCTGATTCGAAGCGATAGCTGCGAGAGCTGTACGCGCTTGCATGTAAACTGGGACCACGTCGATGCCGAGTTCCCGGAACATTCCTTTCTTTAGAGCCACATGAAGCGGGAACCAGGTTCCACTGTTGGTTGGAATCGCGATGTGTAAAGGCGCAGAAATCTGCGCGTGGCTAACCGACGAAATACTCAGAAAGAAAACAATAGCCAAAGAGGTTTTTACAGAAATTAGCGCATTCATTGACTTCGTGTTCCTTGTGCCAATCGAGACACGGCAGGAATCATTTTAGGCTGCATTAAACGTCACTACTCTGAAACATCGACGTAAGTTCCATCCGGATCAGGAAAAAGGTGCTTGCTGTAGCGACACGTCGACGCAAGATTGCGTATCACCTCACCCTCCGATGCCTTGGTTACCGTTCTGGGCGCCAACTCCGGGTTGGAGTCGGTAAGACTCTCCAAATCGCGCTTGACGGCTTCGATGCTTTCGACTCTAAACCCGAGATGTTCCAGTCCCGGTCTTGCAACCGAGGCGCCCAAGTAATCCGCAATGTTCCAAGGCGAGATTACCAATGTGACTTTTCCATCGGTAAGATAGAAATTCGGATCCTCGAGCGCTTTTTCCGCCTCGCTGAAGCCAAATACATCAACGTAGAAATACGCTAATGACTCGGCATCAAGCGTACGTATGGAGATATGCGAAATAAACCGCTCTTGCGCCCTGCCGAGCTCCGCGAAGATGCCGCGTCTGTTTGCCGAGTCCGGTTGTGTCAGATCGAAAACATTGCCAGCGGGATCGTGCCCGCTGTAGGCAGCAAAGGATCGGTAAGATGGTCTTCTGGCCGCTCTCACATGCGGATATTGCTGGATCCGCGCGCAGACGCTTTCGATGTCATCAACTTCGATTCCGAAATGATCGAGGGCAGCAATGAAACCGGGAGCTCTTCTGATGACCACCATACCTATATTGCCGTCGCTAATACCGACCGTTGCGTCCACAGGTTCTGGATCGGAACTCGCCGGCGGCGCGGCCTTCGACCTTTTCATGCCAAACAGCGACTCGTAAAACTTTGCCAAACGTGGCGCGTTGTTACTGGCGAAAGCGACATGCTTAATCCTCGCTGACATCATTCCTCCAGGGGATCCGACGGTA
>DAIRFP010000007.1:0-48328 GCA_036794995.1 Thermodesulfobacteriota bacterium | reverse complement strand
GGACAACCATGCCAGCAAGCCAAATTTTACCCGGTAAAGGCGCGCAACTCTACCGGAGGGACCCGATCAGTCTGCTTTATGTTGCGATACCGCAATGCCGGATCATCCCGTCACCGTCGGCGACTCAGACTTATGCCGACGCGACCAACCACGACAGCCCCGGCAGCTTCGAGGAAAACATCCCGACGATCAAAACCGGCGATGAAGCGGCGTGTGTCCTCGTCTATCATCCCGACATCGCAATCCATAAGCAGCTTTACCAGGATTTCATCGATCAAACTAAGCTGTTCTGGCGCACGGTGTTATCAAACACTATCGATGGTTGGGAGTACGAAGCGCGAGTCGCCAAGTTCGATGTCCCGCTCGACTTCAGCGCCCCGGTGTTTTTGAACTGGTCTTTGAAAGTGACCGGTTTGCCGGTGATGATAGAGATTTCCTAAGCGTCCGTAAATGGAGGGTGCCGTGCTACCTGAACCCGTCGCAATAGAACTCGACAGGCCGCGGCGCCTGCGATTCAATCTCGAAGCGCTGATGTTAGCAGAGCGCGAGATCAATCGCAGGCGCGGCGTTCGGCCCGCAGAGTACGTCAACATCGAGTATCTGATTATTTCATCCGCTTCGGCGCAGGTCGCCGGAACCGGCGGCTTCGCTCTGGACTTAGTCATGACACTGCTTTGGGCCGGCCTGCGCTGGGAAGACAAGGCGCTATCGGTTGACAATATGCCTGCGCTTATCGAGGCCTCGCCGCTCACCCATGGTCAGATGATGACCATAATTTGGGACGCCTACGCTTCCCATAGCAAACGAAAAAATACATCGACCGATGACGGGGCCCCACCAGTGGAGGATAGCCACCCTTTGGCCCAACGCCCTGGCTACAACACTGGAGCTTTGCAGTAGTCGAGCTAGGGCTGACCGATGATCGGTTCTGGTCTTTGACCTGGTTGGAATTGGGGGCCTTGGAAGATCGGCGCCGTGAGCAGGAGAAGCGCCGCTATGAGCGCGCCGGGACCGTTGCCGCAATGACCTTGAACGTATGGCGCGATTCAAAGCGCCGCCCCCAGCCATTCACAGCGGGCGACATCTTTCCATGGATTGCCGACAAGCGCGAGCCGGTGGATGACAGCGCAGCGGTAGATCTCTACTTTACCGGCATGGCCGCCGCGTTCCGCAAAGAACACCCCGACGCCCCGGCTGCCGGACGTCGCAAGGTTAGCAAATCGGAGATGGTCGAATCTCATGGCTGACGACATCAAACAAACAGTCATAATCGAAGCGTCGCTGACGAAGATCCAGTCGGATCTGAAGACGTTGGAGAACAACTTCGCATCGTCCTTCGGCAATATCAAAAATCTGGCGACCTCCGCCTTGGGTAATTTAGGCGCGGTTCTAAGCGTCGGCGCACTGACGGGGTTCACTTCCAAGATCTTCGCCTTGGCCGACAGTCTGCAAAATCTGCACGAGCGGACGGACATATCGGTTGAGTTTCTCTCCGGATTCAAGTCGACATTGGAGGAGTCCGGCACGTCAGTCGACACTTTCGCCAATGGTGTTTTCAACCTTCAGAAAAATCTCGGCAACATCGACAAAGCAACCGACCCGGCGGCGCTGGCGATCAAACGCTTGGGCTTGAACTTCGAGGAGCTGCGCAATATCTCGGTTGACGATTTCATCAAACAAGTAACCGACGCCCTGGCCAAGATCGAGAACCCGGTCGAGCGCAACACTGTGATGTTCACATTGCTCGGCAAATCGGCCAAGGAGCTGGGCCCGGCCCTGGCTGCGCTGGCCGGTCGCTTTGACGAAGTCAAGCGCTCTGGCCTTACCGCGGCGGACGTAAAGGCACTCGACGATATCGGCGACGCGCTGACCAGACTCAAGAATCAAGCGCTGCTGCTCGGCGCCGAGGGCGTCGCCGGTATCCTGCGATTTTTCGGCGCCCTGCGCGATGCGCCCAAAGTGGCAGCGCAGCTCGCCGATGCTACCAAGAAGTTCGCCCAACTCAGCGGTATTCCCGAGGGCCGTGTTGAGGGCATGACATCCAAGGAAATTATCGCGGCGGGAGAAAAGCCCGGCTTCGGCATCAATCCTCAGGCGTTGCGCCAGGCGCGCGACGGTGTGCTCGATCTGCGCGAGGAGTTCGATCGGTTAAATAAAGTCAACGTCACCAAGCCCACCGCTGTTTTCAAAGGCATCAGCGACGGCGCCAAGGGTGCAAAAAAAGACGTTGAAAATCTCGCCGACTCTTTCCTTGACAGCCTCGAAAAGCAGCTCGCCACGATTGAAAGCAAAAAGATCGAGCTCCGATTCGGCACTGATTTCGCCCTTGGCGCGAGCCTCGACAAACAGTTTGAGGATTTCAAAGAAAAGCTGCGCGAAAAACAACTGCCGATCCCCAAGGGCATCGAAGAGTTTTTCAAATCGCTCAAGGAACGGATCATCGCCGGCACTGACGAGCTCAAGCGCATGCAGCATGAGCTCGCCAAGCTCGACGCGCTCGGCAAGGCATTTGATCAAGATAGCCAGGAGTGGGGCCGCGCCATTGAGGAGAGCGCCAAGGCGGCGGCTGAAGCATTGGCTAAGATCGAGCCCGCCTTTCAGGATCTCCAAAAACAGATGGCGATCGACATTCTGCCCAAGGATCAGCAGGATGTTGCCCGGGCTAACCGGGAATTTGAGGAGCGCGTCAAGGTTATCAGAGAGTGGCGCGATGCGGCAATCGCCGCCGGCCAGGACGTTGCCGACGTTAATGCGCAGGCCGCCCAGGCCACCGCCGACGCATGGATTACGACCTACGACGACATCAAAGACAAGACCGAAGAAACAACGGAGTTCATGCGAACGGCCATCGAGCGCGGGTTCGGCGCGGTTAGCGACGGCATCGAGGATTTTCTCAACGGCAACATCACCAGCTGGGAAGACTGGGGCAAAAAAGTTCTCGGCATCATCAACAAACTATTGGCCGATCAAATCACGCTCGGACTCAAGGATATGATTCTTGGTCCGGACTTCGGCAAGCAGGGGGCCGGCATCGCGGGCGGGCTAGGATCTCTGCTCGACATGCTCGGCCTCGGCAAGACCCCCCAGCCGAGCCGCCAATTACCGGGCACCACCGCAGCGGACCGGCTCGACGCAGAGCGCGGCCAGGAGATGCGCGACGCCGCATCGGTCACACTAGGAGAAGGCGGGAAGAGTGGAACAGAAGCAGCCGCGGTTACCGCAATTCAAGCAACCGCTACGACCGGCCAGAGCGCTATTCAATCGACGCAATCGACGGCAAGTGGCGGCATTAACGCGCTGGAGTCGACGGCGACCGCCGCAATTCAGACGACCGGGGCGACAGCACAGACGAGCATACAGGCCCTGCAAGCGGCCGCGATTGCCGCCATCCAAGCCGCTGCCGCTGCTGCTAGTTCGCAAGGCGGTGGCGGGGACATGGGCGGAATGGAAATGCTGTTCAGTTCGAGCGGGGGCGCCACCGACGCCGGCGCCTATTCCGAAGGGGGCGGGCTGGTCACTGGAATGGGCTACCACGGTGGCGGTCTAGTGACCCCAGGTGGAGAGCACGCGACATTCCGCCGCCGGCTGCCGCGTTACCACGTCGGCGGCGAGGTTAATGCTGTGCTGAAAGACGGAGAGTATGTCGTCAATGACCGCGCTACCGGTATGATGGGCAAGCCCGCGCTCGATTACATCAACGCGACCGGCCGCATGCCGGATAACGCAAAGGGTTGGACGGGAGGAAAAGACAGGGCGGTTGTCGTCAATGTTTATGCCAACGACGCCGGCAGCTTCGCGCGCAGCAGGCGGGAGATTCAGAGCCAGGTCCGCGATACTTTCAGGAGAATTGATTAAGCGATGGCTTTTTACGATGACATCGTCTTCCCGACAGACATCAGCTTCGCCAGCCCTGGCGGACCGCGCTTTTTAACCGGCATCGTAAAAGTGCCGAGCGGATGGCACACCGCGGACATTCGCCGCGACACGCCAATATACGGTTGGGACGTGGGCTATGGCGCGCGCGAGATCGGCAAAATTTATGATCTCTACGAGCTGTTTCTAGTAGTCCGCGGGCAGGGTCATATGTTCCTGTTCAAGAACTGGCTCGATTACAAAAGCGCGCACGGCGATCAGAAAACTGTTAGCACCTCGGCAAATGATCAGGTGATTGCCACCGCGACCGCTGGGCAGACTCAATTCCAGCTGATTAAGACCTACACCGTCGGCGGCGGGTCGCTGGTAAAGACCATCTACAAACCCAAAGCCGGGACGCTCAAGGTCTCGGTAAACGGCGTAGAGGAGTTTTCCGGTTGGACTATGAACGCGACCACCGGGGTTATCACCCGCTCTCCAGGCTTGGCCGGCAGTGACGTTGTGCGCGCCGGGTTCGAGTATTATCACCCGGTCCGCTTCGCCTCGGACGACTTCGACCCAAGTTTCATCGCGTGGCAGGCCGGCGAGGTTAGCATCCAGGTCGAGGAAGTGAGGCTGGTCCCGTGAAGACGATCCCGGCCGGACTGCTCGCCCACTATCAAGGCCAAGTGCAGACCATCGCGTTTTGCACAATCCTCTCGCTGGCGGCGCGTCAGCCGAGGGTGGTCAACATCACAAACGCAAACCCTGGCGTGGTGACGACTCTCTGGCAGCATCGGTTGAAGACCGGCGACGTGGTGAAATTTGTCAAAATCGAGGGCATGACCCAGGTCAACTTTGTCGGCAACGTCAGCGAGCTGTATTTTCAAGTCACGGTACTGTCACCGACGGAGTTTGAAATCAACGTCGACACAACGGCCTATAGTCCCTACCTCGTAGGCACGAGCTATGGGGAGGCGCGGCGGTGCCTGGGGTTCACGTCGTTTGAGAGAGATTTAATCTGGAACAATATTAGACTCCATGCGCGGACAGGGTCGGTGCCCACGGCGGCGGCCGCGACATCGGATTTCAGTGTCTCAAGCCGCGAGGTCCAGGCCCTACTCGACAGCGATCAGATCGTCGCCCAGGACATCGAGGAGGGACTCTACAGCGGCGCCGAGTACGAGCACTTCGAAGTCAATTATCAGAATCTCGCGCAGGGTCGAAACGTCCTGCTCTATGGACGCCTGGGCGACATCCGCTGGGGCGATCAAGCGTTCATGGCTGAAGGTCTCGGCTTAAAATCGTTGCTCACTCAAGAACAGGGGCCGCGCTGCTCGGTCACGTGCAGGGCAGAGCTGGGAACGCGGATCCAGGATACGTGGAACGACCGCTATGGCTGCAAGGTGCGACTCGATCCAGTCGGCTGGCAGCCGCTCCAGCAACACGCCGCGGGTATTCCCTTTGATGCCAACGTCGGCATGATCGTCAAACCCTCGACCTATAACGGTTTCTATTATGTGGCGCTCACCGCGGGGCAAACCGGCCTCACCGAACCGACCTGGCCGACGGTCCTGGGCGGGACGGTGTCCGACGGCGGCGTGACATGGGAAGCGCGCCAAGCGCTAGTCAAACCCGGCACCATTACATCGGTTACAGATCGCCGCCAGTTCGCCGACTACAACCGCGTCGAGCCAACAGGCTGGTTTACGCATGGGCTCTTGACGTTTCTTGACGGGCCGAACGCGGGATTTTCTAGCGAGGTCAAGAGTTACTTGCGCGCGTCTTATCCAATCACACTGGTTGACACCGTTAGCGGTTACTTCTATGTGACCGGCGATCAAACGGCAAACTTTCAGATTGGCGACATCATTACCCTGTTTGGGTCGACCGCCAAAGACGGTGAATACACCGTCACCGCGGTGCTCTACGAAGCGGGTCCGAACCGTACCCGGGTCACCGTGACCGAGCCCATATCGAACAACACCCCGGATGGAAGCATTCAGTGGAGGCCGGCCGGGTTCACGCTGCGCGACTCCACCTATCGGGACATCAGCGTCGGGCAGAGCTACATAGTCGAGGTCGGCTGCGACAAGCGCGTTGAAACTTGCATCGACAAATTTGACAACGTCCACAACTTCCGCGGTGAGCCTTATTTGCCTGGCGTTCACCGCGCAATCCGCTTCCCTGATCAACCGGTGTAACCATGCGCTGTGAAGCTAAAATCGCCGTGACGCAAAGTGGTATCCTGGCGCCGTTTTACGCGCAATGCGTCGGCGGCGCCGGACATGCCGGAATGCATTTCTATGAACAACCGGACTTCGACCTAGTCGGCCATCGGCTCAACGGCCCACCCATGCGCTTGCGCGGGACCGCGCGCATAGGGTGGGACGATCCGGACACCTACGGGGACAAGGCCCAGGCTTACATACTCAACGGGCTTACCCTGATTGAAGGTGACACGGAGCGCGAGCCAGACTTGACCGTGCAACCCTACGAGGTCCGCCCATGGCTACGCGCGGTGAAGTAATCGAGGCCGCGCGGACCTGGCTCGACACACCCTTTCGGCACCAGGGGAGGGAGAAGGGTCGCTGGGTGGATTGCATCGGGCTGGTCGTCGGCGTCGCGAAGGAAATGAAATTGATCGCGCCAGAGTGGGACTTCGCGGGCTACGGGCCGTTACCGGTGCCGAGCGCGATGGAAAAAGGGCTCGACGAGCACATGGACCGGGTGCCCCATGGCGCCGAGCTACCGGGTGACGTGCCGTGGATGGCCGATCCCGACCTCGGCGGGCAGCCGCGCCATGTCGGCATTCTCACCGATTGCGGCACGCTGATCCACGCCCACAGCAACGTCGCCAGGGGCGCGGGCCGCGCCGGGAAAGTGGTCGAACAGAGGCTCGATGACCGGATCAAGACTCGCATCCGGCGCTATTACAAGTTTCGAGGGTTAGAGTGAGAACCAAAAGCCAAATAATCTACATCACCTTGGGCGCGGTCGCCGGCTTGCTCATCTTCCCCGACTCGGTCTTTGCCGCCCAGATGATGATCAAGTCTATGTTTACGATGGCCGGATCATACTTCGGCGGTCCGATCGGCGGCGCGATCGGCGGCCTGCTCGGCGGCATCGTTGGCGGGCTGTTGTTCCCGGAAAAGGGCCAGCTGATCGGTCCGAAACTCGAAGATCTCCAGGTCACCTCGCACTCTTTCGGGGAGGATATTCCAGACACCGAAGGGACGTTCCCGGTGCCCGGGCTATTGATCGATTCAAGCGACATCCGAGCGGTCGAGCATTCCGTCGGTGGCAAGGGCATGTCGGCGAGTCCATCGGGTTACTATTACACTTACTCGGCTGACGCGCTGTGGCTGTTACGGCGCCGGCAAGCCGATGGCATCTTGCGGGTTTGGCTTCAAGGAAAGCTGCGCCGCAATATGTCGCCCGATGCAACCCTCGCGGAGATCATTGCATCGGCGGCGGCGATCAAGGGCGGCCGGCTCAAATTCATGATGGGCGCGGAGGACCAGCTCCCCGATGCTACCTTTGAGCTGCTGCACGGCGTCGGCAGAACTCCAGCTTACCGTGGCGTCGTGACTATGGCCGCGCTCGCGCTCGAGCTCGCCGACTACGCCAATCAAATTCCCCAGGCCGTCGCCGAAGTCTACGACGACGGCAGCGAGCATATGCGGACGTTTGGACCTAACCAACCGCCCTTCATTGGCAGCGCCTGGGTATGGGTCGGCGATTGGAATCATGTCGATGACAATCACGAGGTCCTCAGTCTTGTGGCAGACTCGGAACATTTAGCGATGGCGTCGGCCACCTACAGCAATCCCGAGGCGTATTATTGGGTCAGGCACACGCCTGTTGGTACGTTTCCAGAACTGAAATATGAAAAATTGAGCGACCCGGTCGAAGGCCATATTATTTATCCGTTTGGGGCTGGGAAAAGCGACGTTCCGGCCGGTATTTGGCACAGCGGATTCGGTTTTCATTTTTTCCTGTATAACGAATGGCGCGAGATCTTCATCGGCGTACTGCCGGGCGTGATCGGTGGGAATGGCGGAACCTGGGTTTACAAGCTAGGGCGGCTCATTATGTGGGTGCCTGGCATGGGTGGTTTTCCTGACGGCGCGTTTATCGACTTTCCATCGATGGCGACCGACATCGTCTTCCCGGCGCCATACGTGGCGGCGCCGAAAATTCAGGTGCTCAGGATGAGCGACAATTTCCTGTATGGCCTGTATTCTCATGGAATCACAAGTTTATTCGGCGCCCCAAACTCGATACTTTACAAAATCGACCCGGTTGATTTCACCGTGCTGGAGATTTGGGATCTCGGCGTCGAAAAGCTGGCGGGGTTCGACCTCGTAAGCGACGAGGAAATGTACTTCACCCAAACCGGCTTTGGCTCAGGTGCTCCGGTCAACTTTTACGCTCTCGAAAATAAGAAAGCGGTTCTCATCGGGACCTCGCCGAACCCGTTCTCGGTGAATTTCATCAACGGCCAACTTATCTACAAAGACGGGATCTTTTATTACGGTGCGCCAAACCGAGAGTTTTTTCAGGTGGTGCCCGCCGGCGTGTCGCAATGTGTGCCGCTCTCCAAGATTGTCGGCGACGCGTGCCGCATCGCAGGCATGGAGGAAACGCGCTTCGACGTGAGCGAGCTCACCGATTGCGTCGACGGCTACGGTCGCGACGCGGCAATGACGATGGCGAATTGGATTTCCCCGCTCATGCCTCACTACTTTTTTGATCCGGTGGAGAGCGGCGGCTTACTCAAATTTCGCAAGCGCGGCCGGCCGGTCGCGTTCACTATCCCGCTCACCGACCTTGCGGCTTATGAGCCCGGTGAGCAGGTGCCTGATCGACTCGAACGCAACCAGATTCACGAGCGCCGGTTGCCCAGTACGGTGCGGGTGCAATACATTCAACGTGATAAGGATTATGAGCGCGGGCTCCAGTATGAAGAAAAGATCATCACCGAGTTTCGGCACATGATCGATTTCAGCTTGGCTGAGTCCATGTCCGACGACGCGGCGAAGCAAATGGCGGCCCGGCTGCTGCCGGTGCTGCACTTCGAGCGCAACGAGGCGACCATCCGACTAACCCGGAAGTACATTGAGATCGAGCCGGGCGATCCATTCGAGATCACGCTATGACCACGACAAACTACAAATTTCCAGAAATCGCCGTCGGCCAGTCACAAAAAGAAGTCACGCACAACGCGGCCCTGTTAATCCTCGACAACGTGCTAGGGGGCAAGCTCGACATCAACGTGACCACGGCCGACATTATCCTCACCGACTCGCAGCATGACGGCGCGGTGTATTTCAAATTTACCGACACGATGACGGCGCCGCGGGCGGTGACGTTCCTCGGGCGCGGGAAAATTTGCATGGTGGAACATGCCGCCCTGGGCAGTCATAACATCACCCTGAAGAGCGGCAGCGGGGCCGGCGCCACCGTGACGCTTGCGCCGGGATCTGTGAAGCTGATCTATATCGATGGCGCAAACAACGCGGTGCGCGTAACGACTTAACGGAGGCAGAATCATGGTAATAGACTGGGCAGAGAGCTTCGGTTACAGCCAAACCCTCTCCGACATTTTCCCGTTCACGCAGTTAGCAGGCGTCGACTTCACGACTACGGTCAACGCGGGAAGCAGCCCCTACAGCGGCCCGACTTTGCGGATGGTCCTGGGCGGCGGATCGGGAGGGCAAACGGCGCACTATGGGCACCCGGTCGCAGCGCGTTCGACGTTCTATACGGCAATGCGGATCAAGTACAGCGCCGCGTTCTCGACCGAGTGCAGACTGATGAAGTGGTGGGAGGCTGGCAACGTCCACTGTTACCTGGCGATTACGGACGCGGGCTCGTTCAAGCTGTACCGCGGCGACGATGTTTTGTTGGCAACGTCAGCGTCCGGGCTGATCGGGTTTGGCCAATGGAAACACGTTGAAGCGAAAGTCGTCATACATGATTCGACGGGCACCATCGACGTGTGGGTGGATGGCGCTCTAGTCTTTTCGGCTACGGGACTCGACACAAAATATGTCGGCAGCGGATCAATCGACGCGGTTACGATCGGCATTCAAATGGGTTCGCATGGGTCGGTGACCACCGACATCTGCGACGTGATTCACGCCGATTCGCAGATAGGTGAAAACCGCGTTGAGTATTTCCCGCCAACAGGGGCGGGCGCGAATACTACTTGGACGCCATCGTCCGGGTCGAATTTTCAGACGGTGGACGAAACGACGCCGAACCCCGCGGACTACAACTCGACTGACGTCGTCGGCGAAAAAGACACCTTTACGGCGGGCAACGTGCCGACTACTGCGACCATCCTCGCCGTCGGCTTGATCGCGCTCGCCAACAAGCAGGACTCGGGCGCGGCAACGCTTAGGTTTCTCAATCGGCAGAGTGGGACCGACTACGAAGGCGCGTCCTTCAACCCACCATTCGGGAGCAACGGCTGGTTCAAGGAATGGTTCGAAGACAACCCCGACACCGCAGCGCCATGGACGCCCACTGAATGGAACGCGAACGAAATCGGGTACAAACGACAGAGTTAGGAGGCTTCAATGGCAAACGGATTTTTTGACAAGGGCATGGAGAATATGTGCAACGGCGGGTTCAACTGGATGTCGGACGACTTCCGGCTGTTCTTCGTCGACCACGGCGTCGACGTGCCGAACCTTACCACCGACGACGCGCTAGACGACATCACAGGCGGCGCGGTGATTGCGACTTCGAGCGCTCTCTCCGGTAAGAGCAACACGGCCGGCGTGCTCGATGCCGGCGATGTGACATTCTCCGCTGTGTCGGGCGCAAGTTTCGAGTCGGCGATCCTCTACAAGCACACCGGCACGCCGTCGACAAGCAAGCTGTGGGCTTATTGGGACACCATCACCGGCCTGCCGTTTACGCCAACGGGCACCGACATCCTGTTTATTTTCGACAACGGCGCGAACAAGGTCATGCGTCCATGAGCTCGATCCGCATCAAGAGCGACGGCCCCCATGTAGTGATCATCGACGAGGCCAGCGGGCACTATTGGAAAATGCCGTGGAACCAGGCCGACGAGTTCGCCGCGCAGATCAAGCTGGCTGCGCGCCACGCCGAAGCTGTGGCGAAGGTCGAGCAAATTACCTTCGACCAGGCGGTCGTCCTGCGCGCCGGCTTCCCGGCCGGCTTCACTGACGACCCCCGCGTACACGACGCCGCGCGCAAGGAGGCGGGCTGGAACGCGCGATTGAGGCGGCTGTTTCACAAAACCCCCGACGTTCGCCGCGGCGTGGTCGGTACGCCGCAGCTGGTGGGGCTCTCCAGTGTCGGCAAACCAGAACAGGAGTAAACGATGGAAATCCCCAACGATTCCAAAAAGCTGAAGGCTCTCCCCCTCAATATGCTGCGAGAGTTTCGCTCGAAGCTGGAGGATAAGCGGCTCGAGCTGGCGGCCACCACCAAGACCGTCAATGATCGCATCGCCGAGCTCGAAGAAGAGGAACGCAAGGCCCGCGGCCCTAACCCGCTCGGCGTGTCCATGCTCGGCCGATCTAAATAATGGCAACAGAAACGCGCATATTGGTTCATGGCGCCGAGGTCATTACCGAGGAGACCGACGTTGAAACGCGGGTCGCCCAGGCCGGCGCGCAGGTCGTCACCGAAGAGACCGACGTTGAAACGAGAGTCGCCCAGGCCGGGGCGCAGGTCGTCACCGAGCAGACCGACATCGAAACACAAGTCGCGGTCGCGGGGTCCCAGGTCGTCAGTGAAGAAACCAGCCTGGCCGCCCGTATCCTCCAATTCGGCGCGCAGCTCGTTTATATACCTGCGGTCATCGCCCCGATTTCCCTTCTCGGTCCGCGGGCGCTTGGCGCCGCGGTAGTCGCCGTAGCTCTCACTATCCCATCATTAACCGGCCCGCTGGCGATCGGCACGCCAACGCTCGGACGCGCGTTACAGGCCCCCTCGCTGGTCAATGCCTCGACCGGGGTGGGCGACCACTATGTAGTCGACGCCAACACCCTCGTTGCTGCCTCTCTGGTCGGGACGCTCGCGGTCGGACAACCGACGGTATCCGCGCGGTTCAACGTGCCGTCGATTGTCAGGACGGCGGCCGTCGGCGCCGACGCTCTGGTTATCGATGATCAGACCCTGGTTAGCGTGTCCCTCGTAGGCGCGCGCGCGATGGGTGTGGCCGAGGTAGTTCAAGTGGCGGTCCCGCGCACGCTGCGCTTTCGGGCGGCTGGCGTGGAATACGGTCAACCGGGAATCATAGTGGTGAAAGCAGTGTCCGAGGACCCCGGCCTTTATTCCGGTTACGTCGCGCTAGGCGGCACGCCATCCGGTGGTCTTATTCCCAAGGTTGTCGGGCTTGCCGGATCGACGCGGTTGATTGTTTTTGACTCGGTGCTGTTGCGCCCCGAGGACAACGGGATCGGCTACTATCTGGCAGTCAGCGGCTACAACCCACCTTGGACAGGCGCCATCATCGCCAAGTCAATAGATGATGGTCAAACCTATACCGACATCGCGACCATGGACGTGCAGAGCTGTATTGGCTACGCCAGGACTGCCCTGCTCCCCCCGGCCAATGTAAACACCTGGGACACGGTCAACACCCTCGACGTACATCTGGTAAGACCGGACATTTTCATGCTGTCGAGCGAGAGCCAGGCCAACGTGCTCAACGGCGCCAACGCTGCGGCGCTGATTAAGATCAACGGCGACGTCGAGATTATCCAGTGGACGACGGCGGTCGCTCTCGGCTCTGGCATCTACAGGCTGTCAAACCTATTGCGCGGCCGCAGGGGGAGCGAGTTTGCGGTGGCCGACCACATGATCGGCGAGCCGTTTGTGGTGCTCGATCCCCTGGCCCTGCACCGTATAAGCGCGTCCGGATCGGAGATCGGCGCACCGCAGATTTTCCGGGCGACTTCGTTGGGGTCTCTGTTCACCGATGCGAACGAGGTTCACTTCACGCTATGACCGCGAGCTTGAAACCATTGGCGCCGGTTCACATCGCCGGCAGCCGGGACGGTTCGGACAATCTCACGATCACTTGGATTCGGCGAACCAGAGAGCATCAGGAATGGCGCGACTTGGTCGACGTGCCCCTGGGGGAAACGACCGAGGCTTATGAAATCGACATCCTGAACGGCTCAACGGTCGTGCGGACGCTCACGGCAAGCGCGCAGACGGTCGCCTACAGCGCGGCGCAGCAAACCACCGATTTCGGATCTCCCCAGGCGTCGGTGACCGTCAACGTGTACCAAATGAGCGAGACCGTCGGGCGCGGCTTCCCCGGCTCGGCAGTCGTTTAATGTTGGACTTTTTCTCCTCGGCGGCGTACAAATGGCCAATGAAACGCAGCTCAAGACACAGTCTCCCGCCCCCCTATACGGGAGACAAAATAATATCGGCGCGTCCGAAGCGGCTGGTGTGGCCTTGCGCGACACCCGCTGCGGCAAGTGTCAACGATTACTCTTCCGCGGCACGTTGCGCGGTGAAATCAAATGTCCGCGTTGCGGCCATTTGAACCGGTGGCCATGAGACGCTGACGAATTAAAACCATTGCCTGACGAGCCCTGAGAGGCCCAGGCTTACAACATTGCCTGACGAGCCCTGAGAGGCCGGCGGAGTGCAGAACTCCCCGGCCTTTTTTTGTGGCGGGCTCCGCATTCCCGAGGTTGAGACCAAGATGATAGCGGTCGAGGATCACTTGACTACGTTGAAAAAGATGGCTCGTAAGATCGCCTGGCAAAACAAATTTCAACTCGGCGATCCACGCGCCGCCGAGCAAGATATTTTTCAATCCGGTTGCGAAGCGCTCGTGCGTTACAGCGATTGCAATTACTTTCCGGCGAAATCGGTGCGCTATTACATGCTCAACGAGCTATCGAATATCTGCTGGGAAAGCCGATGGTACGGTAGGCGGACCCACAAGCGCGACCTAGCGATGCCGCTCGATCACGTCGACGAGACCAGGCACCAAACCAGCACCATCGAAGATCGAGCCGACGCGCGCTTGCAATTAGGCGCTCTGGTCGAGGCGGCGAAGCAGTCGGACAGTAGGGGTCACAGCAAGCATGTGCGGACCTTGAATCTGATGGCGACCCACGGCACCGGCGTCAAGGGTGAACGGCTGGATCTGCCGCCCGGGTTAAAGCCCGACACCTACTGGTACGCCTGCCGCAGTCTGAAATCGTTTGCCGAAAATCTTTTGGAGGGTGGGTCTATGAAATTATGTTGCCTCGTCATCGCCGCTCTGGCGTCGATCATCTATGCCGGATCTGTCTCCGCTCAACCCAGGCCGGCCGTGTTTACCCTCACCTGGACAGATAACTCCAACAACGAGGACGGGTTCAAGCTATATCGCAAGGCCGCTGACGGCACTTTCGCTGTGATCGGACAAGTGGGCGCCAACCAGACGAAATTCGTTACTCCCTCGATCACCGCGAACGAGGGTTCGCAGATTTGCTTTGCGGTAACGGCCTTCAACGCCGGCGGCGAGTCCGCCAGAAATGAAGGGTGCGGCACGATCCCCACCACCGCGGTGGCCACGTTGCCGCTGAATATGGAAGGGACGACGTTGCCGGAGTATAAGACTTTGGAAATCACGGTCGCCAAGCCGGCCGGTGTAAGCCGGGCGATCCTCATTCTGGAAGTCTACGACCCGGACTATCCAGACGAGGGCGACCTATACATCAACGGTAACGGGCCCATTGTGCTGTTTGGCTCGGTCGGCACATCGGCCAACCAGCAGAAGGTCGCCACGGTCGAATACGATATTCCGCTTGCCTACCTAGTCGACGGCGTCAATAAGCTGCGCTTCGGGCATCAGAAAACTATCGGCTACAAGATCAACAAAGCCGCGGTGCGCTTTGAAATGAGCACGCCGGGTGCTCCCACAGCTTTAACAATTCAGGTTCAATAAGGAGGTTTTATGTTTTTGAAAAGACTCTACGCGAAGGATAAAGAGGGCAAGCCGACCCACGTCAACGGCGTGCGCGTGATGCGCGCCAAGGCGGTGGAGCACTGGTCTCCGTCGCTGATCGAGACAGGCATTGCGGAAGGCTGGCTGGAGGCGAGCGCGGGAAAGTTCGTGGTTAAGGGAGAGAACCAAACCATGGAATATCGCGTGGTTCGCGGCCCCGGGCACTATTCCTGCTTTACCGGCGAAAAACTCGGCGGCGAAGCCGAGGCCAAGGCGCATGTCGCCAAGGTCGGCGGGGGCAAGCCTTCGCCCGATCCTACCAACCCTTCAGGCTACCGCGTCGACAACTTCTTTACCGTGGTGACGGGCAAGGACTTCAGCGAGATCAGCAACGAGGAAGTTGCCAAGATCCTGGACACCGGCAAGACAAAGTTTCACGCGCGACTTGCCGCGCGGTATCGCAAGGCGTCTTAACACGAAGGAAAATTTTTCCAAGGAGTGAATTATGGGAAACGAAGTCTTTAACATAGCAAAGGGGCGCGTCGCCGAGCTCTACAACCGCGTCGACTTAAACGATCCGGCCAACTCGGCGTTGATTATCATTCTGCTCGCGACCACAGGCCTTGAGGCCGACACGGCGTTGCGCGATTTCGATACGGTAAGCGCGCTCGTCGCTGGCACTACCAACGAAGCAACGAACACCGGGTATGCGCGCAAGGTGTTGACCGACTCCGACATCAGCGCGTTCGCACCGGACGATACAAACGACCGAGTGGACATCGACATCCCCGACCAGACCTGGACCGGGCTCGCCAATGACGGCACCGGGGCGATCAGTAAATTCGTCACGGCCTACGACAGCGACACAACGGGCGGGACGGATGCCAACATCGTGCCGATGACGCACCACGATTTTGCGATCACGCCGGACGGAAGTGACGTCACAGCGCAGATCGCCGCGGCGGGATTTTTCCGGGCGTCATAAGGAGACAGCGATGATCTTGATGAAGTTGGTCCTTGCATGCCTTCTGCTGATTTCAACGGCCCACGCAGTCGAGCCGTTGCTCCAATCTAGCCACCTGCGCCACGTTGGTGCATTCCGCCTGCCGGCCGGGACCGTTCCATGCGGAGCTGTTCCAACGAGTACGGTAAGCAACTGCTTTACTTACGGCGGCTATGCGCTCGCGTTCAATCCGGCGAATCGGTCTCTATTTTACAGCGGCCATGCTTGGCATCCTTACCATGTGTCGGAAGTTCAGATTCCGCTCACACTGGGGGCGCCAGGTTCGACATTCGCGGCCTTGCCGATTGCGCCGGTGCTTCAAGCATTTTCCGACGCCCTGGAAGGAAAGCGGCTCTTAGTCGATCCACCAGCCACCGATATTCAGCTTGGCGGCATGGTAGTCGATCAAGGGCGGCTGATTATCTCGGCTTATTCGTCCTACGATGCTGACGGTAGCCAGGTGCTCTCGCACTTCGCCCGCCCGCTATCGTTTGGAATGCCGGGGCAAGTAATCGGTCCGGTACGCATGGCCAACGGAACGTTGAAGGCCGGGTTTTTCAGCGGCTACATGGCAAAGGTGCAAAGCGGGTTGCAGTCTCTTTTGGGAGGGACTCACCTGACCGGCAATTGTTGTGTGTCGATCATTAGCAGGACTTCGTTAGGACCGTCAGCGTTCTCTTTTAATCCACAAGACATTCAGGCTGGGAATACAGTGAACACATCTGCGCTGGTGTATTATCCGCTCGCCCATCCCACACTTGGGCAGTATACCGGCAACACAGATGCTTACGGCGCGGCAACCGCGATCACCGGGATCGTGCAGCCAGTTGGCACTCGAACTGTCCTGTACGTCGGAAAGAAGGGAACCGGCGAATACTGCTACGGTCCTGGTACGAATGATCCGGCGAAACATCTGCTCCCGTTTCCACCGGCGAATATTCAACACTACTGCTATGATCCAGTCAGCAATTCTACCGGGCCTCATGCCTACCCGTACATTTACCAAATGTGGGCCTACGACGCCGTTGAGTTGGACAAGGTAAGGCGCGGTGAGAAAAACGCCTGGGATGTTCTGCCTTACGCACTTTGGCGGTTCAATTTGCCCTTCGAGGCTAACAACGCACACGCCCTCGGAGGAGTCGCTTACGACGAAACTTCGCGAAGGGTTTATATCGCTCAACAGGGAGCCGGACAGTACGGCGCCGTGGCGATTCACGTATTCGAGCATGACTTACCGCAGATTGAAGCCGATGCGACGATCACAATCAGGGATGGAGTCCCGTTTACATTCGAGCGATCGGCACCGCCGATTAGAATTCTGGCTCCAGCGGGCGCCAATGTCATCATAAACGGAGAGCTTCAACCATGAATTTGTGGCAGCGGCTTTTGCTCTTTGCCTTGACTCTAATCGTGTCGCCGATTGCGACCGTTGTGCCGGTTCGCGCAGCGATCACCAGCATCGGCTCGCTCGGGACCGCAACGGCAACCAACACCGCGCAAAATAGTCTCGCCCTCACAACTTCCGCTCAACTTGATGTCGGTAATTATGGGGCCTGCGTTCACGTTCACGATTCAAGTGACAATACCGAGGGCTATCGTGGTCGAATGTTCGCGTTTGTCGATTCGGTGGGGAATATTTGGGAGTTTGTAAGAGAGTTCAATATCGATGGCGATGATTCGGTGACTCAATCGACAGGGGCCGTTTTCATGACGAAGGCCACTGTCGATTTGCCGAGTAGCGGCACTATAACTGCACATCATTCTTCTGCCGATGCTCGCGCCATGACTTGTTGGGAATTTAGCGTCGGTAGCGGAAATTATCTTCGAGTTGCCGGGTTTGTTACGGATATAGAGGCCAATAGCGCAGACCCAGCATCGATGACAATCGACAATCTTCTGAGCGCAGAATACTTGTTTCTGCGCGCCATAGGTTCGTCGGGTAACGGTGGAGCAATAACTCCAACGACTAATTTTACAGCGTTTTCAGTCGCCAACGCGAATACCGGCACGGCAAACACATCCAGGCAGGCCTTCGCGGAATTCAGGATCGTTACCGCAACAAGCCAGGCGAGCGATCCAACGGTCGAGAGTGCGACCTCGGTTAGTATGTATCTTGCTTTCGTGGAAGGCACGCCGAGGGTTTTTCCTACGATTCTCGCCAACAGTTCGACCGGATCGGATAGCAATGCCAGCGGAGCGGGACCAGCTACGGCGGTTACCAACGGTTCGTGTCAATCCTCGGCTGACGGTTTTTCGGTTACCCTATCGGGATCGGATCTAAGCGGGGTAGCGAGCGATGGGAGCGCGGCGCTGTTTTTCAACGACACGACCGCAGACTTTAGAAATTTCGTCATGATCACCAGCGTTGACGATGCCAACGATGTAGTGAGGGTGGAGCTGCCGCTACAGACGAGCCAAACAAAAGCGTGCGCAATTGGCGGAAAACGGTTGACGATATCGTCAACCTCCAGCCAGAGTTTGTTTGCGATGTCAGGTACACTTTCGGATTTACAACCTGGATGGACACTGGAACTGGAAAGCGGATTTACGGACACCTTTGCCGGTGCGGTGAGTTGGAGAACTGGCGGCAATCAGATGATTGGCGGGTGGGTTACGATGAGGGCCACCCCAGGCGCGGCAACGAGACCGCTGGTCACCTTTAGCAATAACGGAACTGGATTTTCGCTAGCCGGTTCTCTGTTGTGGTTTGAGGGTATCGAATTCCAAAATACCAACGGAACTAAGACGGCTTCAACTATTTTCACGCAGGGGTCAGTCAGCCGACTTCTCTTTAAGAATATAAAAGCCGCCCATGCAACAAACAAGTTTGCAATCCCATTCAACAGCATTTTTACCGGAGCAATGATTGTAGACTCTGAGATTTCTTGCGCTGTGGCATGCATCCAGACAACCATCCCTACGCCGGGTAGAATCTTTGCAAATAATTATATTCATGACTGTGCCATTGGAATCAACTTGGCAGGTGGCGTCGAAGCAGTGATAACGGGCAACATAATCACCGGCTGTACTGGAGTTGGTATCCAGATCACACCAACCACGAGCGGTAGTGCTGGTTTTACGATCGTAGGGAATACTATAAATGGGAACGCAGGCGGAGGCGTTCAGTTAAGCGGTCCCAATGCCTACCCGGTGCTCATGCTTGGCGGTTTTCTTGTAAACAACATCATATCGAACAACACTGGATATGGGTTAACCGTCGATTCCAAGCTCCACTATACAGCCACAGAGGGAGTTTTGCCGTGGATAATTCGCGGGAATAATTTTTACAACAATTCATCTGGCGCGTATTATCCCACACAAATCCCCAGCTTCGATGAGCAGACCCTCGACCCGCAATTCGTCAATGCGGCAGGCGGTGACTTCCGCATTCAAAACGCCGCGCTGAGAGCTAAGGGCTATCCGGTCGGCGGCTCGTTAGCTATTGGCACAGGCTCATCTACCTACAACTATATCGATCCCGGCGCGGCGCAGCGGCAAGATTCGCGGCCGGGGCCAAACATCGGCGCGGGGTTTTAACGATGGCTGCACCTTATAATCCGCCAAAGAAAAACGAGGACTTCAAAATCCGCATCGCCCTGGAGGACCTGCAGGGCGTCGGCACGCTCAAAACCAATCCGACCATCGCCAGCGGTGACTTCAAAGTCGACATCGACGGCGGCGGGTTTAATAATCTGGCGACGCTGCCGAGTGTCAGTCCATCGGGCGGCCGCGCTGTGCTGATTGAGCTGTCATCTTCGGAAATGAACGGCGACGTGATCACGATCCAAGGTGTCGATCAGACTAACCCCAAAGAGTGGGCGGATTATTTTCTCTCGATCCCGACGACTTCATGAGCTGCTAAATGGCGATTGCAAAAATCTTTTGGGGTCATCCCCACGCCGGCGGTGCAATCACCCAATCCGTCGGGCAAGTCACCGAAACCGACACCGCGCAGGCGATCACCCGTCTCAAGACCAAAGCCGTCACCCAAGTCACCGAAACCGATGCAGCGCAGGCGATCACTTCGCGCAAGGCCAAAGCCATCGCGCAAGCGACGGAAACCGACAGCGCCCAAGCTGTCACCGTCAATCCGCAACGCCGGCTAATAGCCACCGCCGAGGAGACCGACGCGGCCCAAGCACTCACCGCGGCCAAAGCAAAAACCATCACCCAGGCCAGTGAAAACGACAGCGCGCAGGCGCTCACCGCGCGCAAAGCCAAAGGCATCACCCAGGCCAGCGAAACCGATATCGCCCAGGCGATCGCGTCGGCCAAAGCGGCGGCGATCGCGCAGGCCAGCGAAACCGACGCCGCGCAGGCGGTCGACTCGGCCAAATCCAAGCTCCTCGGCCAGGCCAGCGAGATCGACACCGCCGACGCCGTCACACGTCCGGGGATCATCGGCCAGGCAGAGGAAACCGACAGCGCCCAGGCGCTATCGAAACTCAAGGTCAAAGCGGTCGCCCAGGCGAGTGAGACCGACACCGCCGCAGCTCTTACGATCTCGCCTCTTCGCCGGTTGATCCTCGCAGCCGCTGAGTCCGATATTGCCCAGGCGTTGGTGGGGCTCAAGAACAAGGCGATTGCGCAAGCGAGTGAGACCGACACCGCGCAGCCTATTTCGATCATCTATCAATTCGCCATCTTGCAGGCGCTGGAGGCCGACAGCGCTTTCGGACTCGGCAAGCTGAAGAATAAGAGCATCGCGCAGGCGATCGAGACCGACACGGCGCTTGCGATAAACCCGGCCACACTCGGTGTTCTCATAGAAGAATCGTCTTGCCGTGTACGGGTTTATTTCCATCAAGAGCTGCGCGCACGCGCTGTTCCATATCAAGAGCTGCGCGTGCGCGCTGTTCCACACCATGACATCGGTCAGATCGGGCAGGCAGCATGAGTCAATTCGATTGCGATTACGTCGTCGGCCAAAAGCCGCGCTTTTTAGGATCGTTCCGACTCGGGAAGGTTTTAACCGATCCTAATCAGGTAAAATTTATCTATCAGGTGCCGAGCGAAGTCTCCCCGACGATACTGGTCTACGGCGTCAATGGAGAACTGGTGCGCGAAGGCGTTGGTCTGTATCACGTCGATCTATCCTTGATCGAACCTGGCACATGGCATTGGCGTTATGAATCGACCGGCACCGTGGAGTCGGCGCAGCAAGGCAGCTTTCGGGTTAAGGCAGAGAATCCGGTGGGATGAAGTGGATTGAGAATAAGGTCATCCAAATTGAAGACATAGGAAAAAGCTGATGATGGGAGAATCTACGGAGTTGCACGTCCCGACGCCTTGGTGGGTGAGAATTTTCGTTCAAGTCGGCTTCCCTACTGCATTGGCCGTCTTGCTCGTCGCTGCACTGCTCGGTTGGATGCCATCACCGATCATGCAGACGCTCTCACGACTAGAGTACAACGCTTGGCAACAAACATCGATTTTGCGCTCAATTTGCTACAAGCTCGACGGTAATCAGTATCGATCAGGATGCGAGCCGATGAAACTAATCGAGGATCGTTGATGAGCGCTGACACTATCGTTGAGAGAATTGAAGCCCTACAGCGAAAACACTCGGACAAGATCTCTGGAATAGACATGAGATTCGAACTTGAGTCGAGACGGAGGTAGAAACATGCAAATAGAAAATTGGAAAACGACGGTCGGCGGTGTACTGGCAGCGTTCGGCGCCGCTCTTGTCCTGGTGCCATTGCCAGAAAATTGGAAGTGGGTGCCGCAATTTTTAACCGCTCTCGGCGGCGCGTTGGTCGGCATTGCGGCTAAGGACTATTCAACGCACTCGACTATGAAACAAATTCAGACCGCGACCGCAGAAAAAAAATAGGGTCAAATCCCGAGCCTACGATGACCGATGAAATTTACTTCTGGCTCGACATATCCTGGCGCACGATGGTGGGCATGTTGTCGCTGTTCTACGACGCGGTGGGCATTATCGCCTTGATCATTCTGCTTGTTGTGCTGGTGATTCTGTTTGTCTACATGCTGTGTCGGGTGGCGCGGGATATACGGAGGCGAGAATGAAAGACGAGCGTCGCCTGCGCGCGCAATCATGGAAAGAAAATTTGATCATCGCTGCGGCTATCGCCTTGTTTCTCTCCATCTATGGCTGCACCGGCATGCTGATTGGCAACGCGCTAGGCCAGGGGCAGGCGCTGACGCCGGAACAAGTCAAGGCGTACAACGAACTCGGCCAAAAAGTGTACGGATGCTTTCAAGTGGTCGGACCCCCGCCATCCGGTGCAACGATGTGGCTCGTCATGCCAAAGGAAGCAATTATTCAGCCGCACTTCGGCGATGGGTGCAGGTTAATCCAATGATAGACGCTAATCATCTCCTCAAAGAAGTCATCCGACCGGTGCTGCAATCTCTCGGCATGGGCGGAGTCGTAGCCGAGGCGATGGTACTGGGCACGGCTTGCCAGGAGAGCAAGTGCGGCACCTGGCTTGTGCAGCTCGGAAACGGCCCGGCGAAGGGCATTTATCAATGCGAGCCGGCGACGCATGAGGATCTGTGGACTCACTTTTTGAGCAACCGACCGGAGCTCGCTAAGAAGGTCAACCGCTGGCGTATCTCATGGGGCAACGGTATAGGTAGCGATGAGCTGACCGGAAACTTGTACTATGCCACGGCTATCTGCCGGATTCACTACTATCGATCGCCTGAGATTATTCCCGACACTCTGCCCGGACAGGCGGCGTTTTGGAAGAAAGTCTACAACACTCCGCTCGGCGCCGGCACGGTGCAAGACTACGTCGAATCATGGCGGCAGTTCGCACCGCCGATGTTTGTCTGATCAGATGCTGTCCTTAATCCTCGCCGTCACGCTTGGGCTGATCCTGGCTTGCTCACCGGTGGCGCTATCCGCGCGTGACGCCAGGCAGGTCAGACTGTTTCGCCAGGCCAACCCTTGCCCGGCGACTGGGAATCAAGGCGGCGCGTGTCCGGGCTGGGTTGTCGACCATATCGTGCCGCTGTGCCTGGGCGGCGCAGATACGCCGGCAAACATGCAGTGGCAGGATCGAGAGGCGGCGGCGAAAAAGGACCTCGAGGAGCGGCGGGCGTGCGCGCTCAGCCGCCCAGCAGCCGGCCGGACTCGTGCGGCAGTGCATTAGGATCGGTGGGGCCCGGCGCCTTTTTGCCCTCGCTGGCGAAGTCAAAGCCGCAGTGTTTGCACTTGAAAGCCTTGTATTTTACCGTCTCGGCGCACGCGGGGCAGGTCTTTTTACCGGCGGCGTTGGTAAAGACCAGCCCAACGGCGACCATCGCCACTCCAGCCCATAGAAGGACGCTGCCGCCTGGGCTAACAGCCGACAGGCCGCAGCCGGCGAATATCGCCAGCGTGCCGAGGACGATCAGCAGGATCCCGACGATATCGGCAAGGGTCCGCATGGGTGCCTCCAGTTATGCTCAAGACGAAGTCTGAACCCTATTCAGCACAATCTTTAGTCCAAAGACCATGTCGTTTTCAACTCATCCGCGAGTGGGGCTGTGTTTCGGGGCATGACGAGTTGCTTGACTCAAGAAGATCCGGATCGCTTTTGTCAGATATTTGTAGGACTGACCTGGTTCTAATGCACGTCCGATAATACCAGGCGCGACATCGGGACCGTAGACAAACCAAGGATGATCCGTGGATTGTTCTTCCGTGGTCGTCACGCCATTTAGCGTAATACGAAGAACCGGTTCCAAGTTGCGCCGGATACCGACGACACCATACTTTTGTTGTTTCGCGGCAGATGGATCGAACAGCCGAATGGCATCCGCGCTCGCGGTCGCGAGCCAACCAAGGCGCTCAATGTCTGGACGGTACATGTTAAAAACCTCGCCGAGATCGTTTGTTCGGTTGTCCACTTTGGTGATCCTTGCATAATCTGGCGCATCATAACCAACAGAGACGATCTCTACCTTGTCGAGCAAAAACAGCTTTGTTTGGTTGGTGCTGACATCGCGCGCCCGGAGTTTCTTTCCTAAAACCATGATGGGCTGAATAACACGCTTGGCGCCAGGCTGGCTGCCACCGTGATAAACAATCGTAAGGGTGCTGCCCTTGGCGATGGACTCTGTTAGCTGTTCGGTGAGCGTCATAAAGTCACGGCTCGCGCCGCGCCAGTTCGCGAAACTCTTTACTATCGTTATCTGGCCCGACGGTTTGAAAAGGGTCCTCGTCACCCCTCCTGGGCGGCGACTCGGTCTGAATCGATGATTTTTGCAAGACAGCAATATACTCGAGCAATAGTCTGAGCCCACCAATCTCCGCGCTCTCGATGAAGTTGCGGGCGGCCTCGTGAGCTTTCGATTTCAAAACCTCTTTGGGTGTTAAATATTTAGCCCCAGTTTCGTTAGTCATCCCGAGACGAAGATTTTCAGGCGATACATTAAGCTCATGGGCTACGGAATTTATTAGCCGCTCAGTGGCCGGTATCTTTCCTCGCATCACCTGACTGAAATAATTCGGTTCGTATCCGACCTTTCTAGCCAAATCTTTTTGTTTTAAGCCAACTTTCTTGCGCAAAATCGTTATAGTTTTCGCGAATGTAGGGATTACTACAGATTTTCGCTGTTTTTTTGTTGACATAAATCTCTAAATTCTGTATTTCTTTGCCCTAAATGAACGCGCAAAAGAAAACCGACCGCAAAGAGCCTGAGCTGGGTCCGGTCACCCGGGCGCTGCACAAAGCGGGCTCTTCGCCGTCGGAAGTCGCAAGGCTTGAAAATGTCGCGCCGTCCACTGTGACCAAGGTCATGTTGGGCCAAAGCAGGAGCGCTCGTATCCAACGCCGGATCGAGCAGATCATCGGCAAGCCATGGGACGAAATCAGAGCCGCTTAGCGTCAGCCGGGCAAGCAGGGCGCGAAGCGGCTCTTTTTTTACGCAGACGACTTTAGGGCAAAGGATAACGGAAATGCAAGTGCCGGGAGAGAATTGATTTGAGGCCGCCATGTCGCAAAAACTAACCGCCGCGGCGGCGGCGCGTAAGTACGCTGAAGACGATTTGATGAGCACTACAGGGAATATCGCAGGGAACATAGATAGTACGCCAGAGCCGGTGCGGCCCTCATTCCTGGCGCATATCAGCAAGCCGATCGGGCGCAAGCGGCTGTGCTTCGAGCTGCGTATCAGCAAGAAACTTCTGGATATGTGGATTTCCGGCGAGCGCAAGGACCCGATCGAGCGCGTGCGCGACATCATGCGGGTGGGGGCGAAGACTTATCCCGACTTGCCGTTGCACATTGCGCAAGAGTTGGTCGAGGACTTCGGCGGTGTGGTGACGAGAAAATTAGCGGCGAAAGAGGAATGAGTGAAAAATGAAAGATCCGATCGAGCGCCGTTACAACGAACAAGATCCGCGCGGCATAGGCGTGGTCATGGTGGTCAGCATGGCAATCTGGGCGGCAGTAATCTGGCTGGCCTGGTGGGTGACGCGATGAAATCTGAAACTCACGCCTCACGCCTCACGCCTCACGCCTGTTCCGACTCCAACCTCATCGACAAGATCTGCGATCAGCTCTCGCCGGAGGCGGCGGCGCTGGTGCTGGATCTGGCGCGCGGTATGACCGCGTCGGGATGGGACGAGAGCGGCGATGTTATGCGCGCCCAGAATAACCTGGAGCGGCGGCTCGGGAAGACTGTGGTTGTCGAGGGTGGCGAGGATTTCAAGAGACTCATCGCCGACTGCACCGGGGATATCAAAACGTGACCCTGCTGACAAAAAGAGTTGCCCGTGAGATCGACGCCAGGCTCGATGTCGACAAGATGTCGCGCGGCAGGCCAATCATCGTCGAGATCGAGGCGCCGGACTTGATCACATTTCGCTGGAAGGGTACGCGGCGACGTTACACGGCGGCGATCCCGCGGCTGATGCAATGGACAATCATGGCGACTGTGGAGGCCGAGAAGCGGGCAAGGCGGACAAAGCGATGAAACTCATTCGCTGGATAGCCTCGAAGCTGCGCCGGCGCCGGCTGGTTGATCTGTCGCCGTTGCAGCGAGTCATCTACGTGTCGATCGAGAGGGTGAAGTGAAGAAGGGATAGGAGCGCAATATGGAAACACCAGTTATTGAAATGGATCGGACCAAGGCGAAGCAGGCGTGGCACACCTACTGCAAAGCTGTCAAAGAGCGGCAGACCCGGGATGATAAAATCCTCAAGGCGGGTTATCGGCACCTGTCTCAAGGGAAAAAGATTCTCGATCTAGTGGAAGTGATGAAGTTTGCCGGGGTTGATAGCCAAGGTCGTCCAAAGCTGGCGATTGCGCGTGCCAGTTGGGAGCAGTGTTTTTTGCGCTCGGACGCAAACGGTGACTGCTCATTTTTGAAGCGCAGCTATGTGAGCGGAGCAGAGAGCCGTGGCGTGATATATCTACCACCCCAGACGCTCTCGCCGCTGTGCAATTCTTGGAGCCAGTATTCAGCGCTCGTGCCGTCCATCCCGCCGCAATACAAACCGGCCGGCCGCTTGGACGACTACTTCATCTTATGGGACGCGACGTGGACTTCCGAACCACCGACTGATCCAATTCTATTGCGGCATCTCGGTCGGTATATCTATGCGGTTTTAGCAATGTGGAATTTGTCTGCTTTAGAGCGGGCGTTACTTCGATAGTCGGGAAAGAGGTTATTTCTATGCCGCACGCGATCAAAAAAGAGCAAGAGGCGCAGCGCTACCGCAAGACATGGTTCGATGAGACCGAGCCGGAGGTGGGTTTGACCGCCGAGGCTATCGCCCTGGTGGCGTGTCTGGCTTGCGCGGCGCTCGCTGCTGCGGCTATCACGGGGCGCCTCGATGGGATCGGCCGGCGGCTGTTTTCGCTCTTGGGACTGTAAGCGATGGACTTAGACGGCGCATCTTTCAGATCGGTACACGCCGCGGCGGACTGCGAGAGTGTCGAGTTTTACAGCCTGACGCATCCGGTGCGCACGGTACTGCCGCCGCATCTGGCGCTCATCGCTGCGGTGTTGGAGCACGGCATCGATGATGGCGATCTGCCGTGGATCAATCGTGAGGACAGCGGCGTCTTTACCTTTCGCTCCTGCTGCGAGTCGCTCGGGATCGACTGCGAGGCGGCGCGCCGAGTGCTCAATCGCAAGATGAAGCCGCGGCAGAGCAAGAAGATGGTCCGTCGTGTCGATATCGCCGACGTGCCGGGCATCGAGTACACGCATAAATATGGCGAATGTCCGCCGGACGGGCCAAGCTTGGCGCACTGCCGTGAATGCCGCCAGCGTTATGCCCACTGGTATCAAGCGCACCGCCGGCAGGTGCGCCACGAGAGGCGCGAGGCGCTTTTGCATGGGCCGAGTGGAACGCGCGAAGCGATGGAATGGTTGGAAGAGAGATCATAGAGGGCTCGGCTCGGCTCGTCAATGTGCGAAACAAAGGGGGAAGAAAATAATGGACCTAATTTACCCTGAAACACGAACCATAAGCGAAGATCAGTTAATTGTTTGGGCCAATGATGCCTATGAGAATGGTGAAGTAGAGCACGCGCCAGAATCTCTACAGGATGCAATTGAAATGTTGGAAGATGCTGGTCTCGTTACGGTGAAAAAGGAATTAACTCTTTGGAGGTGAAAAATGCACCGTAGACAGATCCGAGTCGGTAACCGCGTGATCCGCGCGGCGGTGTGCGATCTCTGTCAGTCGAGTCCGGCGTTTTGGCCAGTGAAGGCGCTCGAGGCGCACCTGTTACGCCATGAGGTGATGGAAGCGGGGCAGTCTGGGCAGCTCATCGCTGTGCAGTCGCCGACGATCCCGATGACGCAGCCGCGCGCGCGCTGGCGTCGCGGGCGTCCGGTTGGGACGAAAAATCGCGGTGCACAGGCGGGGGCGATAGTGGAATACAGGCGAGGAATCAAGGCGAGATAAACGATAAGTGGAACGCGCGGATCAACTAACCTTGCCGATCTGGCTGCCGCTAGGCTGGAGCCTGGACCGGCTCTCGGCTGACGAGCGCGCGGTCTATGCGGCCCTGCTCGATCACGTCGGCCTGGCGCGAGCGATCAAGCAGCGCGATTTGGCGGCGCGGGTATGGCCACGGCCGACAACGCGGCGGCTCCAGCTGGTACTGAAATCATTGACCGAAGATCATGGCGTTGCGATCGGCACGAGCTGCCGCGAGCCGATGGGCGTGTATCTGATCGAGTGCGAAGAAGACTTAAAACTCTACACTAAAAATCTTTTCGCGCGGGCTATGTCCGGCCTGCGCCGGTACTCAAGATTAACCAACGTGCACGGCGCCGAGCTGGCCGGCCAGGTAAGGCTGGCGATTTGGAATGACTCATAGCAATGCAGAATGCTAATCCGATAAATCTCACCGTTCAAAGCGCGCGTCTCGTTAAATACGAGGCGGCCCGAGCCGCCCTTGAAGCGGCGCATAGCATCGATGAGGTGAAAACTATCCGTGATAAAGCCGAAGCGTTGCGAGCCTATGCCCGCCAGGCGCGAGACACGGCAATGATCAACTGGGCGACCGAAATCAAGTTGAGAGCTGAACGGCGCTGCGGACAGATGCTCAAAGAAACGGCGGCGACAGGGAAAAGAGCGACGGCGGCGGCTGGACGACCTAAAGAAGTGTCCCATCGTGGGACACTTAATTTGCCGAAGTTAGGTCTTAGCCGCAACCAATCCTCCCGCTACCAAAAGCTGGCCGAGATCCCGCAGGAAAAGTTCGAAGAAGTGTTGGAGCAGAACAAAAACGCCAAGTCCGAGCCCGAGACGGCATCAACCGCGGGCATGATACGGCTACACGATGCCATGCAACGGATGAGCGATCACGCCGAAAGATCTCAAGAAGAACGGCGCGCTGGCTTATGGAGAAGTTTTCGTTGGGATTTGGAAAGCGCAAAAAAAACAACCGTAGAACTACGTGGTGAGAATGCGCCGTCCATCTCAAACGTCGAGGCCGGGAAAATTCTTCTAGTATGGAAAGAGTTAAGCAAATTTATCAGTGAGGAGCTTGGATATGAAGATGAACACGCCGATGGAAATGACCATTCGTGAGGTGGAGAAATTTATCAGTAACTGGCGACTAGCCAATCCAACTAAGCGTGATGGATACGACATTTTGCGATCTTCTCTTGGTGAAATGTGGCCATCGGAAAACGTTGGATCTGTGCTTGAGCGCGCGATGGTGAATTCTATAAACGAGAAATTAATAAATGCTGATCGGCGCGATGCCACGGACACGACCAGATGGGTTAATACACATATCCAAGGCGATCTCTTTTGTGACCGTGAAGTCGTTATACCGCGCCGGCTGATTATAGACGGAGTGCCAAAGGAATATTTTCACTATTCGCCATTGGAGTTGAAGGCGTTTTTAGCGTCGCGGGAACTATCGTTGGAGCAAGAAGAAGACGTGCTACGTGAAGCGTTGACAGCAAAATCCAAAGAATTGTCCAGAGTGCAAACAATGTTGGCAGAGGTTAATGAACAGATAGGTCTGGCAGAATCCAACGGCATCGATCCATCGACCCTACGGTATGCGAAAAAATAGACGCTCCATGGAAAAATTGAAAACTTTTCTTTCAAAAAAACAAAGTGGAATGTGCGCTATCTGTGGCTTTCGCCTGGACGCGAGAAACATTGAGATAGATCATATCATTCACAAGCACCGCGGTGGATCGGAAAAGCCGTTTAACAAACGACTTGTGCACGCGAGCTGCAATCGGATAAGAGCTGGCAGTTTTAATTAACAAAAAGTGCCGTTTTGAAAGGACTCTAATGGCTCGCAAACGCTACATTTCAACCGACGTATCAATCGATACCAAGTTAAATCGGGTGTCCGAACTGGCGGCGCTGCTTTATTCATGGATGCTGCCGCACGCCGCCGACAATTGCCGACTTTCAGCGAAAAACGCCGAGGAGTTGAGATTATCGGTGATGCCAGGCCGGAGGCGCACTGACGATGAGGTCGAGGCTGCCGTCGACGAGCTGATCGAGTATGAGCTGGTCGGACGTGATGCCGACGGCAGATATTATTTCCCCGCTGAATCCTTTTATAAATACCAGACTTACATCAAGCCAGGTAACCGCGCCAAGACGCCACCGGAAAACACCGGAAAACACCGGAAAACACCGGAGATCAGCGGAGAACACCGGAAAACACCGGAAAACACCGGAGATCAGCGCGAAACACCGGAAAGTACCGTCTCTCTTCCTCTTCCTCTTTCTCTTTCACATTCAGAAGAAACCGCTTGCGCAGTTTCTTCCGCGCGCGCGCGTGTGGAGTTAACCTTGGTCAAAGCCGGGGATGATCTAGGACTAGGGGAGAGACATCCGGCAAATATAATCGGTGACTGGAATCTCTGGCAGAACTACGAGCGGTTTCTCCGCAGCAAGGGCAAACGGCAATCGGTTTTCAGCCTGGAGGCAGTAGGACAACAGCTGTCACAGTTCAAGCTCACCGGCAGCGATCCGCGTGCTGTGGTGCTAAAGAATCTCGCCAACGAGTGGGTCAATCTGCACGATCTTGACGACGACGAAAAGAAACCGCCTGGTGTCGAAGACGACGGCGCGGTGCTCAAGCGGATCGAGTCGATAGCCAAAGGGTCGGGGTAAACACAATGAGTTTTCATGTTCCAGAGAAATTTAGACTCAAGGTCGGGCGAATGCGTAGCACGCCAGAAAACGGCAACAACGGCGCCTTCTTGTTGCCGTCGGTCATACCATCGCGAACGATCTTCGCGATTGCGAGCGATGGCAGCGATTGGCACGTCGCAATGCTGCCAGGTGAGCCGTGGGAGCATGTTTCAGTACACTGCGAAGAGGGCAAGCGCTCTCGCACCCCGACTTGGCGTGAGATGAACGCGGTTAAGGCTGTATTTTGGGACGATGAAGACGTGGTGATGCAACTACACCCGCGCGCGTCAGAGTACGTGAACAACCACCCTGATACGCTGCATCTTTGGCGGCCAACGGTGTCGACTATACCGACGCCGCCGGCCATTACAGTCGGCATCAAGGAATTTGGAGAGATTAAAAGTTTTGACGATGCCAAACGTCTCGCGCTCAATGCGACAGCAAACAGGGAATGAAACAAATACATCAGGGCCATAGCGCTGCGTCAGTCATAGAACCGGGCGAATCTGTAGAGAACGCCCGGAAAACATTCTCGCTACAGGACGCTGGCCCATCGCAAGGCTGGCGGGGGCGATAGGGGTTAGGCGCTAATCTATCAACCTATCGTTCCCGGCCAGTCAACAGAGATTTCACCCATGGACAAACACACTTTTGACGAGTGCTTTGAATACATGCAACGCTTTCACAAGGTCGATTTTTCCTACACGGCGCGCGAGGCGTGGTGGATCGCTTTTGAGAAAGAGCATGACGATGTTTTTTGCAAAGCGATGATGCTGCACAACAGCAAGCAGACGCCCGGGCGCTTTCCAACCATCGAGCGCTTCAGAACATTCGTCACCGACGCGCGCGAGAAGGCGTGGGAAGCCAAGAAGGCAGCAGAGCCGCGCCGGCCGTTGTCGAATTATCGCCCGCCCGCTGGCGACCAGCGCAACGTCGAGCGCGGCCGGCGGTGGCTGGCCGGCATACTGGCGATCACCGAGGGCCGACTGACCGCCGATCAGCTCATTGCCGCGATGGGTGATTGCCATGAACGACCAGAACCAGCAGCCGGCAAGGAAACGCCGTGATGGGCAATCTGATGGACAAAGTTTGCAGAATTAGGGTGTCGCCAGCTGTGTCTACAGCTTTTGACGATTATTTCTTAGCGGTGAAGCGATGGGGAAAAGAAGACAACACTCCGCAGCAAGTCACAGCCGCGGAAAATGAGTTGATCATAGCGATCATTGAAGCAGCGAGGGGCAAATCCGATGGCTGAAATTACCTGCGAAATATGTAACGAAGAGTGTCAGGAAACGTCTTGTTGTGAGATTTGCGGGGCGCTATATGGGCCGTGCTGCAATTCTCTACGAGATACGTTATGCGTCCGCTGTACGGATGGGGGCAGCGACGATGAGTAACCACAATTTTAGGACTGAACAGAGCTATGAGGCCGAGATCGCCACACTGCGCGAAGCCACAATTTGCCGTTGTGGCGATCATACGAGTGCCGAGAATCCGCCGCTGTGCGTAAATTGCGCAGCGGCTTTGCAATGGAAGATCGCCGCCCTGCGCGGGGAAGTGGAACGGCTACAAACGATTATCAACGACAACGGTATGCACGATTTCAAAAGGTTGGAAGCTGAAAAGCTGGAGCTGCGAGCCGAGATCGCCACCCTGCGCAAGGAAGTGGAGCGGCTAACTAAGTGTAGTGAATGTTGGGGGACATTTCATCCCGGCAACTATGATGGTGATGTTACTAAGTGCCCGGTGTGCGGGGGGTTGTGCCCTCAAAGCTCGGCAAAAATAGCGTACCAATCCATTCAAGGATTGGTGCACATACGCGAAGCCGAGATCGCCACCCTGCGCGGCGACCTGCTTGATTACCGAGAACAGGTAGAGTTCATTGCGAAAGAGTTGGGCAATGCTGGCGTGATGATAACCGAGGGGCCTTACGATGGCGTGATGGCACTCATAAACGAGTGTTACGACCTGCGCCGGGAAGTGAATGAGTGGAAGAACAGAGTTGCGCCAGAGCAACAGATGATACGGGACCAACTTGAAGCAGTAACAAGAGAGATCGCCACCCTGCGCGATGAGCTAAATGCGGTGCAACGGTACAACGTGGATGTCATGTATGAGCGTGACACCCTGCGCGGGGAAGTGGAGCGGCTGGAAAAATCAAACAAGTGGCAATATCAAAGAATTATAGAATTGAAAAAGCAAGAAGACGATTACCTGCACGGACAAGCGGAGATCGCCACCCTGCGCACCTTTATCCGCGCGCTGTTCGAAGCGTCACACTGGCCTGATGGCGGTGACATCGATTGCGGGACGTTCGAGGAACTGGCGGTTGAGCATGGCATCTTGACGCCGAAGACGGTGACGGCGCCGTGCGAAGATAACTGTTTTTGCGCAGACTATCATGGCACTGAAGACATGGCCGATGGTGTGAAGTGCTACAAGAAAGCGAAGTGGCTTATAAATGCGATTGACGAAAAACCTCAAGGCTAAAATTCTCCAACAGTTCAAGGCCGGCGCGTCGGTGTCCGAGTGCGCGAGCTGGTATAACCAGCAGGGCATCAGGGTCGAGGGGGTGATCCGCGCCGCGCTGATCTCCGCGGACAAACCTGACAGGCCGTTGATCTCGTCCAATTATAATAACGATCAGCAAGAGTGGGGAAATAATCATGAGTAGAAGCGGCTACAGCGAGGACTGTGAAAACTTAGAACTGTACCGCAACGCCGTCGAGCGGGCTCTGAAGGGCAAACGTGGGCAAAAGTTTTTGCGCGCCATGGCGGCAGCGCTCGACGCGATGCCAGAAAAAACTCTCATAGCCGACGAGTTAGTTGACGCAAACGGCAACTGCTGCGCGCTCGGTGCGGTGTTCAAAACGCGCAACCTCGACCTCGCCGGAGTGGACTATTTCGACAGTCATTATGTTGGTAAAGTCCTCGGAATCGCGCCGGCGATGGCTGCCGAGATCGCCTACATGAACGACGAATGGTGGGACAAGTGGAACAACCCGGAAACACCACCAGAGCGATGGGCTAGAATGCGCGCATGGGTGGCGGCACAAATAGAAGGAGATAAGTAGATGGCCAAGAATTTTAGCAGTCACGTTGCGCTGCGCAGTCTACGTGAAAAACAACAGCAAGAGCGGTTAGCGAAAGACATCTCGGCGTATTATGGGCAGATCAAGGAACGCAACATTCAGAAGATTCTCGTCGACTTCTGCGAGAAGGCGCAAATACCGTACATGCGCAACCGCGACGTGAAGCTGGTTCAGAGCAAAGACGGCCGCCTGGTGCCGGCTCTGCTGGCCGAGTCGCAACGCGGCAAGCCGGATCTCACCATCGTATGCCCCCACGGCGTCACTGTCTGGGTCGAGACCAAGGCGCCCGGCGGAAAGCTGCGGCCGGAACAAAGACGATGGCGCGACGATCTCCTAAAATTCGGACACGAGTGGCACTCCCCGAGCACTCCAACCGAGGCGGAAAATTTGTGCGCGCTGATCTTGAAGCGGTGGATTTAGGCATGGACAGCGAAAGCATTATTGCCGATAGTCAAACGCCTGATCCGGCACCGCTGCCAACGGCGGCATATCAGGTGACTTTTACTGGTGAGTTTTCAGCGCTTGACATGATAGCGTTCGGCCAGTTTGTGAACCACTGCAAAGACAAGATGACGCAACTTAAAATCAGGGTCGTTGAATGAAGGTCAACGCTGAAGAGACCAAGGTCGACGTCGGCTTGTTGCTCCAAGCGATCCACGACGCTGGCTTTGCCGGCATCGAAGATGCCGCGGCTGCCTGCGAGACAGCGCCGGCTAGCTTTAAGAAGCTGCTCGACTTCCGCGGCGAGCTGCCGCGCTGCGATGCGTTGTTTCGAATCTGCGATAGGCTTAATATCAGCCTGAAGGAGCTCGTGATCAATGCCGCCGCACATAAAAAAAAGACTAGACCGCAAGGGCGTTTATTACCTGGCGGTTGGCGGGAAACGATAGGGGTGGAGTGATGACCGACAAGGAAATAGGAGCAGTGTGGACAGAAATACAAAACAGAGATGCCGGTGAGTTCGGTACATTTGGAGTTAGCCGAGTGCGCGCTCTTGTGATCCAAATAGTTCAAGAGCGCACTACCATACACTGGCACCTCCTAGCGAAAAGACCCGGCGGAACAAACCCAACTGAGGCATTGGTTGTGGCTTTACGTAATTTCGGCATAGATCCAGCGACATGGCCAGAGCGTGCCGACTGACAATGCCGCCGCACTTAAAAAAAAGACTGGACCGCAAGGGCGTCTATTACTTGGTAGATGGCCGTCTACTCAAGTCGTTGGGGACGACGGTTAAACGGTTCGCCGAGCATCGCCTCGATCAGTACGTCAAGGGCAAGTTCGGTTTCGGAAAGGGTGTCACCGTCGCCGATTATTACGAAAGTTGGATTGATCGCAAGACGGAGCCGATGGTGCGGCGCAGCGCGGTGCGGGATTATAAGCAGCATTTCAATGCTTATATCCTCCCGGTGATGGGCAAGACGCCACTGGCGGCGGTGGACATGAAAGCGGCAGAGCGATTGAGAAACATAATGCTGGCCAAGGGTTTGAGCGTGAAGACGGCGCGCAATGTGATCGTCGGCAGCCTCCGGGCGATGTGGCGCGACGCCATGGCTGACGGTCTGCTTGATCGCGTGCCGTTCGCCGGGTTGCGCTGGCCGGCCGCCGATCGGCGCTTACCTGAGCCGTTCACTAACGAGGAGTCTGACAAGATCCTAGTGTGGGTCGCCGAGCATCAAACTTTTTATTATCCATTCGTCCTGTTTCAGTTCTCCACTGGCTGCCGTCCGAGCGAGTCGACCGGCCTGCGTTGGGCGGACATATCGGCCGAGCATTGCACGGTAGCGATCCAGCGCAGCCGACATTTGCGGGCAGATAACCGCACCAAGACAGCGGGGAGCTGGCGGGTCATCCAGGTGAGCCGCGATCTGATCGAGGTGCTGCAACAGATGCGGCTGCCATGGCACACCGACAAGGACGCCGTCTTCTACAACAAGGTGAGCGCGTCGGCGCTCGACGCCAACGAGTGGATGAGAATATACTGGCGCAGGATATGTGAAGGCGCCAAGGTTGAACGTCGCAAGTTCTACAGCACAAGACACACCAGCATCACCGAAGCAGTGAAGCGCGGCGAGCAGCTGCTGGCGGTGGCTCAGTACCACGGCACCAGCGTCGCCATGATCGAGCGCAACTACTGTGGCGCTCTGGCGATGGGTGATCAAACCAAAATCAAACCAGAGTCAGCTAAGTCGTTGAATAATGTGGTGGTCCCAACGGGACTCGAACCCGGGTCACTGATATCTGATAAAATCAAACAATCGGTATTTCAAGCAGTTAGGTCAGCGCAGAAACTGCGCAAAGTGGGATAACTTCGGCTTTTGTGCGCTTACGATCAAACCAAAATCAAACCACAAATGTTAGTGCGACCTGGGGTGGGGACCCTGGGCGGCCGGCCGCCCGCGGATAAAACGACTCGCGATTCTTTTTCAGACTTAGGAGTCCCTAAGCGACTTATAATCGACCCGAAATGAATGGCACAAAGACAAGACACCACCCAGGAACAATTCGCCAGACTGGTCGGCATCAGCCAACCCGAGGTTTCCCAGCTGATCCGCAAGGGGGTGCTCACCCGCGGCGGCACTACTGCTCAGTGGCACAAGGAATATCTCGACAATCTGCGCAAGGTCGCAGCCGGCTGGCAGTCGCAGACTGGCCTGCTGGACCGTATTCAAGAGGCGGCGCTGTTAGACCGGCGCAAACGCGAAGAGTTGGAGATCAAACTCGCCGAACGCAAAGGCGAGCTGCTGCCGGTCTCGGCTGTAGTCGAGGCGTTGAATTCACTCAACGCCGCCGTCCGCTCCAAACTCCTCGCGCTGCCCAACCGTATCCGCTCGAACAACCCGCAGATGACACCGCGCCAAGTGCAGCAACTTGATGAAAGCGTTCGCGAGATACTAACCGAGTTGTCCAATGTTAGATTACCTCCAAGTTTTAGAGAGTGCGCTGAACGATACTTTTCAGATCTACACACCGCCCCCCAAACTAAAGGTAAGCGAGTGGGCCGACACGTATCGGATGCTCAGTCCCGAGAGTAGCGCCGAGCCAGGCCGTTGGCGCACCAGTCGAACGCCATACATGCGCGAGCCTATGGATGAAATCACCAATCCCGAGACCGAAGATGTCGTACTCATGGCCAGCTCGCAGGTCGGCAAGACCGAACTTTGTCTCAACGCCACCGGCTACTTCGTCCATCAAGACCCGGCGCCTATGCTCCTTATCGAGCCGACCCTCGACATCGCAGAAGCGTACAGCAAAGACCGCCTGGCGCCCATGATCCGCGACACGCCCGAGCTCGCCAATCTCATCGCCGACGTTAAGACCCGCGACAGCGGCAACACGATTTTGCACAAGCGTTTCCCTGGCGGCCACGTCACCCTGGCCGGCAGTAATTCCCCCAGCGGTCTTGCCAGCCGGCCGATCCGGATTGTTCTTTTCGATGAGGTCGACAGGTACGCAGCCAGCGCCGGATCAGAGGGCAGCCCGATTGCGATTGCTAACAAACGGTCAACGACATTTTGGAACCGCAAAAAGATTTATGCCTCAACCCCGACGATAAAAGACTTGAGCAACATTGAAGCGATGTTCAACGCCAGCGACCGCCGCCGTTATCATGTCCCATGCTGGGCCTGCAAGAAATTTCAGATCCTCAAGTGGGAGCAAGTTAAGTGGGAACCAGGCCGGCCCGAGACTGCTCTCTATGTTTGCGAGCACTGCGGCGCCGGGTGGTCCGATGTTCAACGTCACGAGGCTGTGATCGACGGCCGGTGGATCGCCGAAGCACCGTTCAAAGGGGTCGCCGGATTCCACATATGGGAAGCATACAACCCATGGGTCAACCTCAGCGAGATCGCTAAATCGTTTTTAACGGCTCACGAGCGCCAGGAGCAAGGCGATCTCGAATCGATGAAAGCCTTTGTCAACACGACACTGGGTCAGACCTGGGAGGAGAAGGCAGAGCGCGTCGCCACCGATCCATTGCTCGACCGCCGCGAGAATTACGCGGCCGACTCGTTGCCTTACCGGGTGCTCTACTTGACCGCCGGCATCGACGTCCAGGACGACCGGATCGAGATCGAGATCGTCGGCTGGCGCAGCGAACGTCGCAACGACCCCGAGGAAAGCTGGGGCGTTGAAGTAATTATTCTCTATGGCGATCCCGCCAAGCCCGATATTTGGAACGACGTTGACGAAATCACCAAGCGCGTATGGACTACCGAAGACGGCCGCCAGCTTCGGCTTGCGGCCGTCGCCATCGACAGCGGTGGTCACCACACCGCCGCGGTTTACAAGTTTTGCAGCCCGCGCACCGGCCGCCATGTCTACGCCGTCAAGGGCATGGCAGGGGCCAGGCCGTTGTGGCCGCCGAAGGTCGGCAAGTCAAAGCGCCACAAGGGACACAAAGTTTGGATCGTCGGCGTCGACGTTGCCAAAGACGCGATTTATTCTCGACTACGGATCGGCAACCCAGGCCCCGGTTACTGCCACTTTCCATTGAGCTACACTCGCGACTTTTTCGAGCAGCTCACCAGCGAGCGTGTCGTGACTAGATTCGTCAAGGGCCATCCTATCCGCGAATGGCACAAGCCGCCAGGCAAACGCAACGAAGCCCTCGACAGGCGCGCTTATGCTCTGTCAGTCTTGTACGCCAGAGCTGTGCCTTGGGAGATCCTGGCGCGCACAGCCCCGGCAGCTCCGGCCGCGCAGGCCATCGATGACGGAACGAAACCGCCGCCGCCACCGCCCAAGCCAGCGGCGCCGGCGGCGCGGCCCCAGTTGGGGGCCAACCCGCGGCAAACCAGGTTTAGAGTGCGATGATCACCTTTGTTACTTGGAAGTGGCACACGCCAGGCGTGGCGCGCGTGTTTCTCAGCGAGCATGTCAACGTCCTGCGCGCTATGGTGTCGCGCCATTACTCGGCGCCGCACCGCTTTGTCTGTATTACCGATGACCCGGCCGGTCTCGATCCGCGCGTTGAAGTGATGCCACTGCCGGTCCGGTTCGACGAATTGACCAACCCGCGCGGCGCCCGCTTCCCGAACTGTTACTGCCGCCTGTGGAATTTCAGCCGCGATGCCGCCGTCCTGGGCGAGCGCATCTTCCAGCTCGACATCGATGTCGTTATCACCGCCGACCTGCGGCCGCTGATCGAGCACAGGGAAGATTTCGTCGGCTGGACCGACAAGCGCTTCGAGACCCACAAGATCGCCGGTGGCGCGTATATGTTGCGCACCGGCAGCTGGCCCGAGATATGGGATGACTTTGACCCTGCTCGCTCGCCGGCGCTTGCCAAGTCAGCCGGGTTTTTCGGTAGCGATCAGGGGTGGATGAGTTATCGGCTACAGGGACAGAAGGCGCGCTATGGCCGATGGAAAGGCGCCGGCCTGATGAAAATAAATTGGACCGAGCCCCACGCCAGACAGGCGCCAGCCGGCGCGCGGATGGTATTCACGAGCGGCGAAAATCCGCCATGGCATAGCGCAGTGCAGCGGCGTTACCCATGGATCAAAAAACACTGGAGATTGTAATCATGAGCCGCCGGTTATTTTTAGACGTTGGCGCCAACAACGGCCAGACCCTCGCCGCGGTCCTCGACCCCGAGCTGGGTTTCGACGGCATTGTTTGCTTCGAGCCGGTGCAGGTATGCCGCAGTCGCTTGGCCAAACTCGCCGACGGCCGGGTCAAGATCGAGCCTTTCGGGTTATGGAACCGCGACTGCCAGCAGACGTTATTTAACCCCGACACCAAGGGCGGCAGCCTGTGGCGCAAAGACAACGCGACAAACAAAGGCATCGAGGTGTGTCAATTCCGCAAGGCCAGCAAGTGGTTTGCCAAGAATGTTACTTATGCCGACACAGTCTTTTTGAAATTGAATTGCGAGGGCGCCGAGTGCGACATCCTTGATGATCTGCTCGACTCATGCGAATTCGAGAAGGTCAGCTATGCCATGATAGACTTCGATGTCCGCAAGATAAGTTCGCAAAAGCACCGCGAGGCCGAGCTCCGCCAGCGGCTGGCCCATATCCCGTTTCCCCGCGTGGCGTTCTCGCGCGACGTAATGGTCGGCGAGACGCATCAGGCGAGAATTAAAAACTGGCTCCTGTGCGTCGGGGCCGCAGAAAGAGAGATAGCCCGATGACAGAGACAACAGAAGCGAAGTTACCAACGCGATGCAAAAGTTATCTGTTCACCAAGAGGATCGCGACCCACGAACGGGACTACAGAGACTCAGAAGAACAATGGTCTACTCTGAAACCCATCGTAAAAAAACAAATCGAAAGTGGCGAAATAAGAATAGAGCGGGGCCTTGGCATTAAGAACTATACGAGATTGTGCCAGTGGGTAGGATGTCCGGTTGTCATTAAACCTAAACGCGCCTACGGGCTTCGTCACGTAAAGATGGTTGAGATTGATTGTAAGCGCTGCCACGGGACCGGCAGGCGTCTGGTCCGCAGATTGGTAGCAGACTAAACAGCGATCCCATGGGGGGGCTTCAAATTGAACGATCTTACTTTAATCGTGCCCTACTATCGCAACCCCAAAATGCTCAAGCGCCAGGTCGAGGAGTGGGGGAAATATCGCAACGGCATAAAGGTGATCTGCGTCGACGACGGCAGTCCAGAACCGGCGCTGCCGATCATCACCGGCAGCACCAAACGCGAATGGATCAACGTGACAGATCATGACGGCACAGTGCCATATAGCGAAGCTCCGCCTTTGATTCAGCTTTACCGTATCAGCGTCGACATACCATGGAACCGCGAAGGCGCCCGCAACCTCGGCGCGCACCACGCTAAGACCGAGTGGATCATCCAAGTCGACATCGATCATATCTTGCCGGCCGACGCCGTCGAAAAGCTGCTCAATTACAAGCTCGATAGAAATCGCTGGTATCGTTTTCCGCGGTGGCGCCGCGGCCGCGCCGACGCCACCCGCAAAAAAGACCGACTCCCCGATGAGTCCGAGTATGGTCCGATTCACCCGCACGTCGACAGCTATCTTGTCCGGCGGGAGATTTACTGGAAGACAGGCGGCTATGACGAAGACTATTCCGGCGCCCTGGGCGGCGGCAACGCCTTTCTCAAACGGCTTGAAGAGGTCCAGCATGTCGAGCTACTGCCGCCGCCAATCCGGCTTGAGGTCTACACGCGAAGCGTAATTCCCGACGCAAGCGATTGGTCGCTTTCGCGAGACACCAGCGAATGGCGGGCCCGCCGCCAGCGCAAGGAAACCGCCGGCGACACGACGCCGAAAAACCCGTTGCGCTTTTCGTGGGTGAGGGAGCTATGAGATACGGTTGGATCAAAAGCGAGTGGGACACGCTGACAGAATGCTCAGAGGGCAAGTCGCTCGCCCGCTTCGGCGACGGCGAGTTGAAACTGATGGACGGTCAGGGTTATTTCCGCGAGCCCGGAAACGACAAACTCGGCGGCGAGCTGCTAAAGGTTTTACAGTATCCCGCTGCAAATCTCTGTGTCGGCATCCCGACGATGAGTCCAGACGGCCCGAAGTTTACGAACTGGTGCCGCCACGCCGAGCGCTTCGCCAAGCTGCTTAATCCCGACGTGGTTTATTACAGTGCTTTCGTCACTCGGCCCGACAGCGCGCCCTGGATTCAAACCAAAAACTTCGCCCTCTTGTTCCAAAGTCTGTGGGAAAAGAAGCGGGTGACCGTCATGAGCGAACGCGACAACAAGATATTCACCCTGGTGCAGCGCACCGCCGGCAAGTTGAAGCACGTCGCCTGCCCGCACAGCGAGGCCTACGGTAAGATCGACGAACTCGAACAGGCGATCGTCGAGACCGAGCCAACAATCGCGCTGCTGTCCTGCGGCCCGACGGCGACATGCCTGGCCAACCGCCTCGCGCTGCGCGGTATCCAAGCCATCGATGTCGGCAGCGCCGGGGGCTATTTACTCAAGCTGCTGGCGTGAGGTCTGCGCTTGATTAAGAAATGCTTGCGCGCCCCGTCGCTTTGCGCTATCGTCACCACAATTTATTTTTCTGCCGGACGCCGACGGGCGGAAGCGGCAGCGTCGATCAGGCGAGTTTCAAAGCCGAATCCGTGCTCGGCGGATTCGGCTTTTGTTTTTTCTGATTATGCCAATCGCATGGACACAAGAAGACCTCGATCAGCTGAAGGACGCTATCTTGAAGAAGGCGTCCGGTAAACGATTGACCAGCGTCGACCTGGGCGGCCGCATGGAGTCTTACGCCGACGCTCCCCTCGATCAGTTGCGCGCGCTGGCCGAGGAGATCGGCGCCAGCTTGACGACTGCAACGCGGCCGCGGGTATTCCGCGCGCGCTATGAAAAGGGTCTTTGATGTTCGAGTTCATTCGTAAAGTCTTCAGACCACGCGCGGCCTACGACGCCGCCGCCACGGGCCGCCGTCTAGGCGTGTGGCGCCCCGGCATGGTCGGCCCCAACGAGGGGGTCTTGCGCGACGTTGAGCAGATCCGCGCGCGCGCCCGGGATCAGGTCCGCAACAATCCATGGATCTCGCGAGGTATCAAGTCATGGGAGGCCAATGAAATCGGCTGCGGCGTGACTATGAAGTCGGCCGCCCCCGATGAAACCTTCCGCCAGGAAGTCGACGCTCTGTGGAACCGCCAGGCAAAATACATGGACGCCGATGGCATGCTCGATATTAACGGCATGGTTAGGCTCGCCGTCCGGACGCGCCGTGCTGCCGGCGAGATATTTATAAGGCGCCGGCCACGCCAGCTTTCAGACGGTCTGCCGGTGCCGATCCAATATCAGCTACTTGAGCCAGAATTTTGCCCCGTGAGCTACACCGACTTGAGCGCGCGGATCTACGGCGGCGTTCAATTCAACGGCATCGGCAAGCGCACGACATACTGGATGTATCGCAACCACCCCGGCGACGGCGCCTTGTTCGGCGGTGTGTCCGCTTACGATCTCGTGCCGGTGCCAGCTGCCTCCATCTTGCACCACTACGACCCGCTGCGCCCCGGCCAGATCCGCGGCATGCCCGCGGTCGTCCAGGCGATGATAAAGGCGAAGGATTTTGACGAGTACGACGACGCCGAGCTGTTCAGAAAAAAGACTCGGGCCGGCCACACCGGAACCATAACCCGTCCGAACTGGGCAGAAGAGGATTTCCAGTTCGATCCGATGACCGGTCTACCGATTCAGAGGGACTCGGCCGGTGTACCGATCACAGATATTCAGCCTGGCAGTTTCATATCACTATTGCCGGGCGAAGACGTGCGGCTGTTCGAGGGTGACAATACCGGCGGCGGGTATAAGGACTTCGTCCGCCAGCAGCTGCTCGGCATCGGCGCCGGCCAAGACGTTCCTTACGAATTTATCTCATGGGATTTTAGCGAGTTGAATGACCGCACGCTGCGCGTCGTCCTGGCCGAATATCACCGCAGCATCGAGCAGGACCGATGGTTGTTGACCATTCCCCAGGTGTGCGTTCCCATCTGGCAGGACTTTATAGACTTCGCCGTGATGAGCGGCGCGGTCGCCGCGCCCGCCGACTTCGCCGCGCGGCGCGAAGAATATTCAGCCGTCGAGTGCCATCCCGAGGGCTGGCCCTATCTGCACGAGCTCCAGGACGCCAACGCAGACGTGGTCCGGCTCAAGGCCGGTCTTACCAGCCGCAAGCGCGTGCTTAGTTCCAACGGCGAGGATGTAACCGAGATCGACAGGGAGCGCGCCGAGGACGCCGCCCGGTCGAAGCAGTTCGGTCTAAGCGACGAGTTCGCCGCACCGGCGCCCGCCGCAGAACAAAACGACTCCAGCGAAGACGATCAGAGGGAATCGCAATATGCTTCATAAGCGCTCGTACCGTGTAGACGAAGCCGCCCGCGAGATCAATGTTTCACGTAGAACAGTTTACAGAATGATCGACCGCGGCGATCTGCACGCGGTCAAAATCGGCCGGCTGACGCGCATTCATTACCAGCAAATCGAGCTGGTTCTCAACAATCAGTGTCCCACTGTGCCAGGTCGTGACAGCGACCAAGATTGATTGTTGCGCCTTCGGGCCGCTAACTTTAATCTCGTATTTGAATAGATTTCCCACTGGCCGTCGACGGGCGGGTTATGGGAACGGCCCATGAAAGCCGGAAGAAAAGGCCGATCTGTGCACGGCGGATCGGCCTTTTTCTTTTTTCAGGAGGTCACTTTGAAAACTTGGTACTCGATCAAGGCGCAGAACGACAACGAAGCTATCATCGACATTTTCGACTACATCGGATACTGGGGCGTCAACGCCCGCGATTTCATCGCCGATCTGAAAACGCTCGGCGACAACATCACCCGCATCAAGGTGCGAATAAACAGTGACGGCGGCGAGGTGTTCGACGGCATCGCCATCTACAACGCGCTCAAGCGCCACCAGGCCAAGGTGACCGTCGAAGTCTACGGCATCGCCGCGTCGATTGCCTCGATCATCGCCATGGCCGGCGATAAGGTCGTCATGCCGTCCAACACTTTCATGTTCATTCATGACCCCCTGGCGGTCGTTATCGGCGACGCCGACGATATGCGCGACACGGCCGACAGTCTCGAAAAAATCGCCGGCGCGTTGCAATCGACCTACATGGTCAAGACAGGGAAGTCGGCCGACGACGTGAGAAAGTGGATGACCAACGACACCTGGTTTAGCGCCCAAGAAGCGGTCGAGGCCGGTCTCGCTGACGAGGTCACCGACGCCGTCAAGATGGCCGCCCGCGTCGACTTCGCTGATCGCTTCAAGTCCGCGCCAAAAGAAGTAATTGCCTCATTGTCTGCCAGTGTAGTGCCCGCCCCAACCAGCACGCAAGCTGCGGCGCCTGCTCCAGCGCCGCAGCCCGCGGGTGCCGAGGGAAATCGTATCGAGATCCTCGATATAGACACCGACACTCTGCGCAGCGAGGCCGCGGAGATCTCCCGCTTATGCAACGAATTCGGTCTGCCGGACATGGCCGCCGAGCTTTTCAAGAGCGGGGCCAGACTGTCCGACGTGCAAAAGCGTTTCGTTCATGCAGTGGAGATCCGCAACCGGTGCGCCGCAGCGGGGCTGCCAGAGCGGGCCGCGAAATACATTGCCGCCAATCTCGACCCCGACGAGGTCGGCAAAAATCTTTTGATGATCAAGGCCGCTCTCGATACCGCGGAAATTGACAACAAGCAAAAAGACGAAACCAGCGGCGTGCCAAGAGGGGCGAAGCCGTTCGATTCGCGCGCAATCTACGAACGCTATAAACCAAAACTATAAGAAAGATTTTTCGGCGACTGACCATAGGAGGAAATCATGTCCAATGAAACCGAGCGAGTCTATGCCGGCTTAGTTCTGTCCGAGCTGCCTGGCAATCAATCGCGCAAGAACGTGACCATTGTCGACAATCAAGTTTTGAAGATGGGCGATGTCGTCGGCAAAATCACCGCCAGCGGCAAATACGCAATCTATGCCAACGGCGCCAGCGACGGCACGCAGGCCGCCGCGGGTGTACTGATCGGGGAAAACGTCGACGCCACCGACGGCGACAAGGCCGGTGTGATTCTGTTCCAAGGCGCGGAAGTCAACAAGGATCTATTAGGCTGGGGGGCTAACGACGCGACCGGCATCACCAATGGCGTCGCCGATCTGGAAGCGCTAACGCCGCCCATCCTGGTTCGCGACGGAGTGTAAGCCGCGGCAATGTGAGTGAGTCACTAATCGAATTATAAAAACAGTTCCCGGAGGAAACGCTCATGCCCGACATTATCGACGCATTTCAAGACAGCTTCACGATGGCGGCGCTTACCGACGCGATTAGCCACCAAGATCATTTACCGAACCAGCTGGAGAGACAAAACCTCTTCGAGTCAGAAGGCATTGCAAGCCGGACCGTTATCATCGAAGAGGACCCGGAAACCCTCGCGCTGGTGCCGACGGCACCCTATGGCGGCGTGCCGACGGCCAACACGACCAACGGGCGCAAGGTCCGGACTTTCGTCGTGCCGCATATCCCGATGACCGACAGCATCAACGCGACCGAACTTCAGGATGTCCGCGCCTATGCGGTTGGCCGCACCCCGTCCGAGATGCGGATGACGGTCGAGACAATGCGGGATCGAAAGCTGCGCTCCATGCGGCGCAAGCTGATGGCCACGCTAGAGTGGCACAGGCTGGGTGCTCTCAAAGGTGTGATTCTGGACGCCAACGGCACCAGCGTTATTTACAATCTGTTCACCGAGTTCGCGGTAGCCCAACAGACCTTGAACATGGCGTTCAGCTCTGCCACGACCAACATTCGCCAGAAGATCAATCAGGCGATCCGCATGTCGCTCGATGCGCTCGGCGAAGACAACGCGATAATCGGTTGGCGCGCTATCTGCGGCAATACGTTTTATGATCAGTTCATTGATCACGCCAAAGTGCGCGACACCTATCAGAGCTCAAACGCGAATGTCTCTCTTCGCGATGGCTCGATGAACCCTTATCAGGCTTTCGATTTCGGCGGTGTTATTTGGGAAAATTACCGCGGCTCCGTGGGCGGCGTGAATTTCGTCACCGCGGATCAGGCCCATTTATACCCGGTGAAATCTGGGCTGTTTCTGCAAAAGAACGGCCCAAGCGATTACATCGACCGGGTCAATCAAATTCCCGACCCCAACGGTCTGCCGATCGAGGTGCGCTCGGAAATGATGCCGATGGGCAAAGGTATTGTAATTGAAGCGCAGATGAACCCGCTTTGTATCTGCGCCAAGCCCAGGGCGGTCATTCTACTCGACAACGGCGCCACGTCGTAATTGAGGAGATAGGTTTCGCCGAAGGGGGGAGATCGCGGAGACCCCAGTCTCCCCGGTGTTCCCCCTTACTATTTTATGGAAAGCACACTCGACTATAACGGCGCCGCGGACAACGGCGTTGCCCAAGCGACCAACGGTTACGCCGGCACCCAGACGAACGTCGCGCCGCTAACCATCGTTGGCTGGCTATGGAAGGGTGAGCGGAATCTCTACGGTCCGCAGCACGCCAACACCTGGGCGCGCATGATCCACCGCAATCTGACTATTCCGCATCGGTTCATTGTCGTCACCGACTTCGCCGAGTCCGAGTTCGACCGCTTAATCGAACCGCTGCCGCTATGGGACGATTGGCGCGACCTAATCAATCCCGCCTGGGGCATAAACCACTATACTTGTTACGTTAGGCTCAAGGCTTTTAGCCGCGACGCAAGGGAGTTTTTTGGCCCCCGTTTCGTCAGCATCGATCTCGATTGCGTCGTGCTCGGCAATCTCGATGCCTTGTTTCAGCGCGACGACGATTTTCTGATCTATCGCCGGCCGGTGCTTATGACGCCGTTCGATGAGCTGAATTGCTATCAGGCGTCAATGTGGATGATGGACGCGGGCGCGCGCGCGCAGGTGTGGGAAAAGTTCAGCGGCGCCAAAAGCGTACATGATGCGCGGCAGTATCTCGGCACTGATCAAGGTTGGTTGCGCCACATTCTAGGGCCAGATGAAAAAGGCTGGGACGTCACCGACGGAGTCTATGGCTGGCCGCAGCTGCGCGATAATCACAACTACCGCGGGTCGCCGCCCAAGGGCGCCAAGATCGTTTTCTTCTACGGCAAGCAAAAGCCATGGGAGATAGCATCGATCGGTCGCCCGATCTGTCAACATTGCGGCCACAATGTCGTGATCAATCCGCCATGGGAGATCACGCGCAACAAGCGCGGCGCCGATGACGCTTTTCAATGGGTGCCGAGGAACTATCAATAATGGCGATTGCGATCAAAGTAAGCACCGATCACGCCGCGCTCTCGCGCAAGTTAAAGCAGAGCGTTGCCCGCTATCCGAAGGCCGCGGCCGCCGGCATCAACAAAGCGGCCGCCGGCGCTTACACGTTATCGGTGCGCGAGGTGCAGGCCGACATTGGCGCCAGCGCACAGAAGACCATCCGTAAAAATATCACCGTGACAAAGGCGACCACAGACAAGCCGGAAGCGCGTTTGACGGCGTTTTCGTCAAAGCGCGAGCGCATTCCCATCTATGAAATGAATCCGACGCCGCGCACGGTGACCAAGCGCCGACCGCCTGGCGGCGTGCGTTACGGCGCCCAGCGCAAGCTGATTCCCGGGTCTTTCATCGCTGTGCTCGAAAGCGGGCATCGCGGTGTGTTTAAGCGTTTCGGTCCAAGAATCATTCTCACCAGGGGAAAATCGGCGGGTAAAAAGGGACAAAGAATCAACGAGCTCGAGGGTCCATCGGTGGCGCTGGTCTTCTCGCGGAAACGGATCACCGACAAAATCCGCGCCTATCTCAAAGAGCGCGTGCCGCAAGAGATCGCGCGCGCGTTCAAGTTCGTCACAGGGTAACCCCGGAGTCCTATAGATCCATGGCCGACACGATTCAAAATCAGATTCTCGACAACATCGACGCCGCCTTGCAGGCCGTGACATCGCTGTCCACTGTGGCCAGCGGCACTTACGAACTCTACAAGGTGCAGCGCCCCGCGGCCGGTGTGATTCCAGATGAAGAAATCACCGAGAATTTGCCAGACGATATTTACCTTGAAAAACTCCGCGTCGCCGTGCGCGTGGTCGTTGAAGAGGAATGTTTGGGTGGCCCGCGCAAAATGCTCGGGGAGATCATCGGCGACGTGCACCGCGCCCTCCTGTCCGACCACACCCGCGGCGGTCTCGCCATGGATACTGTCAAGGTCGGCATTAAGTGGCTGTTTCTGGATGAGCACTACCCGCGCGCGGGCGCGGATGTAAATTTTCTGATCACTTATTCGACGGAAGAGAAAGAGCCGAGTTCGATCAATTTCGATTCGTAGCCAAGGAGGACAACCATGCCAGCAAGCCAAATTTTACCCGGTAAAGGCGCGCAACTCTACCG